>JAIFMU010000262.1 GCA_020048285.1 bacterium | reverse complement strand
AGTGAAATTTGATGTCCCGAAGAGCCGTATGTGAACAGCACTTGTACGGTTCTGTGGGAGGACAGAGGAGGTAACTCCTCTCCCTACCCGAACCCCTGGAATGGCCCGACGACGCGTAGCGGCGGAACGCCCAGAAGAAACGCAATTGCATTTGTATTTTGATATTGAAATAACAGTGAAGCAGATGCGCTATATCGAAATAAAAAACCGGATTTTAAAATTTCCCACAGCTAAAGGGTACATAGCCAATAAAAAAAGGCCTTCGAAATAATCGAAGACCTTTTTTGGCTGGAGAGAGAGGACTTGAACCTCCGACCCGGTGATTAACAGTCACCTGCTCTGCCGACTGAGCTACTCTCCAGTTCGTGTTCTTTATCAGAACGCGGTAAATATAATTCTGTGAATCACTGCTTTGCAAGAAAAAACACAAAAAATTATTCCCCGATAAACCGCGATGCCCAACTTCGCACTTGATGACCATCGAGCATGTGGAATTTCCGCAATTTTCGCACGGTTTCACCACTAAAACTGTTCAGGGGAATCCAGAGCAGATGTTTTTTCATTTCCGCCGCCCGTTTTTTCAGAACCGCTGAAGGTGCTTCATCGGCGATATAGGCGATCACCTGCTCTTTGCTGTAGAACATGGAGTAGATCGTGAGCTGACTTGACAACGGAAGATTGTCGATACGGTTCTGCTGAGCGAAATACTCAAGATCCGGCGTGGATCGCGGCGGGAAAATCAGCGATAATCCACCGTAGGTACATTCGGCGATTCCCGGTCCGATGGTGTTCGAAAAGGGATCGGTGGCGTAGAAACTGAGTGTAGACTCTTCGTGGTGTTCTGCGTACCAGGTGGTTATCATCGGGTAGTGTTCATCGTGATTCGAATCGAAAATGATCACCACCGTGTCGATTCCTCCGTGGAACCGCGGCGTCTCTTTCACATGAATCTTGCCAGTGTGCCAGTTTCGCAGTGTCTCGCGGATGTCGATTCCATCTTTGATCGATGTGGAAAACTCTTCGGTTCGAGCTTGAGCATCGGTCATGATCCGAATCGCCTTGCCTCGAACGTGAGCGTTAAAATTTTCAATGAAAAGATCTTCCGGCATGTGGGAACAGAGATTTGTCATGTTCCAACGGTATTCTGAATTTTGATTGTGCCACACTTCGCGGTCCGGTTTGAGTGAAATCGCCTGCCACGTTTTCGCCGTATCTTCCAGAAGATTGATCGACTTGATCGCCTCGTTGTGCGGCATCTTAATCATCATGGTACCATCAGCGGTGAGCCCCACCGAGAGATAATCCAGTTCATTGTAATCGATGGGGAGATAGGGGAAAAAGTTGGACGCCTTGAGAACTTTCAGGGCGAATGAATCGCCGCCGATTCCCTTGGCTGCGGTGATCATATCAAACATATTTGGCGTCAGTCGATGATCCAGAATCGTTAAATTCCGCAGGAACGTGATTCCCTGCTGCAGTCTTGTCAGCGAGAAATGGTGTTTTTCCGCTTTTGATCCGGTGAAACTGTCCCGCGTTTCCAGAAAGAGCCGTTTGATCATGTCGGTGACCGGCAGATCTTCTTCAAAGAGCGATGCGCGATTTTTTTCGTATTCTCCGGTGACAAAGGGGAGTTCACCGAGGAGGAAAAAGTAGTGCGCCGGATTGATTGGTAGCATCTGAAGTTCCAGCGATGCCGGTTCACTTGTCACCAGTTGCGGTTCGCTCTTGAGCGATTCGATCAGGGCTGGTATCCTGTGGATTTCCATGAGAAGTACCGGCCGTTTGTACCGCAGAATGAGACTGCGTACCTCGTCGGCAATAATTGCAATCGTGTCATCGATCGGCGCAATTGTGTTGTTCAGCTTGATCGATTCGATTGTGAGAGCCGCCCAGGCATCGTAGCCGAGTTTGCCGATCAGGGTTTCATCGGGTGGAGTGAACAGTTTTGGCGATTCCGCGATCTGATCCGGTCCAAGACACTCGAGAGGAATGCGCAACTGAACCGACTGGCGCGCCGCTTCGATAAACGGGTCGCACGGATCCGAAGGAATCAGCGCAACTTGTTCTCCATCATTCAATACCAATGTATGGATAATCGGAATCTCTTCCACCATATCAACGAGCATCTCTTCGACCATCGCGGGAAGAGGAATGGCGATACAGTCAAATTTACCGGAATTGAGAATGCGGCGAATCGCCTTGGCTGATTCGATTCGGCCGTGAAGAACGGGAAGGATTGTCAGGTTTTCAAAGCTGATCATGACGCATCCGGTGGATAATCGAAATCGAGGTCATCGGGGTTGAGATCTTCGTCATCGTCGCCAAAGAAAAAATCGCCGAGACTCATCTCAGCCGGTTCAACCAAGGGCGAATTGTCCGGTTTTTCAAGCTGTTCAAAGAGATCTGGCCCGATAACGCTGAGAAGTGCTTTTTCAAAGAGCGAATCCTGTTCAACCTGAGGATTCATTTTTTGCTGTTTTAGGGTGAACCGAATCGCGTTGATTCCATCGCGGATCGAGTAGGGGAGATCCACTGTGTGCGCCTGCTGAAGGAACGTCACTGCCATTTCGAGCAACTCGTCGTTGGCAAAGGGGATGTTGTATTTGAGAATTTCCAGCTCTTCACGGCGATCGGGGAATCCGATGCGGATCTGCGGTTGAAGGCGGGAGATTATATAGTCGGGAATTTCAAAGGTGGAACTGTCTTCGTTCATGGTCACCACTGCACGGAATTCGGTATGAGCGATCACGGTGATTCCCGCCACGATTGACTCTACCGACCGGCGATGGTCGAGCAGTCCTGCCAGCGATGCCCATGATTTCTCGGACATACGGTTGCCTTCGTCGAGAATAACGATTCCGCCGGTGATCGCCGCGGTCAAAAGCGGCGAGGCATGGTAGGAAATTTTCCCTTCCGAAGAGAGCACGGGAGTTATGATCAGATCTTCGGGACGGGTATCGGCGGTGCACTGCATGATGTAGAGTTCTTGATTCCGTTTTTGTGCTGAAGCCGCCGCGAGAGTTGTTTTTCCTACGCCGGGAACACCGATCAGTCGCGGTGTGAGCGGAAGATCCTGTTCGTGGATTGAAAGCCAGCACGCTTCCAGTTCCCGCGCCGGTTGGGTCTGACCGATCCACTCAAATTTCTGTTGAACCGGATTTGCGAGAGTAACCTCAACGCCTTCGATAGTAATTGTTCTCATTGTATCTCCGTTTTTACTGTTGTCGATGTGATAGATTAGTATAACGCTACATTGCCGTAAAATCAACTGATTCTGCACAGTTGTGAACGTTTTTCACAAACTTCTCGGTGACAGCGCCACCCTTCTCGGTGGTTGCGCCACCCTTTTCGGTGGTTGCGCCACCCTTTTCGGTGACAGCGCCACCCTTCTCGGTGACAGCGCCACCCTTCTCGGTGACAGCGCCACCCTTCTCGGTGACTGCGCCACCCTTCTCGGTGACTGCGCCACCCTTCTCGGTGATTGAGCGACCCTTCTCGGTGACAGTGCCACCCATTTCTCTTGAACATCGATGAAACGGGGATGAATTGCCACACTCTGTCGAATCAATCTAGAATTGAAAATACATTTCAGTTTCTTCACTTTGGAAGATTAACCGCCGAAGGGTATATTTACCGTATGGTAGCAATTTGTTTTTAGCGGTAGAGTAGATCCATGAGTAAATCCATCAAAAAGCATTGGTATCTTGATGAAGCGGGCGATACGACCTTTTTTGGAAAAGGGCGAGTGCCGATACTCGGACAGAATGGCGTTTCTCGCTACTTTATTCTTGGGATGGTGACCTTTCACGAATCGGTTGATTCGATTCGGACTCGTCTTGTGGAGCTGCAGAAATCAATTGAAAATGACCCCTATTATGAATTTGTTCCAAGTGTTCAAAAGCGAATCCGCAACGGGGGATTTTTCTTCCATGGAAAAGAAGATCCCGCAGAGATCAGAAAAACATTTTACGATTTCCTTCGCACGATTGACTGTACCTTTGAAGCGGTTGTGTGTCGGAAAATCCCTTCCGTTTTTTATAAGAAACATCACACAAAAGATGGTGAATTCTATGGGGATTTACTTTCCCATTTGATGAAAACGAAAATTGGCACGTCCGGCAAAATCGTTATGAATATTGCAGAACGGGGAACGAGTACAAAGAACTTTGTATTGGAATCTTCGCTTCGAAAATCAGCTGAATACTTTGGGGAACTAAATCCAGATCAACAGATTGTTGCCAAGGTAGTATTCAACGTGCAACAACAGAATAATGAGCCACTTCTTAATGTTGCCGACTATTTTTGCTGGGCGTTACAACGCAAATTTGAACGCGAAGAAATACGCTATTTTGAATTCATGAAAGAAAAAGTTGGAAGAGTAGAAGTTTTGTATGAAGAATTTACAGAAGATGAAAAAGAGAGAGGCCCACAACTGCACTAAGAAGGATACCCTTCGACGGTACGATACCGACCTTCATGCAGAGCCGACCTCTTGCTCTAAATATACACCGAAACATCACTGTTTGGAATCACTTTTATAAAATGAAAAGTAAAAAAAGGAAACGACCATGAAAAAGATAGAAGACAATTTTGGGTTTTACGGAATTCTGACCAATCCGGTTCGCGGCTATGACTACGTGACCAAACTTCTCGTGGATAACGAAATTCGGATTATTCAGCTCAGAATGAAAGATGGCACCGACTTTGACAAACTTAAGGTGGCAGAACTGATGCGGAAAATCACCGAAGGTTCAAACACGCTGTTTATTATGAACGACCATCCGCAGATCGCCGTTGATTCCAATGCCGATGGTGTTCATGTCGGTCAGAGCGATATGCCGGTGGATGAAGTGCGCAAGCTCGTCGGCGATGAGATGATTGTGGGCATTTCGACTCACAATCCCACAGAAACCGAACGGTCGCGCGATTTGGCGGTGAACTACGTCGGTGTTGGTCCGGTCTACGCAACGCCGACCAAAAATATTCCCGATCCGGTTCTCGGTCTGGACACCATGAAAGAGATGATCGATATCGCCGCAGTTCCGGCAGTGACTCTCGGGGGAATCGATTTTGAACGTCTTCAGTTAGTTTTGGCAAAAGGTGCTCGCAATTTTGCCATGGTTCGCCCGATCTGCGACAGCGAAAACCCGATTTTCGAACTGAAAAAGATTTTGTCGATTCAGAAACGGTATATGTAGACCTTTTTTAACTAGATAACTGGTGCGGAGTTGCCCTGAGCGATTCCGCACATTTCGTATAAATAGTGTTTGAAATTTGTTCGATGAGATTGTAGACTTCCTGTAGGTATCAAAATCATAAATACGGGGGTATCGTCATGACTGAATCCGATTTTTCACCGGTAATCAACACACTCAACAGTTGCGTCGCTCAATTTTACGTGGCCGATGAATATGATCTTGCACAACTTGGATCGATTCTTGCCAAGTTGGACGAACTGCACGAAGAGTATCCTATTTCCGAAACATTTCAGGAAAAACTGGGTGAATTTGTGAGTGACATCGAGACAGCCATGTTGTCTGATTCTATTCGCCCTATCTTGGAAAGAGGACCGTCGATGATATCATCGCTGATTTCTCTTGTCCCCGATGCGGAGATATTTTTAGAAAAATTACAGGAACTTCCAGAACTCAACGAAGGTCAACAGCTGTTTGCCACTGAAAATATCGGCGTTGAACTAGAAAAACTGGATTCGTTGGAGGATTTGGTTCTTTCTGTTGAACAGAACGACAGCGAAGAAAAATGGCGTTCCATTCAGTCGATTCTTCACAGTTTAAAAGGTGATTTCGGCGTTTTGGGACTGCGATCTTTGGTAAAATTAGTTCACGATGTGGAAGACGCTCTTCTTTCAAGCGTCCCCGAAGAAAAGGGCACTCATGTTCCCATGCTCTTTGCATTCCGCGATCTCGTTGTTGGTCGCGTCAAGGAGATTCAACGAGGTGTTTTTATACCGTTAAGTGAAGAGGAATTGGGCGGTGTATTTCGACGGAGCGAAGAACTTTCGTGTGAAACCAAAACGCCACCCATGAGTACCACACTTGTGGTCGATGCAGAAGTCGATCTTCTCACTGAATTTATCACAGAGTCAAAAGAACACATGGCCGCGGCTGAATCGGCACTGATGGAACTTGAAAATGCTCCGAACAATCGTGAATTGGTTGATGCGGCATTTCGAGCGTGCCACACAGTCAAAGGGGTGGCGGGATTTTTGAATCTGAAACCACTTCAAGAACTTGCGCATGCGTTGGAAAGTGTCATGGATGCTGGTCGCATGGGGAAAATTGCCTTTGACTCTGCCATTTTGACTCTTCTTCTCGACGGATTTGATTTTCTTAGCGAACTTGTTCTGCAGGTTGAATCGTTGCTTCCTTCGGGCAAAGCTTTGGTAAATCCCGAACTTTTTGCGGTCTATTGCCGCCTGAATGAAACACACGCGACTATTGCCAAACAGGATGAGATCTTGCAAAAAACAAAGAAATTCACGGTGGTAGAATCCCCAAAAGCTCCGGAGGTGTCAATGGTTCAAGAAGATCGAATTGCACCTGTTACGCGTTCTGATAACCAAATTCCGATCGAAAAAAATGTCTCGCCAGTATCAGATCTTCGAACAATGCCGGTTCCAACACAACCGAATCAGGGAGAAAACAGTCGAAATAGTGCAGAAAGTGTTCACGGTAAGGTGGATGAAACGGTGCGCGTTTCAGTACAACGGCTCGATCGTCTAATTGATTCTATCGGTGAAATCGTTATCGCTCAATCTATGCTGACGGCTGATCCTGATTTTGTCCGCATGAAAAGTCGCAGTGTCGAACAGAAAGCGAGCCAGATCAGTCTGGTTATGCGGCAGATTCAGGAAGAGGCAATGTCACTTCGCATGATCTCTCTAAAAAGCACGTTCCAAAAAATGAGTCGACTTGTACGGGATCTCTCAAATAAAATGGACAAGCCTGTTGAACTGATCGTCACTGGTGAAGACACGGAACTTGATAAGAGTATTATTGAACATATCGGCGATCCTCTGGTTCATATGCTTCGCAATTCCGTAGATCATGGTATTGAATCTCCTCAGGAGAGACTCGATGCCGGTAAAGAGCCAATCGGTACAGTAGAACTTCGCGCCTATCACAAATCAGGGAATGTGGTCATTGACATTGTCGATGATGGCCGTGGGCTCAATAAGCAAAAGCTGCTTCACAAAGCGATTAGTAACGGTATTGCTAGTGCGAATCGAGACTATAGCGAACAGGAAATTTACCAGTTTATTTTCGCTCCTGGATTTTCGACTGCCGCAGAAGTGACTGATATTTCAGGGCGTGGAGTTGGAATGGATGTGGTTAAACGCAATATTCTCGGTATGCGAGGTAGCCTAGAGATTCATTCTGATGAAGGAAAAGGAACCTGTTTTTCTGTGAAACTTCCGCTGACAATGGCCATTATCGATGGAATGATAGTCTACGCTGGCGGTGAAACGCTGATCGTTCCGACGCTTTCTATTGTATCCACAGTCAATCCCAAGCCGGGACAAATTCAGAGTGTCCGAGGAAAAGGGGAGATGCTGAATCTGCACAATCAGCTCTATCGATTTGTGCGGTTGTCAGACCTACTTGGAATGGAGTGTGAACGCAAGAATCCAAGTGATGGTATTGCGATTATTCTCGAAAATATTCTCGGCAATCGCATCGCGCTCTGGGTTGATGGAATCTTAAAAAAACAGCAGGTTGTGATCAAAAGTCTCGGCCGCCTGTTCAGAAATTACAAGTGGATTAGTGGCGGTGCGGTTTTGGGTGATGGCAAGATCAACCTGATTCTTGACGTAAACGAACTTTTCCAGATGGTTGAAAAATAGGAGGAACAATGGATAAGAGTGCTACAATAGAAATCGTAGAACAGTTCGGAACTCGCTTGGCAGGACAGTATCTTACCTTTGTACTCAGTGGCGAAGAGTATTGCATCGAACTTTTTAAGGTGCAACAGATCATTCAACTCGAGTCAATTACTCGCGTGCCTCTTTCTCCAAAATTCATACTTGGTGTGATAAATCTTCGCGGTAAAGTTGTTCCAGTAGTCGACTTGCGAATAAAGTTTGAAATGGAAGTAGGCGAGAGAACCGAAAAAACCTGTATGGTTGTACTTCAGCTTAACGCATCGGGATCTCCTTTTACTGTAGCCTTCATTATCGATGAAGTTCGTGAAGTAACAAAAATCAAAGAAGAAGAAATTGAAGAGGTTCCTGAGTTTGGCGCGAGTCTCGATGTTTCTTTTTTGATGGGGGTTGCGAAAATTAATCATTCCGTTCGCATGCTTTTGGACATTGATAAACTATTTTCTTTACAGGAACTCAATAGATTAGATTCGCTTCAGGAGATGTAATGGATTCGCAGATAGCGCCGATAACGATCCTTCCGGGTCAGGTTCAGATAACCAGAAGTACGGAAGAGTTACACTCTAACCGGTTCATGAGAACTGTCGTCGGAACAGGCGTTTCTGTCTGCATTTGGGATCGTCAATTGTTGTCTGGTGTCATGACTAATTTTATGTATCCTCGGCCAAAACTCGGCGAAACGTCGACAATGATGTTTGGTGAAATTTCAACTAAAAATGCAATATCTATGATGCATCGCCGTGGATCGAAAACGGAACACCTTATTGCTCAGATACTTGGCGGAAGTCGGGGTGATGACATTTGGGATAAAACGGGTTTTGAAAATATCACCGTAGCGCGAAAAATTCTTCAGGAAATGAAAATTCCAATTTATTCCGAAGATGTTGGTGGGCGCATGGGCCGAAAAATCGTATTCAACGTGTTCAATGGCAATGTGGCAGTCGTAAAAGTTCACGCCTTGCGCGATGCTGATTGGTCCTCTAACTCGCGGGGTGGATAGTGATTAAAGTACTCGTCGTCGATGATTCTGCTATTGTTCGCTCTGTTTTAACACGAGAAATTTCAGCGGCACCTGATATGGAAGTGGTAGGTTCTGCTCCTGATCCCTTTGTCGCGCGGGAAATGATAGCCCGTTTCCATCCCGATGTAATTACTCTTGATCTTGAAATGCCAAGAATGGACGGCATAACATTTCTTACCAAAATCATGGAACACCACCCAATTCCAGTTATAATTGTTAGTTCGCTAGCGCCTAAAAATAGCGAGATGGCATTGACAGCTATTGAATGCGGAGCTGTGGACGTGGTTGCAAAACCTGGACTTGCCTATTCTGTTGATCAGGTTGTTCCCGATTTGTTGGCTAAAATTAGAGCAGCTGCGCAAATTCCTCGGTCAAAATTGCAGATGAAATCAGAGGCTCCGAAAGTGCGAAGCGCATTGACGGTAACGACTAATAAAATCATTGCCATAGGAGCTTCGACCGGAGGCACTCGCGCTTTGGAAATGATACTTCCACTGTTGCCAAAAAATTCACCGGGCGTAATGATTACTCAGCACATGCCCGCTGGTTTCACACGTTCATTCGCCGATCGGTTAAACACACTCTGTGAAGTTGATGTTAAAGAAGCTGTATCGGGTGATGCCGTTGTTCCCGGCCGTGTCCTTATTGCCCCGGGGAACTTTCACATGGTTTTGAAACGCGATGGAGCGCGGTATATCGCAGATGTGATAACCGGTGAACAGGTGTATCATCAACGGCCTAGTGTGGAAGTTTTATTTCACTCTGTCGCGCGCAATGCGGGGAAAAACAGTATTGGTGTGATTCTCACAGGAATGGGAGCGGATGGTGCGATTGGGTTGAAGGCAATGCGCGATGCCGGAGCATTAACCGTCGCACAAGATAAAGATTCCAGTGTTGTCTGGGGAATGCCCGGCGAAGCAGTCAAGGTTGATGCGGTAGACTTGATACTGCCTCTGATGGACATTTTTCCTACAATTCTTCGACGATAATTATAGAGAGGCATTGCCAGAATGAAACGATTTTTACAAAATATTCCCCATCCGACTCATGTTGATTCCGTTGATTGGAACGAACTGTCTACGGAACAGCAGCAAAAATCATCAACGTTCTTTCTTAACAGTATTGCCTTTTTCTTTCTCTTTTTAGTGTTGTCTCTGCCTCTTTTTCTAACGGGTGAGCTATCATCTGCAATTACTTTTTTGAGTAACTCGATTCTGTTTGCAGTTGGCGGATTATTCTATCTCAAAACTGGAAAGCTAAAGTCTATTCTGAATACGTCATTTCTTATCGTTGGGTTATTCTTGATAGTTCGCACCTATCAAGATTCGTGGATGAATGGCATCTTTTTCATGCATTTACTCTATTTGACTACTATTGCTTTTATTCTCGATCGCAGATCAATTTTTGTCTATGGAATTCCAGTACTCCTTATTTCACTAGGGTCATATTTTACCGGAAGTGCAGAGCCAACAACATTTAATGCGGGACTTTTCTTTGTCAGATTCATTATCTCTGCAGTATTAATTATTGTATTGTATATCTCAAGTACTCGCACTACGACCTTTCTGTATAATCGTCTTCAGGAAGAGAAAAGACGGGTGCGTGAATATCTTAACGATATAGAAAAAGGACGGGGGCATCTCGATTTTATTTTTGGGAATTCATCGTTGGGTATTGCATTTTTCAATCCAGAGGGAAAAATTGAAGAGGTAAACGAATCATTTTGTTCCATTATTAAAACTGATCGAGAACAGCTTCAACAATATAATCTCTATGAAGATCACAATTTTAGCCAGCAAAATTGGACGCGATTAGAACGTGAAAATTCTCTGACTATATCAAAAAATTATCAGTTGGGGCGAAAAAGAGGAGTTGCGTTCCGCGAATTTGGCGATGTGAAAATTGCACTTAAATGCGAACTTTTTAACAATCGAATCCATAGTGAAAAATCATCTATTGCAATGGTTATAACCGATTTGACAACTATTCTCGCAACAGAAGCCAAAACACAACAGATGTCAGAGCGTCAGGAAATGCTTTTGAATAATGTGTCCAGCCAGATCTGGTATTTGGAATCGCCTGATACATTTGGGATGACGAATATTACTTGCGCTCAGTTTTTTGGACTCAGTTGTGATGCCATGTATGGAAAAAAAGTTCAAGATGTTCTTCCTGCTGATGAAGCTCGTGTTTCTGTAACGGAAAATCGCTATGTGTTTGAAAACAGAGAGCAGTTGATCGTTAAACGAATTGTGCATAATTTTTCAGGATCAAAACGAATCTTCCGCATTTCTAAAACCCCCAAGCTTTCATTCACGGGGGATGTGGAATACGTTATGTGTGAAGCAGTTGATATTACTGAAATGCAGGAGTATGAGAAACAGCTTGAAACAACAAACACCACGTTGGTATCGGAAACTATGGACGCGATTGCCGCCAGTGCTGCCAAAAGTCAGTTTTTAGCTTCCATGAGCCATGAAATTCGCACTCCTTTGAACGGTATTATTGGCATGGCTGAACTTTTGATGGATACACCTCAAAATGATGATCAAAAGCAGTACTCCGAGATTGTATACAAAAGTGGGAAACATCTTTTGGCAATTATCAATGACATTCTTGATTTCTCTAAAATCGAAGCGGGAAAACTGGAACTTGAACGTCTATCTTATACTCCGCTCGATGTTGTGGAAGAAGCGGTTGATGTGCTCGCTCAGAAAACATTCGAAAAGGGATTGTCGGTAGTCGTAGATGTTGATATTGCTTGTGAACAATCGCTTATTGGTGATAGTGTTCGGTTAAAACAAGTTTTGGTGAATCTCATTGGAAATGCTGTAAAATTCACAGATAAAGGGCAGATTCGCGTGGCGGCTTACCGCACAGGAGAAGATGCTACGACGAGCACTATTCATTTCTCGGTTACTGATACGGGTGTGGGAATCGAAAAAGAGAAACAAGGCTCTCTCTTTACTGCATTTACCCAAGCAGACTCCTCGATCACGAGAAAATATGGAGGCACTGGTCTCGGTTTGGCGATTTCCCGAAGCCTCGTTGAAATAATGGGTGGAACTATTGGTTTTACTAGTGAAATCGATAAAGGTACAGAGTTTTGGTTTACAATATCCTGCGAAAAAGATGGTGGTGAAATAAATGTTAGTCCGCGAGGATTCGCCAGTGAACGGATTCTCATTTCTTCTAGAAGTGATTGGCAATACAATTCATTGTCTAAACTGTTCGTACAATGGGGAGCGACTACATCTCGGATACACTTTGAAAGTGAGATATTGGAAACCTTAACGAATGGCGCTATGGCATTCCAACCATACACAACCGTTTTGGTTGACTCGGAACGAAATGATACCGCTTTTTCAATTGCGGAACTAGTATCGGAACCGCTCTTTAAGAACATCTCTTTTGTTAAACTTGTGCCTTTTGCCATTTATGCCGATCGTGGGGCATATTCAGCGATTGTTTCTAAGCCAATCAAGCGAATTGATCTCAAGGGGTTAAAGGATAGCCAGTACAGTTTATCACTAGCTGGACCTGATAGTTCTGAACAATTGGGTGTCTATGCAGAACGAATGAATCCTTCGATACTATTAGTTGAAGATGAACCGACAAATCAAAAAGTAGCTCAGATTCTCTTTGCTAAAAATGGGTATACTCGTGTGACACTTGCGTGTACTGGTGAAGAGGCAATTGCAATCACTGAAGAGAAGCATTTTGATCTGATCTTTATGGACTGGCAACTTCCCGGAATGAATGGTATGGAGGCGACTGGTATTATCCGTTCTGGTGAAGCAGGGGAATTAAATCGCGATGCCGTCATTATTGCGATGACAGCGAATGCCATGAGCGGCGACCGCGAAAAGTGTATTCGCGCTGGCATGGATGACTATATTTCAAAACCGATTTCGCAAAAAGATCTCGTCGAGATTATCCGTGAATGGAGTTGTGTCGGTGATGCACTCTACCAAAAACGTGAAGAAAACCAGAGAATGTATAGTGATTCTTACAATAGTGAAACACCTTCACTCAAAGGTGAATTTCATCGTGATATCGAACTTGTTGTGGATGAAATACCGGCGGAGATTGAAAATAATCCGCTCTACCCGGTGTTCAATTATACCGCGGCTCTCGATAGAATGATGGGTGATACGGAAATTTTGCACGCAGTAATGGAAGAGTATCTCAAATCTATCCCGAATCTTTTGGATGATTTGGACAAGGCAATTATTGAAAATGATCTGACGGTGATCCATCGCACTGCTCATTCCATTAAAGGGGCTTCACTGAATGTTGGCACCGAAGAAATTGCCCATTTTTCACAGCTACTTGAAAAAAACACCGTTTCCAATTCACTAGACACGAATGAACTGGAAAGAAGTGCACGAGAAATTAGAACTGCTTTTGATCGCTTATACGGAGATGTTCTCAAAGCAATTTCCTGAGATTACGCCATTTAGTAACTCTGCGAAGGTCAATCGGTAACGGTTGACCTTTTGTGTAAAATGAAACTTCAAATGATTCAAACACCATAAAAAGGTTCCTTCATGGGTGTGTAAGGGTGTATTTTTAGCCGAACTGTACAGTATTACCAAGTATAGGCGGTTAAAAAATGGCGTGGTTTAGCAGTCGAAAAGCGGCCAAAGAGACATTGTCTGAAGATATTTGGATGAAATGTCCGAAATGCGACAAACACATTTTTAAAGAAGATTGGCAGAATTCACATAAAGTCTGCCCGAAATGTAATTATCATGGAAAACTTACAGCATGGGAGCGAATCGGAATAACACTCGATCAGGGCACCTTTGTTGAAACGAATAAAACAATCTCTCCTGCGGATCCACTTGAATTCCATGATGCAAAAGGCAGTTATAAAGATAAAGCTGCTGAAGCTATGAAAAAAACGGGGCTCAATGAATCCGTAGTCACAGGAACGGGCACTATCAACGGAAAACCAGTGGTATTAGCTGTGATGGATTTCCGATTCCTCGGAGGTAGTCTCTCTTCTGGTTGTGGCGAAAAAATTCTTCGCGCTGCAAATCATGCCTACGATAAATCCATCCCACTTATTATCTATTCTGCTTCTGGCGGAGCTCGCATGCACGAAGGGATACTTTCTCTGATGCAAATGGCCAAAACCTGTGCGGGGATCGCTCGTCTCAATGAAAAAAATATTCCCTATATTTCTGTTCTGACCGATCCTACAACCGGAGGTGTTTCTGCATCGTTTGCAACTGTGGGCGATATCAATATTGCTGAACCGGGTGCGCTTATCGCCTTTGCGGGTCGTCGCGTTATCGAAGAAACAATCAAACAGAAATTGCCTGATGATTTCCAGACGTCTGAATATCTTTTGGAACACGGTTTTGTGGATTGCATTATTCACCGTTCTGAAATGAAAGCTAAACTACACCAGTTACTCTCATTTTACAGCCGTTAGGAGATACCATGAGTACGATTAAAGAATTAGAAAAAAAACTACTCGTAATGAGCAAAACTCCTGAACTTTTTGATGCCGAAATTCGGGCAATCAAAAGTGAAATAGTATCCTTGCAGAGCGGTCCCAAAACCCGAACAGCTTGGGAAACAGTTCAGCTTGCTCGCCATAAAGATCGTCCCACATTTAAAGATTACGCCTTCGGCATGTTCACTGATTTTATCGAACTTCACGGTGACCGTCGTTTTTCTGATGACTTGGCTATCTGTGGAGGATTCGCTCGTCTTGATGGCGAACCTGTGATGGTAATTGGTCACGACAAGGGAAAAACAATTGAAGAGAAGGGCGATCGCCGTTTTGGTTGTGCTCTTCCCGATGGATATCGCAAAGCTATGCGTCTTATGCGACTTGCAGAACAGTTCAACGTGCCGATTATTACGCTGATCGATACGCAGGGAGCATACCCCGGGCTCGAAGGCGAAGAGCGCGGTCAGGCAGAAGCTATTGCGCGCAATCTCGTTGAAATGGCTCAGATTACCGTGCCGATTATCTGCACCGTAGTTGGTGAAGGTGGATCTGGTGGAGCATTAGGTATTGGTGTCGGTGACAAAGTAATGATGCTTTCCAACTCAGTCTATTCTGTTATTTCTCCTGAAGGGTGTGCGGGAATTTTATGGCGCGATAACAAGTTCGCTCCCGATGCAGCTGAAGCGCTCAAACCACTCGCCGAATCACTGCTCAAATTGAAAGTGGTGGATAGAGTTATCCCTGAACCTGCCGGCGGGGCTCATGCCGATCATGCCGGAACCTTTGCCGCTTTGAAATCGGCGATTCTTGAAGAGCTTCGACCTCTAAAGAAAATTGTACCCGTTAAATTGACTAAAAAACGATTTGATAAGTTCTCTGCCATGGGAATCTACAACGAATAGGAGCTTTTGCTATGACAATTAACCCAATCGAAATCGAAAATGAAATGCATAAATTACCGCTTCGTATAACTGATACCACACTTCGTGACGCACACCAGTCGCTTTGGGCAACGCGCCTTCGCACTGAAGATATTCTTGGCATCATCGATGTGATTGACAATGTTGGGTACTACTCATTGGAAATGTGGGGCGGAGCGACTTTTGATGTTTGTATGCGTTTTCTTCGCGAAAATCCATGGGAGCGCCTTCGCGAAGTGAAAAAACGAGCAAAAAATACTCCGCTTCAAATGTTGCTTCGCGGTCAGAACGCCGTGGGATATCGCAACTACTCTGATGATGTTATCGATAAATTTATCGGTCTCGCCTGCAAAAACGGTGTAGATATTTTCCGATGTTTTGATGCACTGAATGACACGCGCAATCTCGAAGCATCTATTAAAGCAGTAAAAAAACACGGTGGTCATGCTCAGGGAACATTGGCGTATACAATTTCTCCTGTTCACACACCTGAAAAGTACATCCAGTACGCCAAAGAACAGGTCGCTCTTGGAGTTGATTCGCTCTGTATTAAAGATATGGCAGGGATTCTATCGCCGATACAAGCGGAAAAATTGGTGTCTGCGCTTATCGGTGAAGTAAATGTACCAATTCAGATTCACACCCATGCGACATCGGGGATGGGAACTGCCACCTATGTTGAAGGTGTTCGTGCAGGTGCAGGCGCAATTGACTGTGCTATTTCGAGCATGGCAGGATTTACATCGCAACCTCCTGTTGAAACACTTCTTGCGATTTTTAATGAAACGGCCTATCGCGCAAATCTCGATATTGCTGCGCTTGATAAAATTGCGAAATTTTTTCTCGACCTTCGTCCAAAACGCGCTTCCGCAGCAGGTGCTCAGGCGTCGATTATTGATCCAGGCATTCTGATTCACCAGATTCCCGGAGGAATGATTTCTAATTTCCGTTCACAGCTTGCTATGCAGGGTGCACTGGATAAACTCGATGAAGCTCTTGAAGAAGTGATTAAAGTACGTGCCGACCTCGGATACTGTCCATTGGTTACGCCCACAAGTCAAATTGTTGGAACTCAAGCAGTGATGAATGTTCTCGCCGGTGAACGTTATAAAATGGTTCCCAATGAAGTGAAAGAGTATGTCCGTGGAATGTACGGCCGTTCTCCTGCACCGCTGGATGAAGCATTTATCAAAAAGATTCTTGGCGATGAAAAACCGATTTCTCATCGCCCTGCCGATGATATTGAACCGATGCTTCCTAAAATTGCAGATAATCTCGATTCAAGCTTGATTACCGAAGATGAAGATATTCTCTCTTATGCTATGTTCCCAGAAGTAGCCCTAGAATATTTCAAATGGCGCGCAACTCCTGAAGCAGATCGTTCACCAATTCCGGCTGATCTTGAAATGGAAGCCGCACAAGCTGCTGAAAAAGTGAGTTCTACTGCGGTTGAGCCTGCGAAGGGAACCGGCGATAAAAATGCAGACCAGATGGTTCACGATGATGACTATACTGGTATTAGCAAAATTATAGCTGCTTCTTCGGGCCTTGCGATGGATGAACTCTGTATCCGCAAAGGTGATTTCACCGTGGAAATTCGCGCAAATGGTGCAGCACCACGACCTGTTGCTACAGCACCTGCCGCCGTTGCCGCTACGACTCAGACTGTAGCCCCTGCGGTGTCTGCGACTCTTGCTTCGGCCCCTGCAGCTCCTGTTGCTGCCGGTGATCCGTCAGGCTATGACAACACGGTAAATGCTCCTCTTGTGGGAACATTCTATTCGTCATCATCGCCGAGTTCTCCTGCTTTTGTAAAAGTGGGAGATGCGGTAAAATCTGGTGATGTGGTCTGTATTGTCGAAGCGATGAAACTTTTTAATGAGATCAAAGCTGACAAAGATGGCGTTGTCGATGCAATTTTTGTTACCGATGGAACACTGGTTAAAAAAGGTCAGCCGCTTATCGGTTTGAAATAGGTATCCAGTTTCATCTTATTTGTTTTGGGGCTGATGTTAAGACATCGGCCCTTTTTGTTTTGCTCCACAGAGCATATTTGAGAAGTTGAAAATGCCCTGTGCAGTCGCACAGAGCAAATATCAGTTCTTGGATTTGCTCAATTTCGTCGCACAGAGCACATATCAGTTCTAGAATATGCTCAATTTGTGCGCACAGAGCACATGTCAGTTCTTAGATTTGCTCAATTTCATCGCACAGAGCAAATATCAGTTCTTGGATTTGCTTAAAATGTTTGCACAGAGCAAATGTCAGTTCTTGGATTTGCTCAAAATGTTTGCACAGAGCAAATATCAGTTCTACTATTTGCTCAATTTCATCGCACAGAGCAAATATCAGTTCTACTATTTGCTCAATTTGTGCGCACAGAGCACATATCAGTTCTTAGATTTGCTCAATTTCATCCCACAGAGCAAATATCAGTTCTACTATTTGCTCAAAATGCTTGCACAGAGCAAGTATCAGTTCTACTATTTGCTCAATTTCGTCGCACAGGGCAAATATCAGTTCTTGAATTTGCTCAATTTCGTCGCACAGAGCAATTATCAGTTCTTGAAATTGCTCAAAATGGTTGCACAGAGTACATCTTGAAAGGGGATTTTCTTTGCGAAATTCCACAAAGCAATTGGAACGATTCTAAAGATCTTTACAATTTCAGCATTGGTTCAAGCATATGCTTTATCTATTGGTTGCACTGCTGGTATCATCGAAACTCTCTCGCTGTGTATGCGCTGAACTATCTTTACATCTTTTTTTTAGTGGCATTTATATCAATATTAAGCAGACTGCCAAATATGGATCTGCATGATGTATTTTAAAGCATGAAAAAAACAATGCTAAAATCGGTTTCGTCAGATATTCGA
>JAIFMU010000136.1 GCA_020048285.1 bacterium | reverse complement strand
GCGCTCCACCACTAATCTCCAAGTCTGAAACCATCAATTGAATCGAAGAACCCACTGAAGATGCAATTTTTCCGGTGAGATCATACACAACAGTGTCAATCTGAAGAGCAGGATTAGGCTTTGTAGCCTTAGGCTTCGACCAATCAATAGCGATAGTGGTAGAACCTTGTTTAAGAACCCCTTTACTTAACACTTTTGCAGTATTGTACACATCGACGTCCTTTTTAGAGAAGTCGAGAATAACGTGAAGCTCAGTAACACCGGTAGGAATTTTCTCGCCATCGCGATATACTTTACCTGTGCCATCTTTGAGTTCAACGACACCTTTTGGCATACGCGAATCATCAACGGCAGTGGTGAAATTCCAGCTAGCCGCATTTGAAATACCGTCGAAGGGATTGTTCGATACATCTTTGATAACTCCAGAACCAATAAGAACGTGCATTGCTGTGCCAGAAGGTAGGTCTGTTGTTGGATTGATAGTAACAGTGTTTCCTATAATCGTTACCTGAGCATCGCTTATCGTGATTGTTTTCAGAACATTCCCCGCATCGTCCTTGATTACGAAATTTCCCGTTCCTTTTGTCACGTTTTCATTGAAAGTTATAACAAGATTTGAAGCCACTGCTACACTAGTGGTGTTATCTGCCGGTGAGAGGGTGGAAACAGTAGGCTTTTCGGTATCGGTGGTTGCACCTATTGCTCCGTACAGCATGATATCTTTTGCGGTAAATTGAACATCAACGGGGCCATTCCCTGCAATCAATGGGCGAATCAAAATTCCGTTAACTTTTGAAAAATCCATTGTAGCGGGAGTACCGGTAAAACTAGGGTTATATTGAAAAGCGGAAATGGGTATTCTTCCCGACGGGATGATTTTAGTGGTCAGATTATTAAGAATAACTTCACGTTGCCCTTCGGGGAATTGGAAGGAAACACGAAGAGGTACCGAAGTCATATAATCAAGTGAAATGTGAGTCAATCCTGCCAATGAACCAACAGGTACATTTGCTGCATAAAATGGTTCCAAGTCAGATTGAGTAATACCGCTCTGCTTGTGAATATGCACTGATGTATTTAAGAATTCCCCCGTTATCGAAGGGGCTGTTGCGGTTGAATTGGAATGCGGACCTTTGTCAAAATTCCAAGTTATTGTACCAAAGCCAGAAGTAAGGGACTTCTCTGCACCAAATGTTTCAGAGCTCAGAAGTGACTTCACATATTCAATAGTCTCTTTCCCAGATTTAAATTTTACACCTTTACTTGCCGCATAGGCAGCGAAGTCTTCAAATGCAGTTTTACGAGTTGCCCAAGTGTTCCAGCCTTTCGAAACAACAAGACCATAGCTATTCGTATTCGGGCCACTCAGAAGTGTCAGGAAATCAAAAATAGGGGTGAAATGTTCAGAAAATGCTCTGATCTGCAATGGAGCTTTGTTGCCTGAGATACGGAGGTCAAGAGAGTGGTTCAATGTGGAAAGTACCCAATCAGCAGTCATACCCCACTCGATAAACATCGTGTAGCTTGATGCTGTTATATTTCCCGATGCTAGAAATTCATCCTTCGACAGTATTTGCAAAGTATCGGTATTCGCAGCAGTTGTGATTTGAGCATAGTTTGCCCATACTTTTTCGCGAAGTGAATCGGGAACAACAACCGTACTAATTGGATATTCCCATAAGCCAACGGGGAGTGAATCAACATATTGGTTTAGCCCAAGCTGTTTTTTTGACCATATTTCAGGGGAACCGTTATCCAATGTGTATGGCCATACAAAACTACTGCCATTAAATCCGCTAGTTAGACCTTCTTCAATACTGCAGTCGTAGAGATACGATTTTGCGGTCAAAGCAAAAAACAGGTTTGAATTGATTTCTAAGCGGGGAGCACGAAATCCGTTCATTTTTGTGGTTGTAACGTACTTCGTAGTTGGTTCTTCACACGCTGAAATTACTCCTGTCCATCCAGTTTTCGAAAGAGCCTTTCCTGCGTCTTTTTTCCACCCTATAGTTAAAGCCGTACCTTCATAACCTTCACTACTTTCATTAAAGGCAAGACCTAATGCATCTTTTTTCACCGAGCCATCGTCAAATCCTTCGCCCATGCCAAATTTTTCAAAAACCGTTTTAGGAAAGGGTGAATTTAACTCCATGTGGTCAAGGGTATTATTACCCAGTTCATGACCTGCAGCAAGCATCTTCTTAACCCCATTGACCATATAGGATTTTTGAGCCAATGTACCACCTTGGGATGTCCGAATTTCTTGTTCTCGACCATTAGATGCCGCAACGATCCATGGATGTGTACCATCATATTCTGTTATCGTTCCATTATTATAGGATCCATACTCTGACTGGCGGTTATACCATTGTGGTCCCCAAACAGGAACATAGAGGCCGGATATCATATTAAAGGTCATATGCCCACCATTGAGCTTTGCGCCTAATGTCTTTACTGCCCAAGAGAGTCCCATACCACCCTCGTTGATGTTTAGTGGGTTTTTTGTCGGACCATTATCATCGGTCCCACCAACGGTGGCTCTGTCCGCCCACGTAATATCTCCCGTTTTGTACTCGTATGTTGTCCCTACCTCACCAGAGTAACCATTGTTGTCCCACGCAAACGTTACTATTTGATCCACTTCCGCAGGTTTCTTTCCCCCCGGAATCGCCGACGAAGGGAAACAGTAATCCGCAGCTCCCGCTGCAACTGCGCATCCCACAAGTATGCTAAAAATCTTAGATATTATTTTCATCTTTTCTCCCTACTTTATCAGTGTGCCGACACGGCTGTTAACGGTGATCGCAGATCCAGTTTTTGTTTCTACGGTGAGATCAAAAGTTACCGGACTTGCAGTTACATCTTTCAGTGTCAGTTTCATTATTTCCCGCGATCCGGTAATCTCTTTTCCTCCAGGCAGAACTGTAAGATCTGCGACACTGTCTTTATAGAGGATTTTTACGACCGATCCCTGAAGGTTCAGTACCGACAGCGTCACGAATGGTGAAATCGATGATTTAACTGCCGGAGAAAAGTAGAAAGAGTTGTCACCTGAGATTTTCGAAAAGGAAATGTGTTCTTCCACCGTGTCCTGACCGCCCGGATAGATTGACTGAATGGTCAATCCGTGATGGGCGTCTGAGAGATTTTTGCTGAATGATCCGTTTTGCCACCCGGTCCAGTTTTCATTGTCAATTTTAAACCGGTATTGCTGTTTATCGTTAACCCCAGTGCAGGAAATTTTCAGGGGATCGCTAAGAACCACGAGGTCAGATGGGATTCCTGCTGTTGTAAACGACGGTTTTTTAAAGTCAGGATTTTCAGCATCCAAAGGATTATCGCGGGTTATGCAAGAACTTATCAAAAGAGCTGCAGAACTGATTACTACTATTTTTTTCATCTTAAAACTCCCCTCGAACCATAACGCCCGCTACTTGTGAACCGACCATTGGTGCAAAGGATACTTTCACTGTGGAAGCATTGTACTTTTTCTTAATCGATATAATGGTGAGTGGAATGAAAAGAGCCGTAACTCCAGTTGCTGCCGATGCAATAATCGTGGACTGTGTTTCGTGATCGATAAGAGTATTCATCTCATCTTGCTTTGTCGAAGCAAGATAGTTTTTGTGCGTTTTTAGCTTGTCGATCCAGAAAAATCCCGAAGTTCCCGCGCTCACCAGAGAAACGCCACCAAAAAGTACCACTTTCGCTTTCTTTTTCTTAGCGAACTGTTCTTCAGGAGAGAGAGCAACAGGTTGTGGTTTTGATTCCTTCTGAACAACCGGTTCTGTCTTGGTTTGTTTTGATTCTTTGGGATTCTTTGACTGAGGTGTAGTAAGTTGATTCACCGCTTGTTTGAGCCCCGAAGTTAGTACATCTTCAACAGTTCCGACCACATCGTGCGCCACGCTCTTGTCGATCTTACCAGTTGTCACATCGATCATGCGAATCGAAATGGTGTAATATTTGCCCACGGCGCCGATCTTGCAGGAGACCATTTTCTGAACACCCAAAAGCTGACCAACTTCGACCGCACATTCACCGGAAGTACAGCCACTCTGCTGAAATCCCTGTTCTTGAAGGATTGTGGCAGTCATGCCTCGGTCTAAGAGCGTATACTGTTCTGTTTGTTCGAGATAGTGAATTAGACGTTCGGTGAGAGCGATCGATTCACTTTTTTTGAGCACTGGATCTTCGATATCCAACACCGCCACTTGTGGTTTTTTTTCTTGAGAAAAGAGCAACGCTGTACTGATTATACAGGCAAAAAGCACCTTTTGAAACATGAACAGAACTCCACGTAAATTGTAACCGTTTTTGTAAGTCATAAATATACCATAGAATCCACTCTTTTACACGTGTGAAATCACATTTTATCGCGGAGGTGATTATGGGAAAAAGTAACAGTCATCACCTGCGTTTGTTATTGCATTGTCGTGTAGTTCAAGTGAGGTTGCACTCCCTTGATTTATGTTCCCTTTGTGAAATAATCGCACCAGCAAAGTTTCTGAGAGCTGTATTGGTTTTATGGAGGAAGACACAGCAATTCAATCAAAAAAGGAACCGCTTTCACAGTTCCTTTTCGTATTCATTCAAACGAAAATTCTTAGAGATCTTCGAGACCGTGAGGACCAACACCCATAGAGTGCATTCCGTTGTCCACATAGACGATCGAACCGGTAATCGCGCCCGCAAGTGGCGATACGAGGAACGCCGCAGTTGCACCAACGTGATCAGCAACAAAGGGCTGAGTCAGTGGGGCGTTCAGTTCTGAGTACGCAATCATTTTGCCGATGAAACCGATTGCTTTCGCCGCACGTGAACCGAGTGGTCCTGCAGAGATTGAGTTTACGCGGATTTTGTACGCGCGTCCACATTCGAATGCGAGTGTGCGAGTGTCCTGCTGAAGTGCTGCTTTTGCCGCACCCATACCGCCGCCATATCCCGGAATCGTCCGGTCTGCAGAGAGATAGGTGAGAGAAAGAACCGCGCCGCTTTCGTTCATGATCGGAGCAAAGTTCTGTACCAGTGATACAAGCGAATAGGAAGAAGCAGAGAATGCCGCGAGGTATCCGTTGCGACTTGTTTTGAGAAGGTCGTTTTTAACTTCAGGACCGTTCGCAAGAGCGTGGATCAAGATGTCGATTTTTCCGTATTTTGCTTCAACAAGTTTTGCCACATCACTGATTGTGAAACCAGCGTGTTCGGCGTAACGCTTGTTTTCACGGATGTCAGCAGGTACATCTTCCATGTTGTCAAATGCCGCATCGAGAGCATAGACGTCAGCAAATTTGAGTTCACCACCATTGGCAAGCGTTGTGTTAAATTTACCGCGTTCAAGTGATTTTGTGAAAATTTCATACACAGGAGGCCATGTTCCGGCAAGAACAGTCGCACCTGCTTCAGCAAGACGTTTTGCGATTGCCCATCCGTATCCGTTGTCATCGCCAAGACCTGCAACGAACGCAATTTTTCCCGTAAGATCGATGTTCAGCATAGTAACCCTCTCTAAAAAGAACTTAAATGTACGCTTCAAATATATATAGTACCGATCATTACCGCAGTCTCTCTGTTGATTTCCCTGGTAGAGATTTTTTATTGTGAAAAAGGTACAACAAATAAACGGTATCTCTAGTAATCAGTGAACTACCAACAAAAGTCATGGCGTTTATTGTTCGTAAATTGCAAAAAGGCACCCGTTTCCGAGTGCCTTTTGAATAGAACGAGAGATCTGATTATTTCACGACGGTTACCGAACTCGCTTTTTTCGCACTTGAACGGTCTACAAAGAACTGCTGAATAATCTGAAGAATACTCGAGAACGTAAAGTATACCGTCAGCCCTGCAGGCATATTGTAGAACATAAAGAACATCATTATCGGCATCATGTAGAGCATCATAAGTTGATTCATGCGCTGGTTCGGATCATCGGTAGTGATTTTTGCCATACTCATTTTGGATTGGAAGAACATAAGTACTGCCATGATCAATGGAAGGATCGCCACGGTGTCCCATCCCTGGGTAAAGGGAATTGGAATGGTAAAAGGAAGATGCACCAGTGCTTCTTTCTGAGAAAGGTCGGTAATCCACGGCACGAGAACTGTTCCCTGTGCGCGCAGTTCAACCGCTTTACTTACCACGTTATAGACCGCGATCATGATCGGCATCTGCAAGAGCATAGGAATACAACCACCGAGACTCGCTAAAGGATTTACGCCCTCTTCGCGGTACATTTCGATCATTTTTGCCTGAAGCATTTGCGGATTGTTTTTGTATTTCGATTGAATCGCCTGCAGTTTAGGCTGCATATCGCGCATTTTCGCCATGGATTTCATACTGCTCTGGGTGAGCGGATAGGTCACCAATCGGAGAATGATCGTGATAAGAATAATGGCGATACCGTAATCTTTGAAAATCGCAAAGAAAATGTTCATCAGCCACAGCGTAAATTCGCTGATTTTCGGGAACCAATGATTTGCGCCAAAGAACCACGCCCATCCAGAGAATACGGTCTTTTCGAGTCCCGCTTTGAGCTCTTTCAGATCTTTGAGCTGGGATGGCCCGACGTAAATGTCGTAATTCGCTTTGCCGTTTACACTCGCCGAGGTGTGAGCGAAACTATAAATCAAGTTGCCCGCTTTGTCTTTTTCTTCGGGAGTGATTTTTGTAGCGAGAGCTTCTACGGTTCCGTCCTGAAGAGCGCTTGGCATGGCGGCAACCATAAAGTAGCCCGAGTTCATGGCGATCCAGTCAAATCGACCAGATACACTTTTGCGATCGAACTTTTTGTTGATCTTCTCGAGATCTTTTCCGCTTTTGATCGAAAGAAGGCGCGGTGAACGGGCAAGTCCCCAGTTGTTCGCCGATTCACTTTCGTTGATGCCGGAACTGAACAGTATTGTGCTATTTGTTCCGTTGAGAAGCGTACTTTCAAGTTCGTATTTCACGATCCAGCTGCTGTCGCTGACGACAAAGGATTTTTTAACTTCTACGCCGTTGACCATTGTGGTGAACGTGTGGCGACCATCTTTGTTTCCACTGTATGCAAAAATCTGTTTGTTTAGAGATTGGCTGTTGATTGCCGAACCGGCATAACCGCTCGAGGGATCAGCCACGAGTTCCACAGGGATTTTGTCGCCCTGTTTCATCTCTTTGGCAACAAAGAACTCTTTCAATTGAACCGAAATAATTCGCGCACCGTCGCCGGCAACGGCAAGGCGAAGGCGATTTGTTTCGATAATCGTCGTGTCTGGTTTGGCCGGAACGACCGGTGCTACCGCAACTGTTGAATCAATTTTTGTCGTATCGGTTGAATCTTTTGCCGCTGGTGCAGCCACAGGAGAAGAGACCGGAGTTGCTGCTGCAATGGGTGAATCTTCACCGGTGAGTTTTGACGGAACTGGCGCCGCCGGTTTTTGAAGCAGTGCTTCAGGTTTGTCGCCAGTGGCAGTCGAATCCGCAACAGGTACATTTTTCGCGGGGAAGAATTTCGCCACCATGGAGTCGCCCATAGGACTCTGGAAAAACAGAAGTGTCGCAATAATCAGTGCGAACATGGCAATTTTGTCTTTATTCACTTTTTCTCCTCTTTGTTGAGAGTGTCTGGTACGACCGGGTCATATCCGAATCCACCGCGAGGATGGCATCGGCTGACGCGGCGAATGATTTTTGGAACAGCTTTATAGATGGGGAGTAGGCGCAAGGCTTCGCGAGTATATTGCGAACAGGTCGGTTCAAATCGACAGGTTCCGTCCTGCATTAGAAACAGGCGCTTGGTAAATCGAACCAGGAAGAACACCAGTTCAGAGAGAACTCGTCGCAACTGCATTTTGGCGCCACCGCTCATACTCACCTTTTACTTCATGAAACTGATGATCTGTACCATATCTCGGGCGCACGATAATATCGAAAAAGATGGTTGGTTCAACAGGGGTTGTTACAAATGCTTCGCGATAGACTCGCTTGATCCGAACTCTCTCTACTGCGCCACCATTTTTTTTGGAAACGAGAACGCCGAATCGATCCTGTGTTCCGTTGTTTTTGTGGTATATAACAGTAAAGATATTGCTTTTCCACCTTTTTCCATTTTCAAGGAGGAAAACAATATCTTTCTGCATCGATATGCGGAACGGCTTTTTATAGCAGTTCTTCACGAAATTAGTTGTGAGCAGGCGTAAGTCTTTTGCGACCTTTTGCACGGCGTCTTCTAATAACTTCGCGTCCGCCAGCTGTTTCCATACGAGCACGGAAACCGTGTTTATTTGCCCGTTTTCTATTGGAGGGCTGAAATGTTCTTTTCATCGTTGTCTCCCGATAAAATCAATCCTAAAAAATTTACCCCCTAATATGGTTAT
>JAIFMU010000251.1 GCA_020048285.1 bacterium | reverse complement strand
ACGTTGGAGAAGGTGAGTCCGTTTCCATCAATTGTGCAAAACCGAGAATGGCATTTAGTGGACTGCGCAACTCATGACTCATGCTGGAAAGAAAATCAGATTTCGCCAGATTCGCTTTGTCCGCAACTGCTCTGGCATGTTCTAATTCGAGATTCTTTTCTCTTAAAGCCAAATGGTTTTTCACCCGCGCCATCACGATAGGCGGACTCACAGGCTTGGCGATGTAATCGACAGCCCCGAGTTCCAACCCTTTTTTTTCATCCTCCATATCGGTCATGGCGGTGAGGAAAATCACGGGGATATTCACCGTTGCAGGATTTTCCTGCAGCCTCTGACACACTTCATAGCCATCCATGCCGGGCATCATAATATCGAGCATGATCAAGTCTGGTGGTGAGTCGGATGACGCGATCATCAACGCCTTCTCACCGCAGTTGGCGACCTTTACTTTGTAGTCGTCCTTGAGCAGGTTACTCATCAACTCAAGATTCTCCGGTGAATCGTCAACGACAAGTATCGTCGCTCTTCCAATAAGATCCATAGTGATTCCTTTCAAGTTGTGCACATGATGCACGACAACGGGTAATTCTTTTTAGTGAAGATTCGCAGGTAAGCTTCAACTATCGCCGCATTTTACAGCTTTGCATTTTGGCACGAGACCTCCATTTCTGGCGTCAGGGGAACCAATTCTGGCGTCAGGGGAACCAATTCTGGCGTCAGGGGAACCGATTCTGGCGTCAGGGGAACCGATTCTGGCGTCAGGGGAACCAATTCTGGCGTCAGGGGAACCGATTCTTGCGTGATACCCGATCTCCGCAACCGACCACGGAAATTCGAACTCCTTGAGGACGATCCTGCCGACTTGTAACCAAAACCCTCACTCTTTCAATGCCAGTAGTAGTTCATCAAGATTGATTTTTGCGAAACTGGTGGCGTAATCGCTCATGGCATACGGAATAATCAATTCCCGCCCGTGAAGGATAAATCCACAGGTGTAGACCACATTTGGAACATACCCTTCCCGTTCCGATTCGTTGGGAACCAGAAGTGGTTCTTTCAGTCGCCCGATAACAACGGTGGGATCATTGAGATCGAGAAGGAATGCGCCGAGACAATATTTTCTCATTGGACCAACGCCGTGACTGATTACAAGCCAGCCCGCTTCGGTCTCCACCGACGATCCACAGGTTCCGATTTTCACAAACTCCCACGGTTGTGCTGGTTGAATCAGAATCGACGGCGTTTGCCAGAAATGAACATTATCGGAATGCATAATGAGTATGTTTTCATCGTCTTGTCGCGAAAGCATCACATATTTCCCCTCGATTTTTCTCGGGAAAAGCGCCATCCCCTTGTTCTGAACCGCCGGCCCGTTGAGCGTACTGAACTTAAAGTGAGTAAAGTCATCTGTTTCAAGAAGCTGGGAGAGCGTATTGCTTCCGTCATAGGCCGTATAGGTGGCGAAATAGGTGAACGAACCATCGTCATTTTGAAAGCGCACAAACCGCGCATCTTCAATCCCATTTCGCTGACTTGGCGTGGATGGAAAGAGAATGCGCTGAGAGACTCTGCTCTCCGGATAGAATCGCACTTCATAATTGGATTCCGCCAAAAGCATAATTCCCTGTACCGTCTGATCGGCAATGAAGTCAATTTGTTCCATGGCAGATCGAACTAGACTCAAACTCTCTTTGAGTTCACTGAGATTGAACACATCGTGAAGATGTTCCATAACTCTTCGGCAAAAGTGGTTGTGGATTCCCGCCTCTTCGAGTTTCTGAAGGAACAGCGCTTTTTCATAGCTGGAACTGGATACTTTTTCCGGTTCAAGAACAAAGGGAACAGGCGGGATAATCGTGACTCGATGCTGAGCGCTGATAACGCCGGTTCGAAACGTTATGGAGGAAATATGCCCTTCACCGGTGGCGCGAAGGCTGAGAATAAATCGCAGTGAACCTTCGGGAAGATCGGACTGATCGGGGTGAAGGACAATGGATGGATTGAAGAGCGCCGCCGATTCCGGTGAGTACTCCATCAAAAAATATGATCCGATAAGTGCCTGCCGTTGAGGCGATACGTTTTGCACGGTGTTCATAATCCACTGAACCTGAAGGAATCTGTTTTGCAGGATGAGTTTTACATTTTCGTGGCGATTGTCAAACTCATCAAGGACGTGGCGAAGCGCCGTTTCAATCTCTTTGTCGGTGAGTGCTGCCACGTGATCGATAATTCGCTGAGCGATCTCTTGGCGAATTGGGTAGAAGGGACGCAGCAGTACGCGACTCTGATCCGGTGTGATTGTTGGTCCAATGCGGCTTGCTTCGATACTTTTTTTCATGATTGATTCTTTCGTAAGATGTTTTTGTTCGGAGAGAGATTCAAGGTTGGAGAGCATCCCCAAATCCCTAAAATGTTCATTTTCCTTCACCATTCTTGAAACTCGCTCGGGTACTTTGAAGTGCTTGCATTTCCGTTAACGCCAGCAAAAATGCCAGTGTCGATTCACACCCTTCATTTTGGTTCACACGATCGGGGTGAAGACCATCGCGACACCCACCGGTGCTAGAGTCGTAGAGAACCATTTCAAGATCGTTTTTCCCTAAAAACCAGTCGAATGCGTTGTGCGCTTCCGTGAGCCACTGAACATTTTTTGTCACCGCATACGCTTCGATACAGGCCGAAATCGTCGCGTGAGCTTCGATTGGCTGTTGATCGAAAATCGCCCGCGATTCGCCTTTGCTGTAAAACCCGTTCGATCCGATGGGACGAAAGTATCCTGTTTCAGATTTCTGAATTTTCACGAGCCACGAAAGTGTTTCTAATCCCATCTGCACCACCGATTGATTATCCATGCTTACGCCACTAACAATCATGGCGTGAGGAATTTTCGCATTGGCGTACGAAAGTCCATCTTCATACCAGAGCCACTCTGTGGAACTGGCGTCGGCAAATCGCTGGATCAATTTTTGGATCAGAATCTCACGCACTTCGATAGCCGAATGATTCCCGGGGAATCGTTTGAGATAACTGTCAATCCCAACAAGTGTCAAAGCCCAAGCGCGGGGCGAGGTAAATTCCGTTACTACGGGAAGTGCATTATCGAAAAGTTCCGTGGCCAATGACTGTATTCCACTCTGATTGATATGGGCGATTGAGTAGCCAAGTGCCCAGAGCGCATTCCCGTGACTATCTTCAGAACCAACCGATTCAAGCCAGCGCCGATCAAAACTCATGAAATTTCTAAATCGTTTTGTTTCGTGAACAAAGGTGTGATTTAAAAATGCCACGTAGGTGGCGGAAAGATTCTTGATCTCCGCTGATTTATGACCAGACTGTTGCAGTTGTATGGTTAATAGTAGTGCTCGCGCGTTGTCATCGGTGCAATAGCCATCTTCGAAACAGGGAACCGTAAAAATGGCGTGCTGGAAAATCCCCGTGGAGTCGCTCATTCTGAACAGATGATTCAGATTAAGTCCCGGCAGAGAAACCGGCTGCTGATCGAGCGTTTTGATCGGTGGTATTTTTGCTGTTTCACGACTCTGATTTTCGATGGCGAGAACAAATGATTCCATGTACTTCTCGGCACAGCGACTCCAGATCATATCACGGCCGAGTTTAAATGCATTCTCTTTCATTTCATGGCGAAGTGTGTCGTTTTTCAATAGATAGTTCACCCCAATCGTAATCGCTTCTGAATTTCGAAACGGCACAAGTACACCTCGCCCATCCGCAAGAAGCTCTTCTGCATGCCAGTACGGAGTTGACACAACTGCATTTCCCGTTCCGAATGCATAGGCAAGGGTTCCCGAAGTAATCTGATTTTCTGTGAGGTAAGGAGTGATATAAATATCCGCTGCACCGATAAACCGAAGGAGTTCGTCCAGTTCAACAAAGCGGTTGAAAAAGACCACATGTTTCTGAACACCAAGATCTTGTGCCATTCGAATCAAACTGAGACGATACAATTCTCCTTCATTCCGCAATAGATTCGGATGCGTTTGTCCGACAACGATAAATACGGTATCGGGAAACTCGTTGATTATTCCCGGAAGTGCCTGAAGAGCATACTCCAGCCCTTTGTTTGGTGAAAGAAGCCCGAACGTAAGAATTACATTTTTTCCGGTGACCCCAAATTCCTCTTTATAAAAATTCGAATCAGAAAACGGGATATCAGGAATTCCATGGGCGATGATATCAATTTTTTTGCGATCAACGGCGTAGACTTCCTGAAGAATTTCGCATCCTTTGTTACTCATCACAATCACTCGCGAAGAGAGCTGAATCAGTTCAAGCATCACGCGGCGTTGATCGTGATTTGGATTTTGAAGAATGGTATGAAGAGTCGTTACAATGGGCATGCGAACTTCGTGAAGAAGTGCGAGAAGATGACTTCCCGCGACACCGCCAAAGATCCCGAACTCGTGTTCAACGCAGAGGAGATCAAAATCGGCGATATTCAAATAATCCGCTGCCGCCAGATAGGATGAAAGATCTTGCTCGGCGATTTCAAATCGAACTTCAGGCGGATATTCATATCCTTGTTCAATATCATTCACGGGGGCAACGAAACATTTTACATCGGGAAATCTATCGGCGATTGAATTGCGAAGATCGGTGGTGAATGTGGCAATTCCACACTTACGAGGAAGGTAGTTTCCGAGGAAAGCTACTTTGTTAATTCTTGAAATTGGCACCATTGAGGAATTTCCTTTTTGAAAAGTGGTATGACAAAACCGTTGAAAGGACAATCAAGGCTGTCATTGAAAATCACAGAGCTATTTTTTACGAAAAACATGAAATAAGTAACTGATATTACAAATTAAACGCGGATAATTAACGAACGAGAGTTGATCATAGTTCTGATATAATGCCACTACCCGAAAGTGGTAGATCATGCAACGACAACGGATTTCCCTTCAACTTCATTTGCAAAAAAAACACATTTCTAGAACAGTTTTCAGTTAAGACTAGATTGCCAGCACCCATGGTTTTGCAATTATGATCGCTTTCTCAGAGGAGTATCCACGAAGCTACAAATTCACTCCTTCGTACGAATGGATCACGCGTACAATTATGGGAAAAAAAATGCTTGCAAACGAAAAATTGGTGAACACGAATAATTCAACCATCGTAAATTTTTCTCAATCGAGTAATCGTAACTTGTTCTATGTTATATCAAAACTCACGGCCATTTTGGCTGAAGTTTGGCGGGCCCGTCATTCCACTAGTACTAAAAACCACGATTAGTGAAATCAATTATGACGGAACCTGCCTATTTCTCTACAGTCCAGATCCGGTCTATCTTTGTAAATCGACGCTACTTAATTAGTACCTTTGAAGTTAAATCCTGTCAGAAATTGGCAGAATAGTTCTATTACTTATGTATTATTAGCCGCAAGCAACAAGTCAAAAGCTGAAAGAGAATTCCGAAGTCAACCTTGTGGCTTGAGGCTTTTCACTTTGGGCTTTGGCTTGTCCGGATTAGGTCATACTCATCCTGTAAAAAGGTCACTTTCCCCTCGACTATTTCTACAGGCATGTAAATGATAAACGTGGGAGTTGGATCTTTCACCGTCAGTGTTCCTGGTTCTGTATTGGCAGTTCCGGTTTTTAATGCGGCGATATCCAGTTTCCCTCGAACGAGAAAATCCGCGAGCGCGAACGGTTTTTCTAAGCGGATACAACCGTGACTGAGGAATCGGTTTTCGCGAGTAAAGGTGCTGATGTTACTGGTTCCATGTAAAAAAATGCTGAACGGATTTTTAAGATTGAATCGTATCACACCGAGCGCATTTTCCGAACCGGATAGTTGGCGGAAATAGTAGGGAAAATTACTCGCCGTGTAGCTGCTCCATTTCAAGTCAGAATCATCAACTTCGTTACCTTTGGCATCGACAATTTCAAAATTGTTCTGTTCTAGGTAATTGTCATTTTTTTGAACTTTGGGCAACAACTCTTCCACAGCGATACTTCGCGGAACCGTCCATTCGGGAAATGTCGTAATCGTAGTTATTAAGTCGCGCCCCAAATATGGCACACATTGATATATTTTAGGGCATGGAAAAACTAAATTTAAAAACAGTAGAAAAAGTCGTCCGTG
>JAIFMU010000162.1 GCA_020048285.1 bacterium | reverse complement strand
GGCGGTACTTTCGAAAATGAGTTTCGGTAACCGCATCGGTGCAGACATCGAACTTGAATTTGATGAAGTTACACTCTTTGCTCCTGACTACGGTTCACTTATTGTTGAACTCGACGCGGACTTCCTCGATGTTGATTTCCAAGTGATCAATCTTGGTGAAACTATCGAAGAGGGCAATATTCTGATCAACGGCGAAGAGATCGATTTTGACAAGGCACTTGCGGCGTGGCAGTCTCCGCTCGAATCGGTGTTCCCGACGAAAGCTCACGAACCGGCGGCGGCGGTTGAAATCAACTGCGATGACCGCATGATCGTTCGTCCGTCGATCAAAATTGCGAAACCTCGCGTGTTCATTCCGGTATTCCCGGGAACCAACTGCGAATACGATTCAGCGAAAGTGTTCAACCGTGCCGGTGCAGAGGCTTCAACGCTGATCATCAACAACCTGACGTCGAAACATATCGATGAAACGGTTGCCAAAACAGTAAAAATGATCGACAATTCGCAGATCATCATGATCCCCGGTGGATTCTCAGCCGGTGATGAACCGGAAGGTTCAGCGAAATTTATCAGTTCGTTCTTCAGAAACCCTGCGGTGGCGGATGCAGTAATGCGTCTTCTCAAGGATCGTGACGGTCTTATGCTCGGTATCTGTAACGGATTCCAGGCTCTGATCAAACTCGGTCTGGTTCCGTACGGTGAAATCCGTGCTCTCGAAGAAGATTCGCCGACGCTGACCTTTAACAATATCGGTCGCCATATTTCTCAGATGGTTACCACGCGGATTAGTTCGACACTGTCGCCATGGTTCGCCGGTGTTGAACAGGGTGATGAACACGCGATTGCCGTTTCTCACGGTGAAGGTCGTTTTGCTGCTAACGAAGAGTGGCTTCGTAAGCTCGCTGAAAACGGGCAGATCGCGACTCAGTACGTTGATGGCGAAAGCAATGTGACTTCAGCAATGCCGTTCAACCCGAACGGATCAGTCTGGGGAATCGAAGGGATCACGTCACCGGATGGCCGTATTCTCGGTAAGATGGGCCACAGCGAACGCCTCGGAACCAATGTTGCGAAAAACATCATCGGTGCCAAGGATCAGAAACTGTTTGAGTCTGGTGTGAACTATTTCCTGTAGAATAATTCTGTAGGGATGCCCCTTGTGGGTATCCAGATTTTAAAGGCGAATTCTCGAGAGAGGGTTCGCCAATATTGATTTTTAATGATCGGAATGAGGGTGTACCCATGTTAAAAAATGTAGCTTTCTTACTTTTTATATTCGTCTCATCATATGCAACGGAAATATCATTAAATCCACTGGCCGGATTTAACATTACAAATACAGATAATGTAAGAATGGACAGTCAATCTTTCGATGGTAAAGTTGGATTTATTGGCGGAATTGAACTACCTATTTCATTTACTCCATTGTTTGGATTAAGAACTGGTATTTTGTATTGTCAGCAAGGTTACCAGCTGGACTTAGTTGACTTGGAAGCAATTAAAGTGAACCTAGATTATCTGACAATTCCATGCTTTGCCACGTTTTCATTTGGGACACATCGAATAAAGCCTTCTATTTATACAGGAACGACTGTGGGGTTTCTTCTCCGTGATGATATAACTGCACCTAATGAATTCGCGGATGCTCGCCAAAAAAATGTTGGCGCAAATTCAGTTGATGTCGGATTAACTGTCGGAGGAGCTCTTGCTGTGGGTTTAGGAATTGGAGCATTAACAATTGATGCACGTTTCACCCATGGTGTTACTCCTGTTTTTGAAGGCGTTGAGGATGATTATCTAATGCTAAACAAATCATTTTCTACTATGATAGGGTATAAAATTCCACTGAATCGGACAAAGTCGCAATTGCAATAATCGTCAAAACGGCACGAACCTCGCAGTTCGTGCCGCTCGCGAACCGCCTCTACAAGAAAAAATGATAAAGGCGAATTCTCGAGAGAGGGTTCGCCTGATTTATAGCATTCATTTTCTTTTTATGAATTTGGGAGATAAATTGATTTATGAAAATTGAATATTGCCCTGTTTGTGGCTTGGTCCATTTAAACAACCATATGATTCAATACAAGAACTAAATTGTAGTTATGATATTTGCAGGTGATGCGGTTGTGAATATGGATATGACAACACAATTGAATACTATGATAAGTGGGTCTCAGAAGGATGTACTTGGTTCAGACCGGAAGACAAACCTAGAGAATGGAAGTTAGAAGAGCAGATTAAATTTCAAATCAGACCTTTGCCCTCGATTTTTGAATGAACACAATTTCCTCCATTGCAAAATGAACTACGACACGAACCTCGCAGTCCGTGCAGATTGTTACAAAGGCGAATTCTCGAGAGAGGGTTCGCCTTTAATCATCATGGACCGAAAACAAACAATGTATTTTACCGCAAAATGGAGGTTCACAATGATTACTCTCCCCCTTGAAACTATGTCCTACGAAGAGAAGTTATCTCTCCTTGAAATACTTTGGGATGATATTACTCACGGTCAAAAAGAGTTTCAGTCGCCCCTCTGGCACGGAGAACTTCTGAAAGCCCGCAAAGCGGCAATCGCTGACGGATCCGCATCATATCTTGATTGGAATGATGTGAAATCAGAATTGAAAGATTTGATCAAATGATTATTCGGATTCATGAACATGCACGACAGGATCTTTTGGTCGGGCATAATTTCTATGAAGAGAGTAAAGCTGGACTTGGTACATATTTCATCGAAACACTCATGTCAGATATTGATTCATTGCAACTCTTCGCGGGAATTCATTCAATCCACTTCGGATATTTTCGAATGCTCTCCAAACGATTCCCCTTTGCGATTTTCTATGAGTTCGATGGGGAAATGGTTCTGATTGAGGCTGTTATTGATTGTCGGAGAGATCCGGAATGGATCGAGTCGAGACTTGTTTAATAGCTAAACCTGCATCGGAAAACAAAGGATTCCCATGAAAAAACTGATTCTCTCGCTGATCCTGATCACTGGATCACTCACCGCCAAAATGAACATCTCCCCCATCTCACTCGATTCCGCCTTTGCCGGAAAAATTGGCGGGATTATTCTGATCGATGTCAAAACCGGCGAAGAGGTAGTCTTTAACGATTCACTGATCAACAAACGAACCACGCCCTGCTCAACGTTCAAAATCTGGAATGCACTGTTGGGGATTGAAACGGGAATTCTTACGTCGCTGGATCAGCCGTTCTGGACGTGGGATTCGATCAGTCGCGATATTGTTCAGTGGAACAAAGACCTGAACCTTCGCGAATCGTTTCAGGTCTCCTGCGTTCCCGCATTTCAGAATCTCGCCCGATCAATCGGTGAAAAGCGCATGAAATCGTGGATCGATACAGTCAACTATGGTGACAAGAATATCAGTTCCGGTATCGATGATTTTTGGCTTCCCCGGGAAAACAAAACCTCGATCAAGATTTCCCCGAAAGAGCAGGCGATCCTTCTGCAAAAACTGGTGAACAGAACCATTCCCGCCAAAGAGAGTTCTGTGAAGTTCCTCAAAGAGTTGATGCGGTTCAAATCAACCGAAAAGGGGGCGCTGTTCGGCAAGACCGGTTCAGGATCAAACATTGACGGCATCAAAGGAAACGGTGTGGGATGGTATGTGGGAGTTGTGGAATCAAACGGTGAGACAATAGCTTTTGCGGCGATCCTCACGGGAACCGGTGTTACAGGTGCTGGTGCGCGGGCGATTCTAGAATATGTTCTCATGTCGAACGAAATGCTGTGAATTGATAAAGAAAAAGCCTCCCCGAATCGCTTCAGGAAGGCTTTGTATATCACTTTAGTGAAGTTGGAATTATTTACGAATTCCGAGTTCAGCGATAAGCGCACGGTACGCTTCGATTTCGTTGCTTTTGAGATAGTCGAGAAGGCCTTTGCGCTGACCAACCATCATAAGAAGTCCACGACGGGTGTGGTGGTCTTTTTTGTTGCCTTTGAGGTGTTCTGTAAGATTGCGGATACGTTCGGTAAGAATTGCAACCTGAACACGGGTGTTACCGGTATCCTGATCGTTTACACCAAACTGTTTTACAAGTTCCGCTTTTCTCTCTTTGGTAATAGACATCTATTACTCCTTCACAAAATAGTTTTTAATCATTTTCACATCTTGCTCAATCTGCGCTGTCAATTCCTCTTTGCCGGCGAAAGCAATTTCTCTACGGATGAATTGATGTATCCAGATTCGACACATCTCGCCAACTTCCGGTTCCGATTCGATTACATCAAGAGCAAAGAACTCAAAATGAATTTCGCGATCACCGAATGTCGGACAATCCCCATAGTAGAGGCAACCTTTCAGTCTTGTAGAATTAAATTCTACTTCTGCCACGTATACCCCGGATGGTGGAACACTCTTTTGCGAAGGCGGCGTCATGAAATTTAGGGTTGGATACCCTAGTTCTGTACCGATTTGTTTACCACGCACCCTGTTGGCTAGAACCAGATACGGATGTCCCAACATGTTCACTGCGTCTGAGATCTGACCTTCTGACAGGTACTTACGTATCTCAGTGGAATTCGCTGTGCCACTGTTCTCTCCGTAGAGCTTGATTTTTATGCTCGAAAAATGCTTTTTTTCATCGTCAAAAGAAAGGTTTTTCTCATCAGAATCGTTTTTTCTTCCAAATCGATGACCTTCACCGGCAATAAATTCTTTCACATTGAGCTGTTTTGCGAGAACATTTTCGCGGAAATGATCGCGGTGGAGTGATGAAAATGCCGTGGTAAAAGGGATCACCACGAGGTAGTCTATGCCGTATGATTCGAGAAGGGCTTGTTTTTCTTCGAGGGTAGAGAGACGAGCCACTGGTTCGTTCTGAATAACCTGACGGGTGTGCGGTTCAAAGGTGACCACCACAGATCGCGCGCGAAGTTGATTAGCGCGGGAGACCAATTTTTCGAGGAGAATGCGATGGCCCAGATGGACACCGTCAAAATTCCCCATGGTAAGCACTGTGGGATGGTCTATACGTGTTGATTCATCCAATGTCAGCAATTGCATCAAATATTCCTCTCATAGGCGAGGAAAATAGTTTCTGCTCGCCGAACATCCTATGCATAATAGCGCTCAGAAATCATCTTAAACTCTTCGTGGCATTGGAGAAACACGTCGACAATCTTGGGGTCAAAATGTTCGCCTCGCTCTGCGCTTATCAGTTCAAGCACTTTTGCGTGTTCCCAAGGCTCTTTGTAGGGGCGTTTCGTGCGAAGAGCGTCATAGACATCGGCAAGTGCGATAATTCTTCCGCAGAGGGGGATATCTTCGCCCTTGGTTCCTTGTGGATATCCTTTGCCGTTGTACTTTTCGTGATGAGTATGAGCAATATCTGCGGCAAACTGTAGTGTTTCCGCATTTTTAAGAATATCGAATCCGATGACGGGGTGGGTTTGAATGATTTCAAACTCTTCCGGCGTGAGCTTTCGCGGCGCCAAGAGTATTGAATCAGGAACTCCCACTTTTCCGATGTCGTGGAATGGGGCGAAGCGGCGAATATCAATGATAAAACGGCGCGATAGTCCCATTCGTTCTGCCAAAAGTGCGGAATATTCACTCATGCGGTGAAGGTGTTCACCAGTTTCGTTGTCGCGTACTTCTGCGAGGTCAACGATAGATTGATAGCACGCGTAGCGGATTTGCCGTTCTCGTTCGAGTATGTCGGTTACATCGAGGTGAATCGCTCCAAATCCGAGTAGTTCACCCTTGCTTCCACGAAGTGAGTTTATACGCAGGTGTATCTCTTTTACCTGACCACTAACTGTTCTGTTGTACACATAGCCATCCCAGTGGCCGGCATTTGCATCGAGAATTGTGTCCCATAATCCGCGGAAATGGTCATCGTATTCGGTATCAGCCATTCCCTTTTCGCCGTAAACGGTACGTCCGGCATTGAAAACGGATGTTTTAATTCCAATGAGATGACCGCGTGGATAACCATAAAACTCTTCCGCAGCGCGATTGACGTGAGTAATAATTCCATTTTGATCAGTAAAGACATGTGGCTGTTTTGATTCGTTGAACCCCTGAGTGAATAGTTCATTTTCGCGAAATAGTGTTTCAGCCCGTTTTCGCTGATCGCGCAGTTCTTGGGTCATTTCTACTGACCTGACGCCAACTTTTATACGGCTTGCCAGAATTCCAAGGTCGACTGGTTTGGTCAAGAAATCATCTGCGCCTGCATCGAGACCTTCGCTGTGTACTTCCGATGAATTATCGCCAGTCACGAGAATCACGTACATGGTTTTATCGCGCGACGAACTTTTGATCAATCGACAGAGATCAATTCCATCGAAATCGGGAAGGTGTAGATCGAGAAGTACTAATGATATTTCTGGATGGTTTTCCACCACATCCAACGCATCGGATCCGCACGTTGCCACGATGACTTGGTGACCAATCTGTTCTAGTAAACGACGATAGATCGTTATATAATTAATTTCGTCTTCGACAACGAGAATACGCATTTGTACCTCTCAATTAGATATTCACAGAGATGTTACATAAGGTACAATGAAAACAGTAAGGAATCAAGAAAAAAAACGGTCTGAGAACAAACTCAAACCGTTAGATAAAAAGAGAAAGAACGCATTGCCCACTAGGCGTTTTTTAGAGCCTTGTCGAGAGCTTCGATAATATCATCGGCGTTCTCAATTCCCACGGACAAGCGGATCATATCTGGAGTGATTTCACCTTCCGCCTGCTGCTCTTCAGAAAGCTGCGAATGGGTGGTGCTCGCCGGATGAATAATCAGCGATTTTGCATCGCCCACGTTGGCGAGGTGAGAGATCAGTTCAATCGAATTGATAAGGTTTTTAGCCTTTTCATAGCCACCTTTTACGCCAAACACGAGAACTGCACCGGCTCCTTGGGGAAGGTATTTTTTCGCAAGAGGATATGCTGGATCATTTTCGAGTCCCGGATAGCGAACCCAACCTACATTTGCGTGGGTCTGAAGGAATTTCGCAACCTTGAGAGTATTTTCGACGTGGCGTTCCATGCGAAGTGCCAGCGTTTCGATTCCCTGAAGGATCATCCATGAATTATCCGGAGCGATCGATGCGCCGAGATTGCGTAGCGGAACCAGACGCGCCCGCAGTGCGAACGGTGGAAGCCCTCCGAGATCATGAGCGTAGCGAAGGCCGTGATAGGAGTTGTCCGGTTCGTTGAACAGTTCAAATTTCGGATTGGTCCAGTCGAATTTTCCGCCGTCGACGATGATTCCACCAAGAGCTGTTCCATGCCCGCCGATCCATTTTGTGAGCGAATGAACAACGATATCCGCTCCGTGTTCGATTGGTCTGAACAGATAAGGGGTGGCAAATGTGTTGTCTACGATCAGGGGAACTGAATGTTTTTTCGCCACCGCTGCGATTGCTTCGAAATCAGCCACACCGAGCGTTGGGTTGCCGATTGTTTCGATGAAAATCGCACGAGTCTTATCATTCACCGCCGCATCAAATGCTTCTGGCTTGGAGTAATCAACAAAGGTGGTGGTGATTCCTAAGGCGGGAAGAATATCATTAAATTGGGTATAGGTACCGCCGTAGAGATTGCTTGCGGAAACGATATTGTCGCCCGCTTTCGCCACGTTGATCACGGCATAGAAAATCGCCGCAGTCCCCGAGGCTGTAGCTACCGCCGCCACGCCACCTTCGAGAGCAGCCATGCGCTGTTCAAGGACGTCAGTTGTCGGATTCATAAGGCGAGTGTAGATATTTCCGAGTTCTTTTAATGCAAATAGGTTTGCGCCGTGTTCAGCAGAATCAAAAAGATATGCGGCGGTGCGATAGAGCGGAACTCCACGGGAATGAGTTGCTGTATCAACGGTCTGGCCCGCATGAAGGGCTGCTGTTTCAAAACGATAAGCCATAGTAAAATCCTTTGTTAAAAAACGAAACAATGATTCAATGTTACACCGATTCAACAAAACAGAAAACCACTCGATGAATCAGTGTGTCGGTTGCTTTAGATATAATACATGAGCGATCCGCTCATATTTTTCTCTTCATCGGCGATCTCGAACAGTGTCATGGAAAATCTTCGGCGAATGTCATCTTCCAATTTTAGAAAGACATTATTGAGTACTTCCACGCCTTTGTCACTAGATATCTCCAGTGGTCCTTCGAGAATTTCAATTATTTCAAAAAGAGTAACATCGCGCGGCGATTTTGCGAGTTCATAGCCACCGCGATTGCCGCGAACACTTTTCACCACGCCGAACTTGGCAAGGCGGTTAAAAATCTGTTCGAGATAGCTTTTGGATATGTTGCGGTTGTCAACGATATCTTTGATTCGCACAAGCGAATTGTCCTGAGCGTTGGCAAGATCGATTAGAGCCGCCACGCCATAATGAGTTTTTGTACTGAGTTGAAACATTGATAGTTCTCCGATATTGTTTACCGTTCACTATTCAATATACACTAAGTCGATAATGTTTGTGAAGAAAAATGTACAGTTAGATGGTCAAGTAAATGTAATGACTGGTTTTTAAACTGATTGTGGCAAAAAAAACAGTTTTTCTCTGCGTGGATTATGAATCTTTTCAGCGCATCTCTTTCTGCTCAGTACGATCGAACTGCAATTCCCCATCGACCATTTTTCTCGATTAATATCCAAAGATTTTCGTGCGTCGAAATGATTTCACCGTCGGATTTTCTTCGCGCATAACTCCAGAGGAGATGGATCTTTGATTCGGTGCATAGGATTGGTTCACACTTCTCGCAGGATGTGAATGCCCATCCCGATTCCTTGAGTCGATCAAAGAAATCGTCAGTGATTTGCCCCGGTTCGTTCCAAACTGTCACCGAGGTTTCTCCGATCAGATAGTGAGGAAAATGGCATTGACTATCCATTTCTGATCGATCTTCGCGATTGAACGCTTCGGAAAAGAGATCGAGACATCGCTGTGCTGATTCGGGAATCGATTTTGTGTGAATTCTCGGCGATGTTAGGTCGAGAAAATCAGACACTGGTGGTCTCCTTTTTGCGGTAGCGAATGATCAGTACAATAATCCCAATTTGAAGAACCGCTGTTCCCAGAAGCCCTATAATTGATTGCCATGCGGTGTACTTTTTTGTGTAAACAAAGAGCGAAACGTTGCCGAGGACGAAAAATCCCCAGGAAAGAACAGATGCACCACGTGAATCTTTCACACGGATCAGGTGGATCAACTGAACCACGGATGCGGCAGGAAAAATTATCGCTGGAATGATTCCGAAGAGATCGATGAAGTTCATAGTTTCTCCTTTGTGAAATCGAATTTCATATAGTATAAACAATCCAAGCAGTTTTGGCCCTGTTCAGAGCCTTCGTACGGTTCGATCTCCTCGAATCCAAGCGATTCGTACAGTTTTTTTGCTTCCGGCATATAGTTTCCACTCTCGAGAACCATAGAAGAGTAGCCTCGCGATCGCGCATCATGGATAAGTGTTTCAACCAGTTTCCGCCCGAACCCATTTCCTCGAATGTGAGGCTGGATAAACACTCGTTTCATTTCGCAGCGACCATTTTCAAGATCGCGGTAGGCTCCCATCCCGACGCAGTGGCCCTTTTCGATCATCAACAATTGCTGACCGCCATTTGTTGTGCGGAACTTTTCCAGCGAGTCGAGGATTTCGCTGTCGCTAGTGATATCGAACGTAATTCCCGCGGCTTTTAGCGACAGTGCATTTCCATAAGCAAAATAGTCGTGAAAGAGTGAAAGAATCTGGTTCCGCTGAAATTCATTGTCTAAATCTGCCAATACAATTTCCATGTTTATCCTTTCATGATCGGTTCGAGAATCTCAACGGCCTTTTTCACACAGGGGATACAGGCGGTCTCCTTGAGATTTTTGGTAATAAACTCGTTTTGACCTAATTCCGTTGTGAGTGGGGCCGTAAGATTCAAAAGATTTTTGCAAATAGGTGTTCCTGTTGACTCCGTAAATTCCGCGATCAGTTCTTGAACTTTTGCGTAGGTCATCTCCTGGTTTTCTTTACCGTCAGAAATGCCTTTGCCGAATTTTGCACCGATCGCCATGATCCCACCGGACACGGGACCGCAGACCAGTTCCATCCGTCCCATGCCTCCGCCAAAGCCATTGCTTATCTTCAACGCGAGATCCTTTTCAATGTACAACTCATCCGAAAAAGCGCTGAATACAGCCTGTGAACAGTTGAATCCTGCGATAAAAGTCTCTGCTGCGGTGTCACATTTGTTCATAGTTCCTCCTAAATCTATTCGATATTCATTGTAATTATTTCATGGCTACTCTGTCGTGTAACACCCGCCCACCAATTTTCGCTGAATTTCAAATTTTTCGGTCGTTGTTTCCCCTTTCGTGCAGGAGAACCTTCTCAATACCCCAAAGATAAATAATAAAACTGAAGCAGCCTAGTTTCGCATATTCGGCATTTACCGAAATGTAACGTGGAAATACAAGAATCCTCAGAATCATCAGTTTAACGTACGATTACCTTTTCCATATAAATCATTTCAATTCCATCCAACTCAGCTCGTCGAAACTCTGTAAAACCTTTGTGAACATAGATCGCTTGATTGTGAAATGATTCACAGCCAGTGAACAGCTCCACCCGCGAACAGTTTGGGAAATATCCTACCGCCGCATCGATCAATCTGCTGGCAAACCCTTTTCCATGAAAGGACGGTTCCACAATTAGTCGGTTGAGATAGGTCGTGCCGTTTTCTAATCGAACTGAAACACTTCCGATAATTGCCTCGTTCTGATGAATAATCAGCACCGTGTGCATATCGAAAAACATTCGATACTGATCAACTGTTTCAATGATCGGTCGAATGGAAAAGTTGTTGTACCTCTGGGCTTCGATTGCAAAAGCACGTTTCTGAACCTCAAGAATTTTCGGTGCATCGTCCGGTTTTGCAATTGAAATATTCATACATACTCCTACGAAAAGTGGGAAGAAACGCCTATTTGTTATTCAAAGAATCGGTTTATTTGCGAATTCGCTTTTCACCAATTGCGAACTCTCAGGTGGTTGGGTCGGTTGCAAAGTTCGAATGTTGTTGTGGAGTTCATTGCTGTGCCTTGTTGGATTTTATTTCCGCAGTACATTGATTTTAAACGGCAAAAAGTCTCCCCAAAATACGATCGATACGTTAGCAATTGCAGTACTTAAATCCCTCTTCGGGTGATCTTTCATCAGCATGATAGGTGATTTGAATACCATGTTTCAGGCCGATTCACTAAACGATCAGTCATGGAAATGTGTACTCTTTTCTCCTAGCCACTTTTAGCCAATCGTGCCGGCATCAGCATGAATTCCCGCCGAGAATTCTGGGGATCATGTTTATTCGATAAACTTAAAAACCGAACGAAAATTGACCTCGTATTACTGGTAAACAGGACCATTCGGGTGGCAAAGTCAGTCTTGCTTGATTTTGAAAGCAAAACCACGTGATTCCCAATGAATTTTAAGTTCATCGTAAATGTTTTCGCAATCCGACCTCTTGTCATATAGCTCTGAAACCTGCTCGCACGTGAACATCTCTTTATATAAATTAAACTTATACAGATAGTCCATGTCTTTAGATTCTCCGAAAATAGAACCTGGCAGTGCCAGCGATAATGTTAAAGGAAGGCCCCTTTTTAGAATGACTCAGCACTCTCTGCTCGAGCCCATGAGTTGAATTTGCCACTCCGCTAGTTGAAGGGTATTAGGCTTTCGTCTCTTCGCATTAATCATCTCTAATGCTACTCGGTGCTTCACGAATATGAGCAATCAAGTTAATATTCACAGAATCTAATATCTGCCCGGTTTAGTCAGGGGCGCTAATTTTGGGTAGATCTTGCATAAGTCATTCAAAACAGTAGTTAAGGCGGCTAGTAGCGCAACATTTATTGTGCGAATTTCTATATCGATCCAAAAGGCAAATTATGATAACACTTCCCAACAAAGGATGGTGATTTAACTTCCTTGATTGGTTGGGTTACAGTCTACCTTATCCACTAAATTCTTATGATTAAATCGAACATCGTGAAACCTTTTCCCATAAAGAATGAGTCTGCACAAATCTTTCAATAATATTGTGCATTGGCGGGGCACTGAGACTTGTTCGATTGATATCAATCTGTCGGTCAGTTGCGGAGTGTATTGACATCCCCAACAAATGAAGTGCAGGTAATCAGCCCACAGTGTAGTGATAAATATGAATCGTAACGTTAATGTTACTACTAGCAGATAGCGGTCAAAATTCTATTTATCCTGCCTAGCTACAGAGATGGAATCGATACAGCTTGTATTATTACAACCTTTTCCGCTTAAATGTTTGCAGTTAACAGAGGTGCATAGGGTATGCTTTTTTACAGGGGATGGCTGTAGAAAGTATACGATGTGATTGGTGCTGAAAATAACAACATGGCAAAAATTGCTCAGGCGATCCCGATTTTATAGCCCCACAAAAAACGGGCCATCCATTCTTGGACAGCCCGCAGATCACCAACGAGAGAATTTTTCTTAGAAACGAGCGTTGAACATCAGTTCAGGACGGTGCGTAATTTTGGAATCACTGCCATCTTTTGTGTCACTGCTCAACCACATACGGTAGCGAGGTGAAATTGAGATATTTTTAGCCAACTCTACTCCCCAGCGAAGATCTGCGTGGTTGGTACGTTTTGAATAGGCTGCATCACCGGTCAGTTCACGGTCTTTAGCCTGTCCGAAACTATACCCAAGGCTCACGGTATTGATACCAAATTTTACCGAGGGAGTTACAGTAAGAAGGAGTGCTGCAGGAGATACCCACTCACCACTCTTCGCAGTTGCATTCCAGAACTGACCATAAGCTGCACCGGCTTTTAGTGAAACATTGTCAGTTAGCTTTCCAGAAAAATCAACACCACCATTGGTGTTCATTTCTCGTTTGCTAAAATCACCCACAAGACCTGAACGAACTGCAGCAGAGGGAGTTACTACAAATTTGTCATCTTCGCCAAAGGTGATCGGCGCATCAGCGATAAGGCGAAGATCAGTGAATCCTTTTGAACTATCTGTCGGTGCTTTGTATTCAGCAATTGCAGTGACTACATTGATATCTACCATTTCACCAGTGGCAAAGGAGAATTTCAAACCAGTCTGTGAATTGTTGTAACGCGTTGACCAGTTGTTAGAAAGATCGATATTTCCGGTGTATAGTTTTTCTTCTGAAGCGCGAACAAGGTTCAACACAGTGCTGTTATTCACTTCGAGAATACCCGCTGAAAGTCCAAAAAAACCAGCCGTGTACTGAATTTCAGCCTGAGGAATAGCAAGGAAATTTCCCGCACCAGCAGTTCCCTCATTTTTTGAAATTGTTTCTAGCGCTGAACCCGCAGGATTTGAAAGACGGAATTTCAATGAAACATTGTCATTTACCTTTACGGCGCTCTTCAGGTTCCATGCGTACACAGAGGTAAAGAGCTGCTTGGTTTTTTCTTCGTAGTAGTTGCCAGCAGTGTCAAGCTGGAGATCCCACTGGCCACGGAGGCGAAAATCGACATCACCACTAAACTTAAATTCTGGTGCAGCAGACACTATTCCTGCCATTACCACTACTGCTAACGATGCAGTCAGTACATTTTTTCTCATAAAAACCTCCATTTGAAAACAAGTATATCAGAATTAGGCCAACCTGCTGTAGTCACTGATCGTCACAATCAAACATTTCTAAATGTTTCTGTAACCACTGCGACGAAACTCACAAAATGTTAGCTTACGGTTACAAAAGTAATTCTTTTTTGTCAGGAAAGGCTACAAAAAATGTGGGAAAGTGACTCCGTTGCTGGCAACACGAACAGGAATTACAGCACGTTCTGCTTGAGGAACGCCCATTTTTTTCAGAAACTTTATAGCAGAGGGAGTTGTCTTGTCGCGTGCGATCACATCTTCGAGCCGAATTGCACGGATTTCAGACCAGTCTGCATCGAATCTATACAACTCTTCCCAATAGCCACGACTAAACGGTAATTGGGATTCGTGGTAGAAGATTATCCGCTTGTACGATGAGTAAAGTCGCCATCTGTTTGGAAGAAGCGCTGTTTTTCCCGCTCTGGTAGATGATTCTTTTACTGTTTCGGTGTGAACTGAATGTAAAGCACATCCTCGTTCCCGAAGAAGGTGGACAATCGCGGCTATTTCTAGAGAATCGAGCGATACAGATCGTCGGAAATGGAAGAGGAGATCGCTAGCAAAGAGGTTTCTCTGGCGAAGTTGTTTCAAACCAGTTGCAACGATAGAGCTGTTGATTTCACGGGCGTGATCGGCAAACTGAACGAGATGTTCCACTGCGGCGCTGTTTAGTTTTTGTAAGACAGGAATAATCTCGTGACGAATAACATTGCGAGAATAATCATTGCCGGCATTCGAAGAATCTTCCCGCCATGATTGCCCTAGTTCTCTCAGCCAGTTCCGACAGGAATCTCCAGGCTCCTGTAATAATGGTCGTATAATACCATCATTGCGAATCGATTCCATCGCACCAACACCGTGTAATGACGTTCCGCGAATCAGCCGGAACAGCACCGTTTCCGCTTGATCATCCCGCGTATGACCTACTGCAATCCAATCGACGGATCCTTCTGCGCGCATTTTTGAGAAATAGTCATAACGAATGCGCCGCGCCTGCTCTTCAACACCGGACGTGTAGTTCGACAAATCAACATCGATCAAGTACAATGGTAGCGAGTGATCTGTCGCGAGATTCCGGACAAAATTGGCGTCACCATCAGACTCGTCACCGCGAAGATGATAGTTGACATGTATGAGAGATAATTCGAGTGAGAATTCATTTTTCTTTGAGAGGAGAGCAAAAAAAAGAGCGACAGAATCAGATCCGCCACTCACCGCTACACCAATCTTCGAACCGTAAAGGCCGTTTTTCCGCAAAAATCCGGAAATGCTTGATTGATTCATGTTTTCCCCTAGGAGGAAAAGGAGTAGCAGCTCAGGGACTTGAACCCCGGACCCTTGGATTATGATTCCAATGCTCTAACCGACTGAGCTAAGCTGCCACATTTAAGACGGGGAAAATATAAAAGCATCCATCACTCTTTGTCAACTGTTTTTTTACTTTTTTTGTTGGCATTGCCACATCCTATTTTCTACTGTGATATGAGCCCAAAATGGCGTGTGCTATATAAGGAGAATCAGATGATTCAATACATTACTACTATTCTCATACTTATACTCACCGCTGTTACGCTTGGTTCACCTCAGAATATTTTCCCCAGTGAACAGCACGAAACGGTAATTGAACACTGGGAAATATTCAACAACGATTTGGCGATTTCGAACTATTCTACCCCGAAAACGAAACCGGATTACATCATCGGCAAACAGGAATTGCGCACCAGAGAAATTAATAGTTCCGGAATTCACTGGTATCGAACGGTTCTCTTTTTCCCCGAACCACTTGCCTCGACCGAAGGGCTTACAATTTCAATCCCCGCACTTCAGGATGCCTACGAACTCTACTGGGATGGCAAACTCACAGGCCTTACCGGCCGAGTTGGTTCAAAAGAAACGTATCAAACCGGTAAAAGCGGTCGCCACTTTTACCTGAGCCCGCAGCAGTGCTCAACCGGGGAACATGTGTTGGCTATTCGAGTCGCAAACTACTCCAACAACACCGGTTCACTAACCTTTCCGATTGCCATTGGTCGATCTGAAGAGTTGCGGCAGATCCAGCTGAATCGATTCTCCCTCTCGATCTTTCTCGCGGGGATCTTTACCGTTACGGCGCTGTTTCATCTATTTAGCATCGACAATCGAAAACGGCGGCACACTCACATTCTATTCAGTCTCTTTGCGATATCCTGTACTGGGCACATTGCAGTCTACACGGTGATTTTCTTTGGAGGAATACCTCTAAATCATTTGCAACATCTGGCCATCGCCGGAGATCTTTTCTGGTTCGGCATGATCGCATTGCTACCCATTTTCCTCCTCTCTCATTTTGCAGCGTTCGGCAGAAAAATAACACGAACAATTATTGTGGTTCTTTCAATTACGGTGGTGATACTACCACGGCTTGCGCTCTACAACATTCTGCCCGTTCGATTCCTTCCAGCTCTCCACGATCTCAACCTGTTCTATGCCTATATTTCGGTTCTTAGCGCAATTGCCGTGACTGCAGGGGCATTGGTGCGCAAGAGAAAAGGAAGTCGTACTATTTTGATAGGTATGACTGTTTTCCTTATAGGATTAATTGTTACAACACTGTTCAATATAGCCAACGGTTGGTCTGTGGGATTTGCGTTTCTCAATGTATTCATAACAATAGCCTTGTCGCGACAGTTTGCGGAAGAGCGAAAACAGTTTTATAAATCAGAGCTGCGCGCATCGCGATTGGAACTGGAGTTGCTCAAAGGACATCTTCAACCGCACTTTCTCCTTAACTCACTCAATTCAATTGTTGCGTGGATCGAAGAAGAACCCGCTGTGGCAGCGCGACTGGTTAATGCTCTTTCTCAGGAACTGCGACTTCTCTTGGCTTACGCAGGCGAACGGAAAATCAACTTGTCACAAGAGATCAAAATCTGTAAGATTCACCTCAAAGTGATGAATATGCGTCAGGAAAAAAATTATTCAATGATTGTAAAAGGGGAACGGGAAGGAATCGAGATCCCTCCGTTCATACTTCATACGGTTATCGAAAATGGCGTTTCACATGGATTTCGGAAAAAGGATGACGGGGTTTTTACTCTGACAGTCGAACGATCTAACGACCAGATCCTTATGACTATGCACAACAATGGAGACAACCGCAGTCGAACCGCCACTGGTGAAGGAAAAGGAACTGGCATTCGCTATATTAGAAGTCGCTTGCAGGAGTTATACGGAACAAAATACTCATTCCTGACCTATAGCGTCGACGACGGTTGGGAAACAAAAATCTCAATTCCACAGGGATCAGTTGTATGAAAATATCTATAATAGAAGATGAAAAAGTTGCCGCACGGCGGCTCAAGCGAATGATCGAAAATGCACTGCCCGACGGTTGTGAAATTTCTCTCTTTACCACCTTCGAAGATGCTCTTGAGCACCTTCAGATAACTCCGCCAGATTTGATTATGCTCGACCTGAACCTCGACGGCGACGATGGATTTTCAATTCTTCAACAATTACCCGACCATCCATTTCAAACGATTGTCGTGTCAGCGAATACCGATCGAGCAATTGAAGCATTTGAGTTGGGAATACTTGATTTTATACCAAAACCGTTTGACGAAGAACGACTGCAACGAGCTCTCAATCGATTTACCGGTCGCTACAACCGTATCAACGGTGCAACCACGCTTGTGATAAAAAATCAGGGGAGAAGGCAGTTCATACCAGTGACGGATATTAAATACATTTCAGGAGCTGGCGACTATGCTGAGCTTCACCTTGCCGATGGATCACTTCACCTCTACAACAAATCACTTGAAAAAATCACAGAACAACTCCCGGAACAGTTCGTTCGAGTTCACAAGTCGTATATCGTTGACAGAAAAGAAATTGCGGAAGTCCTAGTTCACGGGGCTGGCAAGTACTCAATTCGGCTGAACGACAACACCACGGTGCCACTCAGCCGTGCACGGTACAAAGATCTATTTACTGACGACCAAACTGCTACTGAAGATTTTTGAAGTGACGAATTTTTTCGGCTTTTAATATGCTCTTTTTTAAATCTTCGAGCTGCTCTTTTTTTGCGTCATTTAACTGAGAAATAATATCGTTCATTTCAGTAATTCTCTTTTCTAACGGTGCCGATGCATCCAGGATTTTCGCACCTTTTCCTGCATGGCCCATGTTGGTCAGTTTATCGGCATGCTGAGCCATGGATCTGATCATATCGGTAACATCGACAATAGCTTTTTCGATTTGTTCACGGCGATCATTAAAGTGAGATGCCAACGCTTTCATCTGAATTTCAGCAGCAGCAACTGATGGCTCATTCACTTTAAGCTTGTTCTGATCAACCTTGAGAAAGTATCGCACATTGTTCATTTGAGTAAGGATAGAGACATCAAGTGCATCGGCATCAGCAATCATCTTATCAATCTCTTTTGTCTGTTCATGAGACAGAAAATCGTATTTCTTGTCAGCCATAGTAACCTCCTGTAATAAAAATATAGTACGATATCACAATCAGATTGTCACGAGAATTAAACAATAATTTTATGGACAAGTTTGAATTATTCGTTATATTACAAAATATGAGTGGGTAACTCCCCCACTCGTGAATGTGTGTGATGATGAGGTATCAGGCGAACGCAATGTTTGCCTGAGGAAGGGAAGGCCAAGTGC
>JAIFMU010000186.1 GCA_020048285.1 bacterium | reverse complement strand
GGTTCCTTTGGGGGACAACAGAGCACTGGGCCTCGCATATCGCACTTCCGATGTAGCTCGTTACACAAAAATGCTTGCAAAAGTTGGCATTAAACCGAAAGCGCTGTCAGTTGATTTTGTCAGTTTGGTGAACCTTCTCGAGGCCAATCATGGGGCAAACAAAGAAACAATTCTGTTTTTTGCTTCAGTGCCTTCATCCTCCGTTATCTATGTTCGCGATGGAAAGTTGTGGGACATTCGGATGATCTATGGGATCGAAGAGTCCACTACACCGGATGAGCTAGTGCCGCTGTTTCTTCATGCGCGCAACGAGTTGCGTGAACGTTGGGATATTCACGATGAACTTCTTACAAAAATGACAGGATCTCTCGTGGCCAATCCGCAAATACGTTCAGAACTCGCGCGTGCTCTTCCCAATTGTTATGAACTAAACTGCTTCGAAACTGTACCGAATGAAACGGGGAGCGATGCAGAAAAATTATCAGCATATACCGCTGTTGTCGCGGTTGCTGCAGGACTTGCTTTGAGCGGGGTACAGGAATGATCCAAATTAATTTATTGCATCAAAAACCGATAATACTCGGGATTCCCTCTGAAAAAGATGGCATAAAATTGATCGTGTTCGTGTTGGTAATCGCTTTGAGTTGCGCAGTGGGAACAGCACTGATTATCAAGAAAAAAAATACCGTCGACGAGGTCGGTGCTCAGCCATTTGTGAATCCCACACCGGTAGTTCAGACCACAGCGGTTGCCACAGGTCAACTAGCTGATTCTGTAAAAAGTACCACCGTCAACGATACCACGCACACCCGATATGCTGATATGGCTATGGCACAACGACTTACTTACGAACATCTCTTTGCCTACGCATTATTCCGCGAATTGGCTTTGATTGTTCCTGCAGATGTTGATTTCACGACGCTTACCATGAATGGATACGAACAGGTCGTTGGGATGGGTGGCATTAAGAGTGAAGCAAGTACCATTTCTCTCTTTTCTTCACTGAAACAGGATTCGTGGGATCTTCTCCCCAAACCTGCGAGCTTGTTCCGTGAAGTTGTTGGAGGGTATCAGTTTAGGTTCGAAGGTTCGTATATTTTGCAACCATCTGCTTTGGAACCGTTGGTGATAACAGAATCATCTATTCCTACGCAGGCGCATTTGCAGTCACTAAAAGATAGTGTTATCGCGATTGCAAGTAAGACAGCCGTCACTGTTTCTGGTGAATTGGAAGCCATGGAGCCTGAAGTTGAGGGGAAATATCGCCACTATCACTATGCTCTTCATGGGCAGAGTAGCTTTACACAGTTCAAAGATTTTCTTAAAGAGATGAAAAACAGTTCTCAGCCAATCTCTGTTTCCGCAGTTGATTTGCACGCTGCCGGCACGGGGCTCGAATGGAAAATTGTTGTTCGGGTTACGGTGCTCTGATCATGGATGTACAAATTAGCGCTGGTCGATTTAAGGGGAAGAAAATTCGCGTGCCCGATACTGCCGCTGATTTCAGGCCAACGAAGCAGATGGTCCGCGAGGCTATTTGTAGTTCACTTCAGATGGAAACCGTTGATGCACAAGTTCTTGAAATCTGTGCCGGAAGCGGAGTTTTTTCATTTGAAATGATAAGTCGCGGGGCTCGTTCGGCCACTATGGTAGAATTTTCTGCTGATCGGATAAAAATGATCCGGTCAATTGTTGAAGTTCTGCAAATAGGATCGCAAGTAACTGTAGTATCTGGAGATGCTAAAGATGTGTTACAGCGATTAAGTGAGTCCTTTGACATTATATTTTTCGATCCTCCCTACAATGAGAATGAGCTTACTGAACTAATTCCATTGGCATATTCCCTTCTAAATCCCTATGGTATCCTACTATTTGAGCACTCGACCGATGATCTGTACGCTTCTCGGTTTACTGCGCCGGAGTCATGTAAGGAGCGATCAAAAAAGTATGGACATACCACTATTCGCTATTTCCGCAAAGAGGAGTAATTTGTGCCGATTGCCATCTATCCAGGAACATTTGATCCAATCACATTAGGACACATCGATATTGCGGAACGCGCTTCAGCAATTTTTACAAAAGTTATTGCGATCGTCTCAGTAAATCCCACGAAGAGTTGTCTTTTTTCCGATGAAGAGCGGTTGTATCTTGCTCGTGAAAGTATGGCACATCTTGAGCGTGTTGAGGTCATCTCCTACGGGGGGCTCGTGGTTGATGCTCTTCGCGAATACGAGGCTTCGACAATTATTCGCGGTGTTCGTGCCCTTTCGGATTTCGACTATGAATTCCAGATGGCCTTTACTAATCGTCAACTCTCTAGTTCCGCTGAAACAGTATTTCTCATGCCAAGCGCCGAATATACTTATCTCAGTTCATCCTTGGTTCGCAATCTTGCACAGTTTCATGGTGATATTTCTCGTTTTGTGCCAACTCCTGTAGAATGCGCACTACGCGAGAAGTTTGGGCGTCACTGATGTATTACGGTGAAACTCGTTTTCCGAAGTTGATTAAGTGGATTGTTGTTGTCAATGTAACAATGTGGGTTCTGCAAAGTATTCCCGCGCTTGGGTCGCACGTAACGAATACCTTTGGCCTCTATCCTGACCTTGCAATCCGTGGGCAGATTTGGCGCTTCTTTACCTATGGGTTTTTACATCAGCCGGTGAGTCCATTCCACATTTTGTTCAATATGTTCGGCTTGTGGTTTTTCGGGCTAGCATTGATCAATCGTTTTGGTGAAAGAAAAATGTTGGCCTTTTATCTCACATCGATTCTTTTTTGTGGGATTGTGTCGCTCTTCTATCTGTTTAGTGGCCATGTATCACTTATTGTTGGCGCCTCTGGTGGGGTAATCGCCTTGGCAATTCTTTACGCGATCAATTTCCCGCACGAAGAGATTTGGTTTTGGGGTTTGTTTCCTATTAAAGCGAGAATTATAGCACTGATCTACATAGTCACCACAATAGTTGGTGCAATGAATAGTGCAGGTGAAACGGCGTACCTAACGCACCTTGGTGGAATCATTTTTGCTTTTTTGTGGTTTTGGCTTGAACCCAAGGTAGCTCAGATAAAGTTATCTAGTTTTTTTACTAAAAGAAACAAGAAAACAGTAATCCATTATTTCGAGCCGCGCAAAAGTCGTCAGGAATTGATAGCTGAGAAACTAGAACTTGATGATGTGCTGAAAAAAATATCTGATACAGGTATGAGTTCTCTTAGTGAAAACGAGTATAAGATTCTAGAGAAAGCATCGGGAAAACCAGTACCTCGATCTTGATGATGTATAATAGAGATATAAAAAAACGGCTTCCAAATAATTGGAAGCCATATTTTTATCAGAACAGAATCAATAGTTCGGATTAACGAACTTTAGAAGCTGTTTTGAGACATTTCATACAAATGGTTTTAGAAACACCATTTTCTTTTACAGAGCGAAGATTCGGTTTGAACTTGCGCAGATTCACATTGTGAGCGTGAGAAATTGAATTTCCTGAAACAGGACTCTTTCCACAGATATCACATACTTTTGACATTATAGTCCTCCAGAATGACTCTTAAATAACTTTTCGAAGGCAAATATACATCACAATCGATACTTTGAGCAACAGGTTTTTCGTTAAATCTCGGAGATTCTCAGAACCTCACTTACGGATTGGAATGGCAGCAAGTTGACCATCTTTTAAGGTGTAGTGCATCGCGTGGTCATTCTTCTTGACCGAAAGTCTTTTTTTATGAACTTCAATGGTCGTTCCAATGTGGATGGCACCAGTAATATAAAGGTCTCCTTCAAGAATGTCATCGCGTTTGAGTTCAGTATCAATAGAATCAATATTTTTTTCAACCATTTCGGTTTTCATTTTAACTGTTTCAAAGCGTTTGGTTGATTGTTCTAAACCGGTTTTATGGTCATCAGTAGCGTAGATACCGGCTTTCTTAATCATGCTAGCCTTGTTGCGCATTTCCCGTTCTGCTGGAACATAGAGTTCGTTCAGTTGTGCTAGTGCTTCACTCAGCTTTTTCCGTTTTTCGATGAGTTCAATTACTTTTCGATCCATAATTTTCAGTTCAGTGTGAGTCTCTTCTTCATTACCTGATTCTACCAGCGAGATTGATCGGTAGGCTATCACTTCGCCGCCAATAACTGCGGAGCTGGTTCCGGTTACTTTAAACTCATTACACATGACTTTGCACCGTAGAAGATTCGTTTCCACAATAACTTCGCCTTCAGAAATGATCTGAGCATCCTGAGCGAAGTTAATGACAACACGGTTTTTCCCGAAAATTTTCGTTGTATCTTTTCCTATGATACCTTTTTCAATCTGGACCGTTCCACCAGTTGAAATTACCGTTGAGGCTTCGACTTGGCCGTGAATAAGAATATCACTTTCACTTTCGATTTTAAAGCCCGGCAAAACATCTCCATTTATAATGATTTTCCCCGTGAAGCTAATATTTCCAACCTTGAAATCGACATTACCTTTTATTTCTAAATCATTCTTTATCGAAATGAAACCATCTTTTTTAATAATTATTCCTGAACATTCAGCTCGTAGTTCATTTTTGTCAGCCGTGACAATAATATTTGCTGCTGGTCTCAGTTCGTACGGTTTTCCTGGTTCTGCAGGAAGTGGGCTACCAAAGATCGATGTTCCTGGTGTTCCTTTGCCTTCGGGAATTCTTACGGCGATCAAGTCGCCCGCTTTTACCTGAGTAAAGCTTTGGATATCGCGATAGTCTGCGATGCCGTGTTCGTTGATCTTTGGAGCATAAATAGCTTCTGTAGAAATTTTGTATTCAATACCGCCATTTTCACCTCGGATCGGTTCTATACCTTCAGCAATAACCACTGATGATTCCCACAACTTTTTCTCAATTATCCTTCCGATAACATCTTCTTTGATACCAAAAATGACATTTGCGCGTTTCAACCGATGTTTAACAATATTCACCGTAGGGCGAATTCCATTGTCGAGAAGGTCCATTTTTATGGTGAGTGTACAACGCAGTGGTGATGTTGTCAGAATCAAATAGGTGTCACATAGCGGTGCGTATATTTCAAAAAGTGGGCCGATATCGGAAAATTCACCAGTGGCTCCAAGGATTGCTTTTCTGATCGAAGCAATATCTGCATTTATAACCATTTTATCATCTATTGTTGCTTGAATACGCGCGAGAAGGGCTTTTTTGTCTACATCTGCGTCCACGCAAATTTCGAGTCTCGCTCCATTTTCCCGATATTTTACAATTTCATGGAGGGGGTGCAGTAAATCCATAATAGTTCTCCAATACAACGAATCTATAACTCTCTTTATAGTATCATTCCGATGTGAATGTGCAAGCTTAAAGTTCACTGTTGTATATTTGCACCAAATTATAAATGGTTCGTAAGCCAGAAGGACAAGTATGAGTACGCTTCGCAGTAAAATTGAATCGGTAGTGGTCGATGCTGCGCGCCCTGATCTCTGCCAATTTCAGTGTAATGGAGCACTTGCGGTCGCCAAAAGTGCCGGTAGAAATCCCCGTGAACTGGCTGTTGAAATTATGGAGCGGCTTTCTGAAAAACCGATGTTCAAAAATATAGAAATCGCCGGCCCTGGATTTCTCAACTTTACTCTGACCGATGCGTACATTATCAATCACGCATCGGAAGTCTCTGTGGATGAATCTATGGGTTGTGATACCGCTGCAAAAGAGTTGCGCGTAGTGATCGATTTCGGTGGACCAAATGTGGCGAAACCGATGCACGTGGGACATCTTCGTTCGGCAATTATTGGCGATTCACTTCAGCGGTTGTTCCGCTATCTTGGATACAACGTTATCAGTGATAATCATCTAGGCGACTGGGGTACACAAATGGGAATGCTCATTTCAGAACTTCGCCGCCGCGAACCTTCACTTCCGTATTTTGATGAATTTTTTGGTGGAGAATATCCCGCGGAAGCACCAATTTCTATCGTAGACCTCGAATTGATGTATCCCGAAGCGAGCAAAAAGTGCAAAGCTGATTCGGAACTCATGGCTGAAGCGATCGTTTGCACCGATCAACTTCAGCAGGGAAGACCCGGATTTGTGGCGCTGTGGAAACATTTCGTCAATCTGTCGGTGAAAACACTTAACGTTGATTTTGAAAAACTCGATGTGAAATTCGATCACTGGCTCGGCGAAAGTTACTACATGGACCGCATGTCAACGGTGGTGGATCGCCTTAAAAAAGATGGCTTTGCTGAAACGTCCGAAGGTGCAACCGTAATGCATGTTGTCACCGAAAAAGATACCAAAGAGATACCGCCGGTTATGCTTGTGAAATCTGGCGGAGGATTTCTCTACGCCACTTCGGATATTGCCACAATCGACTATCGTGTGGAAACGTTCAATGCCGATAGAATATGCTACGTCGTTGATAAACGGCAAGGACTCCACTTTGAACAGGTGTTCCGTGCGGTGAAAAAATCGGGTATAGCCCCAGAATCGCTCATGCTCGAACACGTGGGATTTGGCACTGTAAACGGAGCCGATGGCAAGCCGTACAAAACTCGTGATGGCGGGGTGATGAAACTGGGCGATTTGATCACGCTCGTGATTGACAAAGCAGTTGAACGGATTAGCGAAGCCAACGTCGCGGCGGATCAGTCCGAGGAAGCGCGTCGTGAAATCGCGGAGATCGTTGGAATGGCAGCACTCAAATTTGCCGACCTTCAGAACCATCGACTCTCTGACTATGTATTTGACCTTGAAAAGTTTAGCTCTTTTGAAGGTAAAACTGGCCCGTATTTACTCTACAGTGCGGTCCGTATCAAATCGATACTTCGCAAAGCCACCGATGCTGGATTCCCCGTGGGTTCGATCGCGGTGTGCACTTCAGAAGCGGAGCGAAATCTCATGCTCGAGCTGGCCAAGTTCGAAGATACACTTATCGCGGCTGCGGCGGACACGGCTCCGAATTATCTCTGCGACTATGTATATGATTTGTCTAAAGTGTTTAATCGATTCTTTAAAGAGTGCCACATCCTTCGCGAAGAGAACGAAACGACGCGTGGAAGTTGGCTCGCACTTGTATCTTACACGCTTTCCACTATGGAAACGGTGCTCGGGCTTTTGGGGATCCAGGTTCCTGAACGGATGTAAAGTTGTCGCTTGTCAGGAATGACTTGCTTTTTTCCAAACAATTGTGTCCTGAAAGAGGTGAACGGTGATGTTTACCTTTTCAGGACTTTTTTGATATTTTTCTTTTAAATCATAGCTATACCCTTTTATTTACACTCATTTCTAGCATTCTTCGTCAATAGAGGTTGAATATTCTCAATTGAAATAACCGTTCACTGAGAATCTAAAGCGTCTGTGGAAAATCGTATCGGTGTACATGGTGGCACATTTCTAAGAAATACACGTCATGGCAAATGAGTATGTCCTCTGCCTTGTTCGTGAGCAAGATCAATGGAAATTTTCAATAATCTGTTGATAAGGTTGGCATATTTGTGTGATCAATCGATCTAATGTCACTTGTAATTTGCATCTTTAGTATCACGGGTGACATTTTTGATTTAGACTTATTTACACCGTTTTAGGGTGATTTTACTCAATTTCAACTGAACTGATTTCATCTTTGAAATGACTACTTTTGATCACATCTTTTCACTTGTTGACAGAGTGTTGAAAACACAAGAATCTAACACGTCGAGATCAGTGGGGATAACCTCTTTCATGGCAATCAACACAGGTAGTGTTTATGGGCTTTTCAACACCGTATTAACAGATTCTGTTGATAATTACCCTGCTTGAACAGTGGATTTTCCTGTCGGTTTACTAGGATGTTGAAAAAAAGTGTTGATTAGTATGGATTCAGTGAGTTTTCAATAGAGTGTCAACAGATTTCAAACTACAGATATTTGTATTTATTGAATGGATTGAGGGATGTCAACCACTATATATAGTACTATGGTGGTCGCAAAAGTTTTTTTCCTGTTGATAACTTTGGAATGATCACTGTTCAAGCGGATGCCAAATCTCACCCTAAAAACTCCACATTTTGAAAGAAAATTTTACCCTTTTATTTCATTTTTTTTGAGTATAATTTTGGAAGCGTTAATAGCCACCACATACAAGATATTGTGGTCATGAAACAAGCAAAACAATAGATGGGGGATTCCACGTATGATTCAGACAGTTCGCAAAAGAGACGGTAAACTGGTTCCATTTGATATCGCAAAAATCACAGATGCGATCTTTAAGGCAGCGGAAGCTGTTGGTGGGCACGATCATGGAACAGCGGAACAACTCGCAGTTGCCACAGAAAAAGCCGTTGCGAAACGTTTTCACAAGAACTCAATCCCCGCTGTTGAAGAGATTCAGGATCTCATCGAAAAGGTTTTGATCGAAGAAGGTCATGCGAAAGTTGCGAAAGCGTACATTCTCTACCGCGATCAGCATCGTAAAATCCGTGAAAAGAAAAACCTGATTCTCGATATCAATCACACCATGGACGGCTATCTTCAGCAGTCTGACTGGCGTGTGAACGAAAATTCTAATGTGAACTATTCACTTGGTGGATTGATTCTCCATAACTCTGGTGCGATTACGGCAAACTACTGGCTCAATAATATTTATACACAGGATATCGCGGACGCTCATAAAAACGGCGACCTTCATATCCATGACCTCTCAATGTTCAGTGGTTATTGCGCCGGATGGTCGCTTCGTCAGTTGATCACCGAAGGTCTTGGCGGTGTTCCAAACAAAATCACATCCGCTCCGGCAAAACACCTTTTGACACTTATTCAGCAGATGGTGAATTTCCTTGGTTGTATGCAGAATGAATGGGCAGGTGCTCAGGCATTTAGCTCCGTTGACACGTACCTTGCTCCGTTTGTTGCGGCGGATAACCTCACTTTCAAAGAAGTTAAACAGGCCATGCAGTCGTTTATCTTTGGTGTGAACACTCCTTCGCGCTGGGGTTCACAGGCGCCGTTCACCAACGTAACGTTCGACTGGATCTGCCCAACTGACCTCAAAGAGCAGTGTGCGATCATCGGTGGAATGCCGATCGAAAAGACCTACGGCGAATTCCAAACCGAAATGGACATGATCAACCGTGCCTTCCTTGAAATTTTCATCGAAGGTGATGCGGAAGGTCGTGGATTTGCGTATCCAATCCCAACATACAACGTGACCAAAGATTTTGACTGGGATTCAGAAAACGCTGAACTTCTCTTCAAAATGACTGGTAAATACGGAACGCCATATTTCCAGAACTTTATCAACTCAGATCTCAACCCTGAAGATGTTCGTTCTATGTGTTGTCGTCTTCAGCTCGACAAACGCGAACTGCGTAAACGCGGTGGCGGACTGTTTGGTGCTGATGAGTTCACTGGATCAATCGGGGTGGTAACAATCAATCTTCCGCGTATTGGGTATCTCGCGAGCACAAAAGAAGAGTTCTTCCTTCAGCTTGACCATCTTATGGATGTTGCACGGGATTCCCTCGAAACCAAACGCGAAGTGTGTAAAACCCTTCTCGATCAGGGACTTTTCCCCTATACCCAGCGCTACCTTCGCCACTGGGATAACCACTTCTCGACGGTGGGGATCAACGGGATGAACGAATGTGCTCTCAACTTTATGGGCAAAGATCTCACCGATGATGGTGCTCGTGCTTTCGCCAAAGAGATTTTGGAACACATGAGAGACCGTATGCGTGACTATCAAGAAGCGACAGGTAACCTCTACAACCTCGAAGCGACTCCGGGCGAAGGAACTTCGTACCGTCTTGCAAAAGCGGACTATGATCGTTACAAAGGGATGAACATTCCCGGGGGCGACACCCCGTACTACACCAACTCTACTCAGCTTCCCGTTGGATCGACCGAGTGTATCTTCGATGCTCTCGAAATGCAGGATGAACTGCAGACGCTCTACACCGGCGGAACCGTATTCCACGGATTCATCGGTGAAGAGATCGAAGATCCGGCGATGGTTCGCAAGTTGATTCAGGATGTGTGTAACAATTTCAGAATGCCGTATTTCACAATCACCCCGACTTTCTCGGTGTGTAAAGATCATGGCTATGTAAAAGGCGAAAAGTTCGAATGCCCAACCTGTGGCGAAGACACCGAAGTCTATTCACGAATCGTAGGATACTACCGTCCGGTTCGCAACTGGAACCACGGGAAAAA
>JAIFMU010000004.1 GCA_020048285.1 bacterium | reverse complement strand
TGGTTTTCCGATATTCAGGAGATAGTACGAATGTAGGCCAGAAATCACCATTGTACTCAGGAGATCCTTCAAATGGTTCACCTTCCACATAGAACTGTGCAGTAGGTGCTACACCATTCTGTTCCGATACCGTTTTAATGATTTCATTGAACTGCGCCATGTCTTTATTGACATTTACAGGACGAATACTATCATTCTTAAAGTAACGGGATACAGTAGGAGATGGAATCATAGTTCTATTGAATTCATAGTAGATATGAAGTTGTGATTGTGGGAATTCGGATTTAATATTGTGTACAAGTACACCAATAAGAGATCCAAGACCATCACGAACGAAAATATCCAATGATTCAATATAGTCTGTAATCGTAACATTGATAGTTCCGTCCGCTTTAGGAGGAATCATAATGAAACGAATTGCCGCTGTCATATGCATAGACAGATCTTCATACCCGATACTCGCACCTTTGGCAAGAGCGATTCTGTTAGAAATTTCTTTACGATATTTCCATTCATTATCGAGATTTGGATTATCCCAACGAGAGATAAGAGCAATACTCTTCGTTGCAGCAACATCAACATTACCTGAACAGTTATCAAACGTAAATCTGTCGATTGTCGGTTTGTCTTTCTCACTTGTAGTGTAGAAATACTGATCACTGTCTTCAATAATGGAAATAGGTTTAAAGATACCTATAACTTTGAGATTAAATGCAATCTGTTTAGAGATCGATTTAACAACACGGTTAAGGCGTTCGTCACGAATCATATCGGAATAAACGATATACGTCATAACGTCATATTCACAATCACTCTGATCAAACGTATAACGTAGACGAGAATTGATCTCATTTTCCGCATGGTAAGATCCACCAGGAATATCTGTATTGATGAAAATCACACGGATAGATCCTTCGAAATCAACTACAGGACACTCATGTGTTCTTTCATCGATATATAGTTTGTACTTAAGGTCACGAGCTCCGCGTTTCTTAAACAACTTAAGAATACGATCTACAACCTTTTTAGCATTTGAATCATCATAATCTTCGATAAGATCTGTAAATCTTGAACGAGAAACGATGTTATAGATATGCTCTTCACGTCCATCAATTTTGAATACATCGTCTTCAGAAGCTTCTTTGTTCTGATTGATCATATCCTCAATTACAGCATCACGAGTAACCTTAACATCAGCGATTCCACTAAAATCATTAGCTTGAGATGAGAAGTCTTCATTCTTCTCTTCGACAACTGATTTAGGTTGAGACGCCCAGAAATCTTCACCAAGATCTTCATCGAGATCATCGATAGGATTGGATGGAAGATCTTCATTAAGTTCTTCTTCTTCAATCTCATCATCGACAACATCATTTTCATCAACTTCTACATCATCCCCGAATAATCCATCAAGATCATCTTCATCATCGAAGAATGAACCATACGCTTCACCGGCATTATCCGGAACTTCATCTTGTTTAGCCATTTCCTCTTCCTCTGGTTCGGTGGGGGCTTCGTCCTCATCGATTTCAGGTTCATCAACTTGATCAGCAGCAATTTCATCCTCAATAACTTCTTCTACAAGCGATTCTTGAGAAGTTTCTTCAGAATCATTCATCATAGATGCTCCAGGAGCCATTCCGAGATTGCTACGGAGTTCTTGAAGAGCTTCAACCAATTCCTCTTCAGACAGTCTACATTCAGAATCAGTTTCAGGTACGTAGAATCTGTACTGATCTAGTGGTTTGAGGTATGAGTTTTTGAACTTAGGAATATCAAATTCCATAAGATCTAACTCTTTGCGATAATCGGAGATACGTTTCTTAAGAGGAAGATTAGCCCCTTGTACGTATTTACATCCCCCACAAACGTGAACAGATGTTGGATCACCGTCCCGATTCTTGACGGTTTTAGTTCTCTTAAGCTCTTCAATAGAAGAGCTACTTCTATCCGCAAGACAGCACTTGCAGATAACTTTACCTTCTTCAAGAAAGTACGGTTCAAACCCCACAATCGTGGAGAGCTCCGAATTCAGTTCTTGTAGGGTGTTGGATTCCATACTAACCTCCATTTAAAACACTTTTTTACACATTAATATATTGACAGTTTAATTAATAATTATTTTATAGATCATCACGATATATATAATTGAAAGTATGATTTAAATAAAGAAAAGAGAGGGATTTCTCCCTCTCTTTATAATACAAAGATTAAACTTCTTTGGTATCTCCAACGAATTTACCATTACCGCCACGACCAAAATCTTTAGAACTAGTACCAGAAGCATCAACTTTAATGTCGATAATTCCTTCTGAAACAGCTTTCTTAAGAGCTGACTCAACGATAGACAAGATATCACCTTGATCTTTAGTAATTTTGATAGACTCGTTATTGAGGGTGATAGTAAGATTAGATATTTCAGAAACTTCTTTAGTAAGTTTCACGATGATATCTCTAACGCCATTCAACGATTTAAGACGTTCCGCACTGATACCGCCATCAGCAGTTCCTTCATTACTGTCAACAAATTTAGCAATACTCTCTGAAACTTTTTCAAGAGTATTGTAAATAGCTTTAACTTTAGTATTTTGATTTTTACCAGACTGTTTTACGAGGTTGGTGGTAATACTCTGAACAGTTCTAAGCTCAGTACTAAATCCAGAATTAGACCCTTGACGGAGGAAACGTTCACATTGTTTTGTAACTTTAACGTTAACTAGTTCAGGATCTTTTCTAACAACACTACACGCTTCAGCAAGAACAAGTGCATTTTCAAGATCACCAGAAACTTCATTATCAGCAATAGCACCAGTAATTTCTGTTTTAAGTTTAGAAATTGCTGTTTCTGTGCCATCTCCGACAGAATCCGCTTTAGAAGTCATGATACTATTAGCTACAGAACCAAGATTGTTAGAGATTTTTCCTCTATAATCTAGTGATGCATTTGCAGATTCTTGTGCTTTATTGATAGCTTTAGCATGTTCAACTACATTAGCAGAATTAGCAATACGTTTAGCTTCATCTTCAGCTTTTTTGGCCAATTTTGCATTTCTCGCTTCGATTCTATTTTTATTGCGCTGAAGATTGTCGGCGTGAGCTGTACTTTTTCTCTTTGCAATAATCTCTTCAACAACTTTTTCAACTTTAGGAGCATCGCCTGATTTAAGCTGAGCGACCATTGCTGTGACAACTGTTGCCTTTGCATTGGTTTTTCCAAAAAGACCACCAATAATACCACCAATCCATTTAAAGAATCTGGTAAGCAGTTCAATGATTTTGTTGAAAATTTTTTTAACGAATTCAACTACACCTTTGAAAACATTTCCAACACCCTCAGTAGAGGTTGTAAAATTTTCAAATCCATAGTTTTCCATAACAAAGAATGCACTTTCGATAGCCATCTGATCACGCACGATCATACCGTACGATTCAGCAGAATCAAGTCCATCAAGTTCTTCTTCTTCTTCCTGAAGCCCGATTCCATCATATTCTTCTTCAAGACCCATGATAGCAGTTAATTCAGATTCAAATGAATTGTAAATACTCATTATGATTCTCCTTAATAAGTTGTATAAGTTTCAAATTATTTATCTTCGGAAATTTTAAGATTTCCATTGTTGATAGACTTGATGATTTTCACCATCTCAGCATCTGATTGATTCTGAAGTTTTTCACAATCAATAATCGTTCTACCGAGTTGGATGTTAGCTCCGGTGGCTTTTGACATAACTTTAAGCATATAATTAACTTCTCTGATAACAAACTGTGACGTTTCTTTGTCAGATGGATCCATTTTAGCAATGTCATATTCCAACTCATCCATCAATTTGAGAACAGATGTGATGATTTTTTCATTCTCACCAGAACTAAGAAGTTGTGAAGCACGTTTATTGCGTTCTTCGCGTTTGTTATCAATTCTAGACTGAGTATATGATTTTTTGAGAGTGCTAAATACATCTTTAGCTTTACCAAAGATATTCTTTTTCTTAATCTCTCCAGATACCTGAGTTTCGATAACGGTTTCAAGCTCTGTACAATCCGTAGAAAGGTCAGGCTTCTCAGTCTTCCCTTTACTTTTCACAAATCCAGAGAACTTTGGAAGTTTAGATTGAATTTTCTTAAGAACTTTACCAATTTCAGCTTTACTTGTAGCAATAATCCCGACAACTTCATCCGCTTTCGCAGGGTCAGCTACTTCTTTTTCAGGATCAATATTCTTACCAAGTTTAGCAGCAGCTTCCGATACAGTTTCTTTATCAGTCTCAGCAATAGTCTTACTATTCTGTCTCCACTCACCTTTTCCAAAGATCCAAAGGAAAGCATTCTTAATCCATCTGAAAAAACCACGAATGCCATCAAGGATTTTCTTTACTACTTTTTTGATAAAGTTACCAATATCTTTAAGTAAATTACCTTCCATTGAGAAATTGTCAGATTCGATAGACAAAGTCATAAATGATAATTGTGCTTCAGTAGTAAGTTGGAGTTCGATAAGACTCATAGATTCTTCTATAATATTCAAAGAATTACCGTCCACATCCCCATCAAGAAATTCAGCATCTGGATCGTTTTCAATCCCAAATATACTCGTGAGTGCGGCTTCGAGTGAATTGTCCATATATGGCTCCTCGGCTATATATTGATTTATTATTACCACTTATTTGTTCAAAACATAATATTGATAACGATAATTCAATAGAAGGGTTTTACAATGAGTAATTACATCAATAAGAGTAATGGAAGCTACCTGACAAAATTTGGAAATGTTGATGAGATTTCTTTTAAAAATACTAAGACAGATGATGCTAAAGTATCATCCCTTATAAGAAATATCTCAGCATCTTCTGATTCACGGAGAAGAGCATTCTCTATATATCAAACAATGGCATCGATTGCTATAACAAAACCCGATTCAACGGGAACCGTATATCATACTTATAGTGATATCGCTGATATCATTTTCACTCCATTTATCAATGGGTATGGTAAATTTGATAAGAACTTCAACGTGTTTAAAATCACAAATGATATTAGAATTAAACTGATTACTCAGTTTAAAAATCTTACAAAATGTCATAGATTGAACGTTGTATTTACTAAATCAACATCAACATATCTCTCAGAAGAAATCGAATTCTTCTTCAATGATGCATATATTTCTACTGGCGATAGCTTTAAATTCAAATTTGGCGCAACAGGGATTACATTATCCGATAAATCGACTATTACGATGGTAATACCTATCAGATATATCGAAAATATCATTGAACAAACTTGCAAAAGAGTAATCTCAGACTTCCATGGTAAAGATGTTAAGTTGGAATCTATGGATCTTCGAGTTAAAAATGCAGTAAGTTCTAAAATTCAAGATAAAGTTGGAAAACGTATCTATGAAAATATGATTGCAGCATTATATAAAGAATTCATCTTTAATAACTTTGCGACAAGTACAGTTCGTCTTTGTAAACAGGTCGGAACCGTAAATA
>JAIFMU010000194.1 GCA_020048285.1 bacterium | reverse complement strand
TCGAATATCTGACGAAACCGATTTTAGCATTGTTTTTTTCATGCTTTAAAATACATCATGCAGATCCATATTTGGCAGTCTGCTTAATAATCATTCAACTCTATGCGCTTCCAATCAAAATTGGGACCTGGATCGATTTTGCAATCACCGCGAATCCCCAAATCGACCGCTCGCTGGCCCGAAATGGTTTCGTGGCCCACCAAATAGATGATTTCGTGGCGGCGGCGGATATCGGCAATGAGCGATTTCAGTGATTGATATTGGCGATCGGTATAGGCGTGAAGTTCCGAACCAGCTAGTTCAATGCCGATAGAAAAATCGTTTACTCCGGTGCGATTGTCCGGTTCGGGCATGATCGATCCTCCGGCATGCCACGCCTTTTTCTGTTCAGGTACAAGATTGAGTATCATCCCATTGCGAAGAATCAGGTAGTGAGCACTCACTCCGTATTCGATAAATGTGAAGATCAGATTCTCCTTTTTAAACGGAGCGCGTGGATGTCGAAAACGGTCGCTCATAAAGTGAATTACGATTGTGTCAACAGGTGAAGAGCGTTCAGCCCAAAGCTGATCTTGCCCTGTTTGGCGAATTGCGTTTCCCACTGTTGAATCGCCGAGGTTTGAACTATTTTCAGCATCGAGTAAAAAAGGGTGCAGTTTCACGGAGGAGTCCTTATGGAAAAGGGTACGGTGTTAATCACCGGAGCGGGCCATCGAATAGGCGCTGCCGTCGCGATTGATCTCCTCGAACGAGGCTGGCGCGTGATTGCTCACTATCGTTCGGATCGCAGCGAACTGGACCAGTTTCTTCGCGCCCATGAAAAATACACACCGCAAGTACGTTGGTGGCAGGCTGATTTTCCTCGTGAGATTCTTACTGCGGAACAGCTTCCTTGGAAAGAGATTGTTGGCGTGGTTCAGTGCGCTGCGGTTTTCGAAGAGGGGAATATCTTTGACACGGTGAACTGGCCGGATCAATTGAGTGTTAATGCATTTGTTCCGGTGGAGTTGGCAAAGATTTATCATCAGCTTGGAATCGGCGGATCTATAATTAATTTCGTCGATTCCAATTGCGAACGGGTTCATTCGCGCTTTCAGAACTATCGCCTTTCGAAACTGCTTTTAGCTGAATTGACTCGGCAGATGGCGGTCACTATTGGCCCACAGTTTCGCGTGAACGGCATCGCTCCGGGAACAGTAATTGCTCCGGTTGAAGGCGATCTTGAATCATACGAACGAGCGCGTCGATTGGCGCCATCGGGCCGCGAAACGGGGATCCAGTCAATCTGTTCAACGGTTCGATTTCTATTGGAAAACAACGATATAACCGGCGAAATAATCGCTGTCGATGGAGGAGTGCACGCCCTATGATTCTTCGTCCCTTAAAGTTCTACGAAAAACTGCTCACAGGCAAAGGGCGTCGGCGCGAAATGCGCTATCTCATCGAAGGCCGCCGTCAGGTCGAACAGATGCTGGAAAGTTCGCCCGCTTTTGTTGAAGAGATCATTTCACTCGTCAATCTTCATGAACTCGCAATTCCGGTGCGCGTGGTTACCCCTGCACAGATGAAACTGTTCACAGATTCGGAAACCGTTCCGGAATTGGTGGCCCTAGGAATCATTCCGGAATCGTGTTTCGCCGATTCACTCGATCAGCCTGTGTCTGAAAAAATTCTTTTTCTTGAAGATCTTCAGGATCCGGGGAATGTGGGAACACTCTTGCGCAGTGCTGCCGCCTTTGGGTTTCACACGGTTCTCATGACCGATGGTTGTGCGGATCCTTTTGCCCCGAAAGTGGTGCGGTCTGCCGCTGGAGTTCTTCCGTCATTGCAGATTGTGCGAACAGCAGCTGCCTTCGATCGGCTCAAACAACTAAAAAATTCCGGTTATCAACTGGTTACCGCTCATATTGATGGTGGTTTGGACACCTTGAACAGGAGTGCAAAAACTATTTTCGCTTTGGGTAATGAAGGGAATGGCGTTTCTAACCAATTGCTCGATCTTTCCGATGCAATTTATACAATCCCCTTCGATGCGTCGCTCGTCGAATCATTGAATGTCGCCATCGCCGGTTCAATCGGAATGGCTCAATCTTTTAGCAAAAAATGAGGCATATATGAAATTGATTAATACTCCTAATGCTCCTGCCGCTGTTGGCCCTTACTCTCAGGCGACAGTTTCAGGAAACATGGTGTTCTGTTCCGGTCAGATTCCCTTGGTTCCTGCCACGGGTGAATTAGTGAACGATGATGTTGCTAACGCGACGAAACAGTGTATTCGCAATCTCTCTGCAGTTCTTGATGCGGCGGGGTCTTCGTTGAATAAGGTTGTGAAATGTTCAATTTTTATTCTTGATATGGGCAAGTTTGGCGTGATCAACGGTGCCTATGAAGAGATGTTTGGTGAACACCGCCCTGCCCGTGCAGTGGTCGAAGTATCGCGTCTTCCCAAAGATGCACTCGTCGAAATTGAGTGTATTGCAGAATTGTAAAAAAACGGTGGAAATCTATTCATTAACATGGCATAATAACGGATAAATTAAACGTTCACAGATTGACAAAGGTCTGATCATGAAAATTCTTGTAGTCGAAGACGATTTTACATCTCGCATACTGATGCATAAACTTCTCTCTCCGTATGGTGATGTTCATATTGCGGTAAATGGCCGTGAAGCGGTTGATGTTGTTTCTGAAGCTATCAAGGCAAAAGAAAATTATGAACTGATCTGTCTCGATGTAATGATGCCTGAAATGGATGGGCACACCGCACTTGAACAGATTCGCAAACTCGAGGAAGAAGCTGGCTACGCAGTTGGACAGGGTGCAAAAGTAATTATGACTACTGCACTATCGGACAGCCAGAATGTAATCGGCGCGTTCAAAGAAAATTGCGATGCCTACATGGTGAAACCGGTTGAACGGGCAAAGCTACTTCGTCAACTTCGCAAATTGATGCTGATAGACTAGTGTGTGAATGATAGCAAAGAGATCAGAGGTCGATGAAGAGATTCATCGGCCTTTTTTCATACAATCTCTTTGAGAAATTCGAGGGAGTGGATATCGCGGTGAAATGAAAAGTGAGATCGAAGATTTTCTGTGAGCAAAAGCGTGACACCGTAGCGCTCACGAGGGGTGAGTCGTGGTATTAGATCATCCGGTGATGGTTTGCCGTGAGTAAGTAGGGAGATGATTTCTGCGCTGAACAGCGGGGACTTTTTGGGGCGACAGGAGCCACAGGCAAACCCTCCTTGTTCGGGGAGAAGTTCCCCGCCATCGCGAAATGGTTCGCCGCAAATCACACAACCTGACCGTTCCACTGATACGCCGAGTGCATCGCCAAAGCGAAGAATGAACAACCATAGGGAAAAAAGCGCTGATGATTCTGAACACGATTCGAGATGGTGAAGGAATTTTCCAAATAGTTCATAGAGCTCTGCGTGAGGATTTTCTTCGTGAAGAACTGCCAATGAGAGTTCAAGCGCCGTGTCGCGCACCGCCGATTTTATTAGTGAATTTGAAAAGCTGTATTGATATTCGTATTCGGTGGCACTGAGCGTAAACATGCCCTCTTCACGTCGGCGAATTGGGAGGGTTTGAATTATCATGCCCGATTCGGGTGCCCACTTTTTTGCATTGAGCGCACCTTTCATCATCCCGCTGATCAAACCGTATTTTTCGGTGAACAACTTAAGGATCAACGATGTTTCACCATAGCGGATCCGGTTGAGAACGAGCGCCTGAATCGGTTTATCCATTGAGAAGTCGTTCCGCATTTTTGTGGAACAGTGCTTCCTTGGCTGTATCATCCAGCGAACTTTCTACGATGTAGCGAATGGCCTTTCCCTGATCTTCCCACGGTGTGTCTGATCCGAACAGTACCTTTTCTGTTCCATGGAGAAGAGTCATGCGGACAAATTGCTCTTGTGGGAGAAAATCGGCAATTGCTGCGGTATCAAAGTAGATATCTGAACCGACTAGATATTTTTCAACATCATTCCACATCATAAGTCCACCAAAATGACCGGCGATAATCGTCAGATTCGGCACTGCGGCTTTCAGTTCGAGGAACATCTGAGGCAGTGCGTGATCGCGGCTAAATGGTCCCGGGTCGTACCCTGCGTGAAAAAGCGTAATCAGGCCAGCATCGGCAATTTTTTGGTAAAAGGGGAAGTAAGCGGGATCGTTCATGTAGAATCCCTGATATTCTGGGTGAAGTTTGATCCCTTTTACACCGATAGAAGCGACGAAATCGATATCCGATTCCCATGTCGGCGAGTATGGTGATAGTGCGCCAAATGAGATTATGCGGTTATTGTCAAGCAATAGTCCGCTGTTGATCGGCATGACCGATTCTGGTTTGGTTGCCACGGGAAGATTAACTGTTTGTGAAATGCCAAAGCGATCCATTCCGCGAATTAGATCGGCAAGTGTGCCATCGAGGGCGGGGAGAATTTCACCACCGCACATATCAGCCACGGTTTGGACAGCTCTCTTCGCAAGGGCATCGGGAAAAAAGTGGCCGTGCATATCAATTATTTTCATAGTCGTATCCTTTGTTTGTGGGTTGATAAAATAGACTCTGCCTTAAAATGTCATCACATCATGTTTCGATTGTTTAGCTCAAGAATCGAGTAATGGATATTTATCCTCTTGTTCAGTGTTTCTCATAGCTGTAGTCGACTATCGTTGAGTGATGAACTGTTCGCAAGAAATAGAAAAGGCCCTTCCAAAGAAGAGCCTTTTGTATTTGAAGTTAAAAAAGAATTAACGATCTTCTTTATGATTTTCGAACGTCACCACGTTTGAAGTTCCGCCTTCGACGAATGACTGTTCTGAAATTCGTGTAAGAATCGCTTTGTCTGCGAACTCAAGAAGGTTCAGAGATCCCATGTTGCACATAGTTGCCGTTACCTTAGCAATTGTTACATCGAGTACATCATTTACTGATCCGGCAATCGGAACATAGGCATCAACGCCCTCTTCGAATTTCATCTTGCCATCAGCTCCACCCTCGGAGTAGCGCTGCCAGTTTCGGGCACGATTTGAACCTTCGCCCCAGTATGGTTTGTACATCTGACCACGGATCGATGTTTTTGGTGTTGGAGATTCATCGGTCATTGCAAAATAGCGTCCCATCATAACAAAGTCAGCACCCATAGCAAGTGCCACGATGATCTGCGTGTCGTTAGAAAGCCCACCGTCTGAACAGATTGGGACATAGATCCCAGTCTCTTCGTAGTATTTATTGCGTTCAGCAACAACATCCATAAGAGCCGAAGCCTGGCCACGGCCAATCCCTTTTTGTTCGCGGGTAATACAGATCGATCCTCCGCCAATTCCCACTTTTACGAAATCAAGCTGTGCAGTTTCTGCAAGATATCGGAAACCTTCAGCAGAAACAACATTTCCACCGCCGATTACCACTTCGTCGCCGTAGCGTTCGCGAATCCAGAGCGCACACTCTGCCTGATATTGCGAAAAACCATCCG
>JAIFMU010000100.1 GCA_020048285.1 bacterium | reverse complement strand
TTGACGGAAAAGCGTATACAAGAGCAGGAAGATCGAAGCCGTAACAAAGGGATCGTGAACTATCTTGTTTTGCATGGCTGGGTTCGAGTACGAAAGAACGGAAATCGCTGGAACATACAGGTTTCTTCAGAGCAGAGCCTGCAACAGAGATCGATAACCGTTCTGATACCTTACTGGGCAGAGAAGTATTTGACAGCAGGTGAACACTTCTCGATTCAGGATTGTGATGGTATGGGTGTGATAGAAGCAGTGAAAAATCAGTGAACTGTGAGGTGCGGGAAGAGTGGCGAACTCTTCCCGATAAAAATGAAATTATGTTAGTTCTTTGCACACACCGCTATACAAGCTGTTATCATTTCGTGAATTTCTTGTGCAGTTTCGGCGACCCAGTTTTCACGAAAGGATTTATTACCAAGTTTGGAACTGTTACCTTCATTCATATCAATGAAATTTAACTTGTCGTTTGGATACCGGAATCTAATCCAACAAGGTCCGGGGTCATTTACAGAATTCTGCCAACAACCTAATTCGTTGATTGCATTAACAATACTTGGATACTCCTTGCCAAATTCCGAGGATGTATTGCCTCTTACATTCCCTTTGCAGACCGTAACCCCGTAATAAATTCTATCGTGAATTTCTACAAACAGGTACAACTTGTATTCATGGATTCGAAATATTTCATGCGCTATACCATACCATTTTGAACGATTTCTCGACAGGTAAAAGCTATTACAGATTTCGAGAGTTTTATCTACGAATTTTCCATCAACAAACTTAAAGTTATACCCGTATTCGTACAGCTTTGAAGTAAGTGATGTCCAAATACTCTTCTGAATTTCAATCTTTGCCCTTTCCATAACACCGGCAATGGTCAAAGCATCTTTGAAGTTATCCCCTTGAAATAAGAGTTCCATAATCTCATTCTTCTTATCTACACTCATTGTCTGCCCCGTTAGTTTCTTAATAAGTTCTGAATATTGAATAATCGTTTCCCGCAATTTAGGTAGGTGGTACACTTCCTTCGCACAGAGTTCAAGCCATGTCATAATTTCCGAGCTGTACGCAATGTTTTTTGTGTGTTCAAGCACCTCTTCACGGGTATTTTCATTTTTCCCGAGACTTCCGTCAGAAGGATCACTTCCGTAAAGAGTGAGATACAAAATCCTAATTTGCTCTGGTTTGAAGTTTTTACGAGCAAAAGTGTAATATCTCTCAAGCTGTTGGGGCTGATCTTCTGCATAGATTTTATTCTCAATAATGACGACTTCTGTATCAGAACGCATAAGGATATCAATACGATCCTTTCCAGACGTAAACTCAATATCGATTTTCATATCGCTGGTAATGTTTAACTCCAACACGGTATTGAGAAGGAGCATTTGAAAAATTGAACCTTGCTTATGAGATCCTTTAGGATTCAGTAGTTCACCGAGAAAGCGAGAATGAAGATTAACTTCATCAGACTCATTTCTCAGTATTGAAAAGATGTTGAATGCACCACTGTTTGCCTCTTCAATCTTTTCGTATTTCATATTTATCAGGCTGATTTGCTTCAGCAAGTGTAACAGTGAACCATGATTTTCTGTCATTACATTTCCCTTGTTTTGAATCTTGTTACGCGTTTCTTGATCGAACTATCATCGAGTACTCAATAAGATTCCACCAGATCCTTCGCGCCTGCTAGGAATGGTACCATCATTACCTCTAAACTGACCAGCTTTTTAGATGCCATCACTTTCCGAAGAAGGTCAGCTTTTTCAAGCTCAAAACCTGTAACCTGCTGAATTGTGTTAACAACCTGATCTCGGTAGCATAATATCCCCGCCGGTACTGTCAGAGTCTCGTAGATATCGGGATGAATCAGTATAGTGTCATCGTTTGTATCAGCTTTTACATCTTCATTTATGACGGCTATGATATTGTCTATTTTCATGTTAACTCCATACCGTTATTGTTTATGATAATAAGAAGTGCTTGCCTGAAACAACATTACACGTTTAAACAAATACTGCCAAATAAAATCAGCTTGCTCCAGAGATAACAATTCTTGATTCAAGCAAACGCTAATCCTGAATCGTATAAGAAGTTCATTCAACCCATCAATATCTCTATTTTTCATCATCTTCAAAAGATGTACAGCCTTCTTTCGTTTAAAGCCAGAGTACTCCATAACGATGCCTATGAACCCTTTGGGGAATCCAATCCTATGTCTACAGTACAACAAACAGAGTGCCATATTTTTTGACATTACAGTGATTTCATTTTTGCTGTATGTGTCAACAAATAATTCTGTAGAATGTTCCTTGATCCATGCATCTTCTCGACGAAGTACTATGACAGTAATATTAAACTGTTCTGCAAATTCTGCTATATACCTCAAATGATCAAAGTAGTGGTTTCTTCCATAGGGAGAAGGCTCAATTAATTCAATATCATCGACTATCATGACTGAGAAAGAAGATTTTTCATAAAGATCTCTCCAGCCCAGAACGACCTTATCGATAGCCATCATCTCTGGATCCCACGGATTGTTTTCTACAATAACTTCAGGTTCACAACTTGCAAATTGAGGAAAGTTTCGATAAATACGGTCTTTGGTTAAATCCATTGAGCTGTATACGGCACGTTTCTTCTCTTTTGTTAATCTGGTAAGCAGGGAAAGTGCAAGTGCGGTTTTCCCTGTTCTTGGACGAGATTCTAACACTGTGACTTCCCCCGGCTTCAAGTGCCACGCCAGATCGGTGTCATTTCTAATTGTAAACATGTTATATCCTGTTATCGGTACAGTGAATCTGACTCTTTCTTTCGTGAAAGAAAGTCCTGATACTTTTCGGGTACACTTTCGAGAGCTGTAATGAACTGCGGAATCGTATTCAATGCTTCATCGACTTTCATCGTGTATTCGTGATACGAACCGGCTGAGTTACCCGCCGCAATGATCACCATTCCCTTGTTAATATGTTCATCAGGCATAACACCCCACGCAAGCATCGCCGCAGAACCGGTTGAGGGGCAGGTTATCTTTTTCAAGCTCTTTGCAACCATGGATGTAACTTTCGTCTGTTCGGAAATGTTCACCCACTCAAGAACTTTCTTCAGGTCGGTAATAAGAGCAAGCCGTTCAACCTTTGTAAACTCAAGCCGCTCTTCAAAGAGAATCGAACCTTTCCCAAAGTCGATAATGGTCAGACCTTTGTCGTTGACACAAACTTCGATTCGAGTGGGGACTCGTTCGCCTTCGAATGATGAACAGACAGCTTTAGGTATCAGCAATATTGATTCTTCCGCATACTGCCCTGATGCAGTGGATGTTCCAAGAAAGAGACTTCCACAGAGTACCGCAATTGAGAGAGATCGACGCATAAAACGTTCCTTTGAGAAAATTGAAAAAAAGTAAGCCCGCACCCAATTTTAAAATTTGAGCATTTTAGGCATTTAAGAACCGCTTTTGAGACGTTTTTACGCGTTCAAATCTCAAGAAAGACACAACTCATTACTTATTAACACCTTAGCAAAAAAGATGTTTTAGCAATAACACTCTGACCACCACGACCAGCACTTTCCCATTTTCTCTTCGCTATTGTTTATTATCTCCCTTTCTCGTACGAACTCAAAATTTGAGAACTACTGGTCATGCTGGTCAGGGTTGAAAAATGACTAAATACCTTGCATTCTTCAGTCGAAATTTCTGTACAATACATTTTTTTGCGAACCCCATATAAATATGGGAATGACGTAATTCATCTCTATGGTATACTTTATCTTTCTGACAAACAAACTTTTATGAAGTATATTTACTCCTATAACAAAGGAGTCTTAAATGACAGAAAAAGAAAAAGTTACAGAAACCAAACCATGCCCGTTCCTCGCCGCCTTTCCACCGGTGAGACTGGGAATGATTGCAGTATGTCCACTCGGTTACAAAGCCGTTCAAAATGAAACAAGTCGTTAAGGAAATCGGTAAGGCTTCACGGCAGCCGATGAGCCCAGGAGAAGCTCTTTTATCAACGGTGGTCATGTCATTGACCTACCTTCCACGTAGCTTTGGATTTGATATGCTCAGCGAAGCACTGGCTACTGCTGGAGTGATCAACGCGAAAAAGATCAAGATTTTGAAAAAGTACGATGAACTTGTTGCTGAGGTGAATGAGAATCGTCACGAAGTTGGCCGGTTCTTATGGGCTAAAGACGAGTTGTGCTAGTAGTCCGCAAAGCTGTCATGAGATGGTTTTTGGATGTTGACACAAAAGTGCTATAATTTTCATAAGTTATAGCACTTTTGCGTTAGTGACCAGCATGACCAGCTGTTTTCTATTTTTACTCCCCATATTACTAATGATCTTACATCTCTGATAGCTCAAAAATATAGAAGTGCTGGTCAACGTGGTCACAGGTAAAAAAAGAGGCACTTCCACAGTGCCTCCGTTCTAACGATAAACTTTTTCAGACTTATGAACCGCACTCACGATATTCCCGATCCATAATGCCCCCGCACCGATCAAAGTACTCACAGAGATTGTCATCTGAGTATTTGCACGATCATTGTAAAACTCTATACTCTCTCGGGTCTTAGACAAGGTAGCCTGCTCGTGTGCGTCTGCTGATTTACTGTTACACACAATGCTGGTTGCGATCATCCCCGCCGTTCCTGCAAAGTAGAAGAAGCCTTTTCCTTTCTCGTATTTCTTCACCTGACCCCAGCCCGGTATCACTGCCGAACGAAGTCCCAGTGTAAATGCATTCGGGGCTGAGCGGACATTATCAGTACGGGGAACTCTAACAAGAGCGTATGAGTACCACTTGCCATCAACAGACTCAAAGTGGTAGGTTTCAACTTGCGTAACGTACAGCGTTTTCCCCGAAACTCCGTTTGTTGAAAAATCTTCATTCAAGTCAAGGGTACTATTTGTTTGTCTGTCATTCTCGTAGTGGGTGTTCTCGTTGATCCGCGAATATGCACTGACCACTTTCATACCGTTATGAGACTCTTCAACTCTTTTGACAGCATTGAGGTACGCAGCCTCATCTGCATCGGCAGAAGTAGCTCCAGTTGCTCTTCCACTGAAATATTGATTCTCGTATCCTTGTGGTGGAGTTGATACCCAGAAGGGTATCTTCGCTGCCACCGAAGACGCTAGAATCATGATAATGAATAACCCTTTCATTTCAAACCCCTTATCGGTACATGTAAATTGCAGAAGAGTTCCACGCCCAGCCGGAAGTTGGCGAGTGCATGTTGAGTTTCACTGGGGTAGTATTAGAAAATGTTGGAGTTTTAACGTACCCGTTGCTGAAGTGAAAGATTTTACTTCCAGAAGCAGCATTTTCGGAATCATAGTAATAGGGATAGGAATAATAGTCATAGTAGTCAGAGTAATAACAACGATAGGATAATGATGTCGTTGAGTAAATTATCCTAAAATCCGCAGTTAGGTGACAAATTCCAGCCTAAATTGCCCGCGAAATGCCACCGCAACATTCGCGATCGAAGAACTGAAATC
>JAIFMU010000213.1 GCA_020048285.1 bacterium | reverse complement strand
CCCACAAGGGGTGCCCCTACGGAAATTGGTTTTGTACCATAACAAAGGAAAAAACATGATTCTCTTATTGGATAACTACGATTCATTTACTCACAATCTCGCTCACGTAATCGACGAAGTAATCGGTGGAAAACCGTTCGACATTATCCGCAATGACCAGATCAGTGTCAAAGAGTGCGACAAATACAGTACAATTATTCTCTCCCCGGGCCCGGGAATCCCCGATGAAGCGGGTATTCTCAAGCCGTTGATTGCTGCATACCGCGGAAAGAAACCAATTCTCGGTGTCTGCCTTGGATGTCAGGCGATTGGTGAAGTGTATGGTGGAACGTTGGAGAATCTCGATCAGGTCTGGCATGGTGTCGAATCACCTATGAGTGTCACTGTCACAGATGAACTTCTTTTCGATGGAATAGAATCGCCATTCCCCGCAGGGCGCTATCACTCGTGGGTCATTTCGAATGACAATTTCCCGGCGCAACTGGAGATCACCTGTATCGAAGAGAATAATCAGATCATGGCGATCCGCGACCGAAATGCCAATGTGCGCGGCGTTCAGTTCCACCCAGAATCGATCCTCACACCATCGGGGAAAACAATGATCGCGAATTTCCTGAAATCGGCGGGAGAGATTCTATAAGGATTATCCCACTAGATTAAGAGATTTGGCACTATTCGGTTGCTGGTTTTGTGAAACCACCATTTCATACCATGCTAAGGGATTTTTGTTGAGCAATTTGTTGAAGCTTTCAGTGGAAGGCGGCAATGTGACTTTTTTCGCCAGTTCTGCCATTTCGGGCTGTTCTATCACTACAAGTGATTCCCCTTTGATCGATACTTTTGCTGCGGGATTGGGAATCTCTTTACCACTATTTAATGAAGAAAGTGCCATTTTTTGAATCAAACCGGATTTGACACTCTGCAATGTCGAAGGCTTTTCCCCTGTTAGTTTTGGGTCATTCAGTAACTTGTCCAATTTTTCCGGAAGGCCGGTGATTTTGCCCTCTTTTACTCCAAGTGATGCAATCGTTCCGGTGAATCCGCTACTTTTCAGAAAATCCATGGCCTTTGTCATGTTTTCACTATTTTTAATCAGGTCGGGGAGTTTTTGCAACGATTTTGAATTTGATTCGTGGAACTGAAAAAGTGTTTTGCCATGGTTCATTTTCGAAGGCGCATTCAGTTCTGATTCGAGTTTTTTTGCAACCTCTGAATCAGATAATCCACTAACTTTAACGAGGAATGAATCGGAATGAGTGTTCTCTTTTGTCACATCGATTACCATTTTTTTGCGATCGCTAGGAGCGACCTTGTATTTGTCGAGAAGATCTGCAATAAATTCGCCTTCTCCTTTTGCTTTCATCGCTTTCATGGTATTTTCGACCTGCTCGATACCACCTTTTGTTTTTTTGATAAAGGTGAGTTCGTTTTCAGTGAACGATTCCCCACGCTTGAACTTTTCGAGAAGTGCAGGCATGGTCATTTTCTGCTTGTTCTGAGCTAGTTGGGAATTATAACTTCCTCCGTTGAAAGATGCTTGACTCAAGGTTCCACGGAATGAATCTTTTCCTCTGCCCATGCTCGAGCTCAGCAATTCATTTTGCGTCGTACTTGATTGATTCATAGAGGTGAGGCGATTAAGGAAATTTTGGGCACTTGCGGGATTTGAGTGAAGTGTGTTGCGAATAGGCATGAGTTACTCCTTTGGGGGATTTTGTCGAGATATGGTCTAATCATAGTTATCGTATCGTCTTACGGCAAAATAAACTTGAGGTGTTTCTTTCAAAATGATAAATGATTTTGGGGAGTTAAACCCTTGGTTGGTAAATGACATATCTTTCACTTGTTACTGACTGTTAAACACGGGGTGCAACAGATTTTGAAAGAGGTATTTCCGTGAAAGAGATTCGCCTTGATCCAGTTCAGCTGTTCGTGGCCTCAATCGCCAGCATCGAAGAGTGTAATCAGATTGTTGCTCTGCTTCAAGAACAACGAATTAGTGTGGTGGTGAAGTCAATTCATTCGGAAAAGGGGAGTAGCTATGAACTCACAGTGCAACCACTTTTCGCCGAACGTGCACGCGGACTAGTTCAAACTCATTTTGGAACAGGATCTGCGCAGTTAATTCACGAAGACGGAACTATTCTGTGGGCGGTGGTGCTCTTTTTCTTTATTTTCCCGGTACTTTTGGTACTTTTTCCTTACGAACGGGAACCGATGAACTTGGCTATTCTCTTTGTATTGGCTATACTTCCGGGAATCTTCGTCGGCCAGAAAAAGAGTTACTTTCGGTGTGAAATCTGTCGTGCGAAAAATGATTGCGATGCTCACTACTGTTCCGTGTGCAAACGAAAGTTCGAAAAAAAAGGAGAGACTCGCAAAAGCCTCTCCTAAACAGTTTGTGTAAACGGAACTATTACTCCTGGAACAACCAGGTTGAAAGGTAGCGTTCACCGGTATCACAGCCAACAGTAACGATGGTTTTCCCTTTGTTTTCTGGACGTTTTGCCAGTTCGAGTGCTGCGAGAATGTTTGCACCAGCAGAAATTCCCAAAAGAACACCTTCAGTTTTTGCATAGGTGCGAGCAACCGCTCCAGCTTCGAGATCAACCACGCGAATTACTTCATCGAGAATTGTCGTATCTACAACGCTTGGGATAAATCCTGCACCGATTCCCTGAATTTTGTGAGGCCCAGGTTTTCCGCCGGAGAGAACAGGCGATGCATCTGGTTCAACCGCAACGATTTTGATATTCGGATTCTTTTCTTTCAAGAATTTACCCACACCCGTAACAGTTCCGCCTGTGCCTACGCCAGCAACAAAGATGTCAACTTTTCCTTCGGTATCTTTCCAAATTTCAGGACCGGTTGTTTTGTAGTGCATTTCTGGGTTTGCCTGATTGGTAAACTGCCCGAGAATTACCGCTTTAGGGTTTTCTGCCTTAATTTTGTCCGCTTCTTCAATCGCGCCTTTCATCCCTTTTTCTCCTGGCGTAAGAACGAGTTCTGCGCCGAGTGCTTTAAGAAGATTGCGACGTTCGATACTCATGGTTTCTGGCATGGTGAGAATGAGCTTATACCCACGAGCAGCGGCGATATACGCAAGGGCGATACCGGTGTTTCCACTTGTTGGTTCTACGATTACAGAGTCTTTGTTGAGAAGTCCTTTTGCTTCGCCATCGTCGCAAGTCCGAGACGGTCTTTTACGCTAGAAAGTGGGTTGAATGATTCGAGTTTGACATACACATTTGCTTGATCTGCACCTTCGAGTTTGTTGATTTTCACGAGAGGGGTGTTGCCGATCAGTTCACCGATTGAGTTTGCAAGAGCCATGAGTAACCATCCTTTTTTGTATACCAACGTTTTGATTCTTTGTTGCAGGTAATATCCTGCCTGTCTGAGAATAATATAAACAAAGTTGACATGTTAAGTAAAGAAAAAAAAGTCTTAAAAAGAATTTTTCTCGTTATTCTGTTTTAAATAAGGGTGTTACAAAATAGAGTTTGTTGGTGTGAAAAGGCCGAAAAGAGCTTTCGGCCTGATATTCTTTGGAGATTAGTGAGAAAAAATAATCTCTTTTGCTTCGACGCCGGTAATAGCGTTGAGAGCTTCTTTGAATTCCATCAAAACCTTCTCGTCATTGAGCAATTCGAGGATCATCAAGCCTTCGGGAGAACAAAAACCATCCGATGCTTCATGAAGTCCTAGGCGTGTCTTAATTGAACATCCGTACTGGCTGATCGTTTTCTGAACTTTGTCAGCTTGAGTAACGCGATCTGATACGTGAATGGCAAGAATTAGGTGGTTCTCTTTTGTCATACTACTGCTCCTTTTGCTGTTTGTTCCAAAATTGTACTATCTAGTATCTGAAATGGCTACTCTGATTGTGAAAGAATGTGAAATTGAGGTTGATCTGAAACTATTTTACGAGTATAGAAATTATTCAATCAGTTTGGCGATCATAAGGAGAGACCATGAGTTCACAAGCGGTAATCGTAAAACAGGCTGCAGATAGTCTGAAAGCAAAACAGACCTCGAAAAAAGTTGTTGTCGGTTTCGATGGCTTTATCGATGAAATTATTCATGTTGTTCGCGAACGTCAAAGCGATACGGAATTTACACGGATCGAAACAATCACCGAATTTTCTCAGAAAATTGGTGCCGCATCTGGACTCAGTGCGAACATTGAGTTTGTTCCGCAGCAGGTAAAACTTGGCGGTAATGGTCCGATCATGGCAAATGCGCTCGTTGCGCAGGGGTACGCTATCGACTATATAGGTGCACTTGGAACTGGTGATATTCACCCTGTCTATAAAGAGTTTGCAGAAAAATGTTCTTCCGTGATTACCATGACCGATCCAGGAAGAACTGACGCGCTTGAGTTTAACGATGGTAAACTCATGATGGCAAAAATGAACAATCTGGTCGATGTAAATTGGGAAACGCTTCTTAAGTTTGCCTCAAAAGAGAAACTCAAAGCTATGGCTGAAGAGGCAAAGCTTCTTGCGTTCACCAACTGGACAGAACTGCCGAATTACAATTCAATGCTCATTGGTTTCACTGAACTTCTCAGCGAGTGCACAAACCGCCCTGGTGTATTTATTGACTTGGCCGATCCGGCAAAACGTCTTGAAAGTGACATTGCAGAAGTGTGTAAACTGATCTCGAATCTTCAGAACCACGCTGATGTCATTCTTGGATTGAATGAAAATGAGTCGGTACAGATCGCAACGATCTACGGAATCAACGAAGATGATTTCACCAAACGTGCTGAAGCGATTCGCGTGGCCATGGCAGTTTCGGTTATCGTTATTCACCCAATTGCCGGTGCAGCAGTGGCTGATGGAAAAGAGAATGTATGGATCGACGGTCCGTACACAAAAAAACCGAAGTTAACAACCGGTGCGGGTGACAATTTCAATTCTGGTTTCTGCAACGCCTGGATGGCTGGTTTGACCGGTCATGAAGCAATCGCTGTTGGTGTCTGTACGTCGGGGTTCTATGTTCGCGAATGTCGTTCGCCCAATCCCGCCGAATTGATTGATTTCATGAATCGTTGGAGTGCGATCGACTGTAACGAAATCTAAGATTGTTGACAGTTATATAGTATGGCGGTGCGTTATGTGCCGCCATTTTTTTGCTATTGTTTGCATTTTTCCACCTCATAACAAAAGTCGAATAGCTGAACCGAATTGGGTGATCTATTTTGAGGATTCTCTTTTGAGTTGGAGGATCCTATCTGGATTATTTTGAGTATTTTCAGTGCGCTATTTCACTCTTTCGCCGATTTAGTAAGCCGTCGTGAGCACGATACAATCCCCCCTACAGTTCAAGCATTCGCCCGAATTTTTTATGGGGCAATTATGTTGTGGTTTTTTGCAATTCCTGCGGGAACACCTTCTGTTCAGCCTGAATTTTTTACGGCACTTGCCATTGGAGTTCCTCTTGAAGTTATTGCCACACTAACCTATATGAAATCATTGCAGTGTTCACCTTTGTCGCTGACGATTCCGTTTCTCTCATTTACTCCTGTATTTATGTTGATCACTTCACCGCTTATTTTAGGGGAATTCCCCACATGGATTGCTGCAATCGGGATTCTATTTATCGTAGCAGGAACCTACACCGTCAATATCGGTTCTGTAAGCGAAGGCATTTTTGCACCATTTAAAGCCATATCTCGTGAACGAGGTTCTTCTCTCATGCTGCTTACCGCTCTTATTTTCAGTGTCACTTCGGTCTATGGAAAAGTGGGAGCTATTGCGAGTTCTCCTCTCTTTTTTGGAGCCGTTTACTATTCGATTACCGCTTCAGTTTTGTTGATTCCCGTTCTTATTCGCGGGGAACAACGATATCTTTTGCGTCCTGCATTGATTTTGATTGGTGCGTTTACAGGAGTGTCAATTATTTCGCAGATGGTGGGAATAACCTTGATTCAAGTGAGTTATTTCATTTCACTTAAACGGATATCGCTTTTGTTCAGTATTATTTTGGGGTGGCTACTGTTGAAGGAACGAAATATTAGAGAGCGTTTATTTGGCGGGATTTTAATGGTGATCGGCGTAATAGTAATAACCGTATGGGGAAAATAGAAAATCGATAGCCTAGGGGAAGAGGTGAGGATGCATGAACATCCTCACGCCAACTATATCATTTACGCATTTACACGCTCATGATCTCATCAGATTTAATCTTCACAAGGTCGTCAACTCTTTTAATATACTCATCAGTGATTTTTTGAATCACTTCCATGTAATCTTTTAAAAGGTCTTCGCTGATCTCTTTGGCTTTTTCTGCTTTTTTGAGATCTTCATTGCTATCGCGACGGATGTTTCTAACGGCAACTTTCGCTTCATCACCAGCAACTTTTGCATCTTTCGCAAGATCTTTGCGACGCTCTTCTGTAAGAGCAGGGATGTTCAAGCGGATCACGTTGCCGTCATTCTGAGGGGCAAGACCGAGATCAGACGCGAGGATTGCTCGTTCTATCGCCTGAATCAGATTTTTTTCCCAAGGCTGAATAATTACCTGACGCGCTTCAGGAATAGAAACGTTAGCTACGGCATTGATTGCAGAAGGAGTTCCGTAGTAATCTATGGTGATTCCGTTCAGAAGATCAGGTGTAGCACGGCCAGTGCGAATACGCGTAAAAACACGTTTAAGCGCATCGAGAGCTTTGTCCATCTTGTCGATAGTTGCTTTTTTAACAGTATCAATCATCTATTTACCCCTTGGTGGAAACGACAGATCCAATTGGTTCGCCGGCAACAGCTTTGAGCATGTTTCCTTTGTCCAAAAGCTTGAACACAAGAATAGGGATATGGTTATCCTTACAGAGTGCAAAAGCTGTTGTATCCATAATTTTAAGATTTTGGTTGATTGCATCAGCGTGGGTGAGCGTTGGAAGTTTCACCGCATCGTCAAATTTGTTCGGATCTTTGTCGTAAACGCCATCGACCTGCGTCGCTTTCATCAGAACGTCGCAGTTTAGTTCTGCACAGCGAAGTGCAGCTGCTGTATCGGTCGTGAAATAGGGATTACCTGTTCCACCGGCGATAATTACGATTCGACCTTGATTGAGATGGTTGATTGCGCGATCGCGAACAAAAAATTCACACGCCTTTTCGACTTTAAATGCGGACAGAACACGAGCGTCGATCCCGACAGCTTTTAACGCGCTCTGAACCATGAGAGAGTTCATCAGTGTGGCCAACATGCCGATTGTGTCACCGGCTGTGCGGTCGATACCCTGTGATGTTCCGGCAACTCCGCGGAAGATATTTCCTCCACCAATAACAATGCCGACTTGAACGCCGGCATTGTGAATTTCCAGAATATCTTCTGCAATAGAGGAAAGGATAGCGGAATCAATACCGTATCCCTTCGCACCAGCAAGGGCCTCACCACTGAGCTTCAATAAAACCCGTTTATAGTGAGTACTCAAAATATCCCCTTATGCACCAAGCTCAATACAAACCATTGATTCGATCTTGAGTGCTGCACCAACTTCTTTTGATACTGCTTCAAGGTGTTTTTCGACAGTTACTTTGTCAGCTTTGATAAATTCTTGGCCGAGAAGTGTATTGTCTTTCAAGAATTTTGCAACTTTACCAACAACGATTTTTTCAGCCATTTCAGCAGGCTTGCCTTCGTTTTTGAGCTGTTCGAGATAGATCTCCTTTTCTTTTGCAAGAAGAGTAGGATCAATTTCGTCTTCAGAAACCGCACGTGGTTTAGAAGCAGCGATCTGCATTGCAAGATCTTTTCCGAGAGCGACAACTGTTTCTGTGGTAAGTGCCGCAGGATTGTCTGCAGAGATTTTTACCAAGGCACCAACTTTTTTGTTGCTGTGGATGTAGCTGTAAACAGCTTCTGTTGCAGACGATGAAATCACCGTGTAGCTGCGGAAATCAATTTTTTCCCCAACTTTACCAGTGAGGTTCATCGCGGTTACTTCAACAGTTTCGCCATCTTCAACTTTAAGAAGTTTTGCTTCGTCAACAGTGGCAACTTTGTTGGCGATAAGTGTTTTGTCGAGTTTTGCAACAAATCCCTGGAAGTCGTCGCTGTTTGCAACGAAGTCAGTTTCACAGTTTACCTGGTAGATAATTGCGGTAGTCGCGTCGATAACAGCAGATACTGCACCTTCAGAAGCGTTCTTGCCAGCGCGTTTTTCAGCGGTAGCCTGACCTTTTTTGCGAAGGTTTTCGATTGCCAGTTCCATGTCACCATTTGAATCTACGAGAGCTTTTTTACAGTCCATCATGCCGAGTCCGGTTTTTTCGCGGAGCTCTTTTACCATTGATGCGGTAATTTCCATGTCGGTCATCCTTTATAAAAAACAAACAGATAATTTCGTATTTGAATATAGAAAATGGTCACCTCCGAAAAGGTGACCATATAGTGAGAAAGCTGTTACGCTTCTGCAGAGTCCGCAGTCTCTTTTTTCTTGACTACGCGACGTTTGCGCGGTGCATCTCTGTCAGCTTCAGCAGCAGCATCTTTATCAAATACTCCTTCTGAGCCTTCTTTTTCTTCAAGGATCTTGAGATCTTTGGTAGAATCGATGATCGCGTTGGTGATCGCTTCAGTAATAACTTTTACTGATTTGATCGCATCGTCATTTGCTGGAATCGGGAACTCGAGTTCATCTGGGTTGCTGTTGGTATCAGCGATTGCTGCAACAGGAATACCAAGACGACGAGCTTCAGC
>JAIFMU010000068.1 GCA_020048285.1 bacterium | reverse complement strand
GTATTATCAGCACTTATCTTTCGGAAAATTCCTTCGCGCAATGAACTCTTAGGTTTGTTTCTCGGTATGATAGGCGGATTTTTTCTGTTGCAACTGTGGCAATTCGATTTTGAACAGCTTGTGCAAAGTGGCAATCTCTTTTTTCTTATCGCAGCACTGATTTGGTCGGGAATCGCTCTTGGTAGTCACGAATCACAAAAGCGGGTATCTCTTTTTCTCTATAGCTTTTATATCAATGGGTTGGCGGGAGTTATTGCACTTCCTTTTGTGTCGATCGACAATCTTGAATTGCTTTCGGGTGCTTCAGAGTTGTTTGTCTGGAACATACTCTACCTTTCGATAATCGGGACGGCGTTTTCTACAACGGCATATTTTTTCAGCACTAAAAAACTTGGCGCGTCTAAAGGGAGTAGTTTCATATTTCTCGTGCCGGTATTCGCTATGGTTCTTAGTTATATATTTCTCAAAGAAGAACCTCAGATTCCTACGATCATAGGTGGCGTCATTACTGTATTCGCTGTGTGGATAATTCAGAAATCACAGCGCACTGAGGAACATAGATATGATCTGGATTGATTTTGCCCGTTTGGTTTCTATTTTTGCGGTCGTTTTTCTTCACGTGGCTGCTTTTTCCCTTGCTGATTCCAAGATCGGAACCGAATCGTGGTGGATTTCAAACATCTATGATTCGTTAGTGCGATGGTGTGTTCCGGTATTCGTGATGATCAGTGGTGCATTGCTTCTGGATCCTTCCAAGAACGAATCGATTCGCCAGTTTTACTCAAAGAGACTCTCAAAAATCTTAATTCCTCTTATTTTCTGGACTGCGTTTTACCTGATCTGGGGATTTCATACGAAAACGATTAAGGGCGATCTGCTCCTGAAAACGATTCAGGGAAAGCCATTCTATCACCTCTGGTTTCTCTACATGATATCCCTGCTCTATCTGGTAACTCCCTATCTTCGGAAGATCTACAATTCTTCGGTACCCAAAGAGCGGTATCTCTTTGCGGCGATAACACTCGCATTTCCCGCACTGACCGCACTCTACGCCAAAGTCTATGGCAATGAACTGCGATTCGGTCTGACCTTTTTTCTCTCCTATATGGGATACTTTTTCTTTGGGCAGATTATTCGACAGGATCAAACTCCTGTTCGCCACGCACGTTGGTTTGGGGTTACGCTCGGAGCGACCATAGCGACAACATTGGGATGTTATTTCTGGGGTGACTACAAGAGCAGCAAGGCCGGATCATATTTCTATAGTTATCTCAGTATAACCGTTATACCTCAATCAATTGCGATTTTTTATCTCTTTAAGAGCGTGATGATTTCTTCGCGCTGGACAGGAGTGGTTCGATCACTTTCATCGGTTTCTATGGGAGTCTATTTAATACATCCTGTTGTTCTACACTATCTCAAGGTAGGAGGATTTACTCACGCTATAGCCCCTGTTGCTATTTCAATTCCCGTGCTATCGCTCACGGTATTTACGCTATCGGCAGTGATTTCTGCAGCGATACTTCGTATTCCCATTCTTCGCAAAGTAATCTAGGTTTGTTTCAGGTTTAATCTATAGGTGAGTTTACTGTGTGCTATAGAGAATTGATGAAGTGACTTATCTGTTTTAAATGATCTCGCTCATGGACGATTTTCAGTATCTACTCTTCCAATAACCTTACAGATTGGGCATTCTTCTCTTTTGTGCCCGCGAGCTCGGCAGTGCTCTCTTCCGAAAAAAATGATCTGAAGATGCAGTTTATTCCATTTTTCAATGGGGAATAGGCGTTTGAAATCGCGTTCACTCTGTTCTACATTTTTGCCGTTGGTAAATTTCCATCGCCAGAGCAGGCGGTGAATATGCGTATCGATGGGAACTGCAGGGTGGCCAAAGGCTTGAGCCATGACAACGCTGGCAGTTTTGTGTCCCACACCGGGAAGTGCTTCTAAGTCTTTGAAATTTTCCGGAACCTTGCCACCGTGTTGTTCCACAATGATTTTCGAAAGACCGTAGATCCCTTTAGATTTCATCGGTGAAAGACCACAGGGGCGAATTATCTCAGCGATCTCTTCAATAGAGTGAGTTATCATGCTGTATGGATTATCGGCCATGGCGAAGAGCTTGGGTGTAATCGTGTTCACTCGCGAATCTGTGCACTGCGCACTGAGCAAAACCGCTATAAGAAGAGTGTACGGATCTTTGTGGTCAAGTGGGATCGGAGTTTCCGGGTAGAGTCGATCTAGTGTTTCGATTACAAAAATTGCAGATTCATGTTTATTCATGTAAATACTCTTTCAAAGTGATTTTTTTATACGAGACTGTTGAAGAAACAATACTCTCGATACCTGTAATAAAGCTCTAAGTTATATAAAGATCCACACAATAAATGGTTCTTTCTGCTGAAATTTTGTAGTTAGTCCCTGAAAAAGGAGTTGATACCTTTGATCGAGCATTACCTGTGAAGTGGATCAAAATAGTATATGTACTGCTATTGTTTGACGAGATGATTTAACTACTGATAATTATGGGAAATATTTTTCTATTTGTTCGTGTTGTCATTGCTTAATAACTTGTAATATTGGTGTATAGGTGATTGTTAAAGCATAATATTTGATCTATAGCCTTCAGCATAATTCAATAAAAGCATCGTTCTCCGATGAAAAGTACTGAATAGTATTGGTGAGTCAATAGGATTGAAAAGCATAGTAAAATTGCAAACAATCTCTCTTTTGGAATTTTACAGAAAGAAATGAACCGATTCTTTAAGCAAATCATATCTATATGATTGAAATCCATATAACTGTTGCGGAAATATTGTTTTGAGTAGTATAATTGTCTCTGTCATCGATTTTATCGTTGTTGATTCGTACAAAATTGAATTATTCTCGATCAATAGACAAAGGTGTTGTGGATGAAACATACTGGCCGATCAAAACGCAAGCCAATTGCAGAAACGTGTATCACCGATAAAAAGTTTTTTCATGCAGAATCCAATGTTCTTGGTGAAAAGAGTGTGGATAGCGATAGTGTTTCTTTTTATGAAAGAACTCTCTCAAATTCAGCAGCTTGTCGCTTGTGCGGAAAAGAACTGATCTTTGAATTTCCCAAAACAGTTCTTTCGAAATACCGTGTAAGCTATTTCAAATGTCAAGGATGCGGATCACTTCAGACGGAAGAACCGTATTGGCTTGAAGAAGCATACAACAGTGATGCGGAACAGTATGACACGGGGAAAGCATCGCGAACACTCTCCAACTTTTTCCTCCTGCCTCGCCTATTTGAAATTCTGGGAATTACCCCCGAAGATCGGTGTGCCGATTTTGGTGGCGGAACCGGTCTGTTTGCTCGGTTGATGCGAGATATTGGCTATAATTTCTATTCCTATGATAAATATGGCAGCAGTGAATTTTGTCGTGCATTTATGTGGAATTCATTTGACCGCCCACTTAGATTAGTAACAATATTTGAATGCGCAGAACATTTTGTCAATCCTTTAGAAGAGTGGGAATCCATTTTTGCAACCAAGGCTGATTTTATACTCGGTTCAACCGGTATTTACGCCGGACAAAGTGAAGAGTGGAGTTATCTTTCGCCTGAATCGGGGCAGCATATCTTTTTCTATACACCTGTAGCGTTTGCTCATATCGCAGAAAAACATGGATGGGTTGCCTATATTCTTGGAGGATGGTTTTTAATGGCGCGATACCCTTTTTCATCCAAAGCAGGACAGGAAATAAGTGAATGGAACAAGTCATCGGAAACGGTCTGCCTGAATACAATCGGCAGGTGGATGCGCGATCCATTTGCAGCTGCTTCTGCAGATAATGCTCGGGTGACTGTGCGACATAGGCTGACCACGGCAGGTTGTAAAATTGCTATTGATGGGGAAATCTTCAACCAGAACACAGAAAATTCCCGGCTTTGGTTAACACTTCTCGCCGAGTGGTCCGCCAATGGATTTGGTGAGTATATTGTAATTATTGATCGTGAACATACCGCACCCCGCTTTGGTGGTATCACCTATGTTGCTGCTCCTGATTATTCAATCGCTACTGTCGATAGTGATCGGCGGATGGTTCAAGCGGTGTGTGATCAACATGGCATTGCGCTATTCGTGTCAACTTCTTACACCAGAGCAGTATCGACCCCTTCGGTTCTTATGATTACTGATTGCATTCTGCAATCTGTGATAAGTTTAGATGATTCTTTGTGGCAAATAACAAATGATGCACTCAAAGAGTGCCGTTATTTTTTGAGCATCGCTCATGAGGAAAGTCGTGATTTCTTTCAGTTATGCCCTGAAGTTTCCCATGCTCCAATTGAAACGGTTCAGTGTGGGACATCATTTAGAAAACCTTCATCGGTGCAGATCGCGGAGTTTAAAACTCGCCATGGAATCACTCGTCCCTACTGTATGCTTTCCGGTGTGGATTTAGATCTCTTTTTTCAGGCATTTGAACTTCTTGGCGATCGACGCAACGAATTTTCTGTTCTATGCGCCAATTTACAGGCGTCACTTCAACCAGAATTTGAAGAATCTATCGGCGATGGTGTTGCGTATTTCCTAACTCTCTCTGATCAAGATCTTCAGTGTGCCTATGCCGGGGCGGAACTACTTGTTTTTACATCGAGCTACGAAGGGATTCCACTCCCCGTTCTCGAAGCGATGGCCTGCGAATGTCCTGTAATTACCTGCAACATCCGTTCTGGCGGAAAAGTGGGTAGTGATGCAGTTGTCTATATCGATTCCGATTCACCTCGGGAGATGCTTGAGGCGATAATGGCAGTTCGAGAAGAGCCACTTCGCAGTAGTTTGATTGCAAATGGACTCCAACTCATATCACTCTTTTCACCGAGGAAAATGGGGCTATCTGTGGAAGATATTCTTTCAAAATGGATATTAGATATCTGAATTCAAGATTGTTTTTTTTGAGTTGAACAGTTTTACTCTATCCATAAACAATTCACTTTGTAATTGTATTTATGAAATATGAATCGGTGGATCGAAGGGTGATTCTACTCTGTTCAATTATGGGCATTCTCTAGTATTATGGAATGCCCGCTTTTTCTAGGTGCTAGCAACGATTTCCCTTGCTTAAACGAATAGTTATGAAATGTACGCGGTTACGTAATTTGTTTCTAGTTAATAACATCGGTAGATCGTTGACAGGCTATTATCTTTCTCTGAGCGGGGAATGATGGAAATTATAAAATGTAATGATTCGACTTATCCAAAGAACTTTGGTACCTAATCGTTGATCCTGAACTTACTGATTTACAATTTTCCCCGACCAGTTCCCCGCACTAATCACGAACACTCCCGAAGTGGGAATTGTCAGTTTGGCAATCGATCCTCCGGAAATCATCTGCGTCAATTCACGGCCGTTCAGTGAAAAGAGTTTGATTGTCGTTCCCGCCGAAATCCCGCTAATCGAAACACCGTTTCCATTCTGAATCAATCCGATTTTCTGTACCGCCGATTCGCTTTTCATTTTTGTGATTGGAACAATTCCACCACTTTTCAAACTCACGGGAATCTGATTCGTTTCGCTGGCGGAAATTTCAGGGCCAAACGTCGGCCACTGGCTGGAATC
>JAIFMU010000224.1 GCA_020048285.1 bacterium | reverse complement strand
AAACGTGTGAACGCGCTGGAATCCTTTCCGACATCAAAAAAAATCGTCGCTTCGAAAAACCGAGTGAGATTAACAAACGCAAAAAGAACGCTGCCGCAAGAAAGCGTCTTCGTGACGAACGTCGAAAGACTTTTGGTCGCTAAGTTTTAAGAGGAAACAGAAATGTTTCCTCTTTCTTTTTCATCAAACTGAGCCAAAACTACCTCCCCAAAAACTATTTTCGCATCTCTTGAATGTGCTTGAGGTGCTATGCAGACGACGCTACCATTTATTAATACAGATCATAGCTGCGACAGTTTCGAAATGATACTGTTCAACCGCAACGAAAAACGATTTACTGTTGAACTAAATTCCCGCATGACAAAAAGTTGGAGAATCACCAAAAGAGGATCCATCTATATAGCTTCCGTACCTGCTCTTTTTAACGACGCTCCGTTTGAAACGAAATGTGCAATGATACGTTGGGCTGAAATTCTCGTATCTTCTCATCTCAGTCGAAGCAAATTGAAACAAGAGTGTCGCACTGAGCTTTCTGATATTGAGAAAGAACTATGGACATTTCTCAAAGGCGATGCCGAACTTATTCGAATGCGCCAAGTCCATCAACCGGACAAGCATTTTCGCCATACATTTGGGCTCAAATTCGATCTCAAGGTTCAATTTGACCAACTCAATGATCGCTATTTCGAAGACCAGCTAAAAAGCTTTCTCCGTTGGGGGCAACACGGCTCACGAACGTCGTATCATACAATAATCACCGATGAATCAAAAGAACAACATCATCTCATTACTATTGCAGGATTATACAACCACCCAGCAACACCAGAATTTGCGTTGAACGGTGTTCTTTACCATGAAATGCTTCACATCGCCTATCCACCCAAAGGCGGTATTATTCGTCGCAATGTTCATCATCGCGAGTTTAGACAACGAGAAAAAGAGTTTCACCATTTCGACAAATGGCAAACATGGCTTCGCACTGATGCGGCAAAACTTCTTCGTCAGATGAGACATGGATAGATCTACAGCTACCCATTTCGGGGCCAAGGTTTCTAACTATTTGGCACATGCAACAACTCAGAATAATGTCGCAAAAGAGTTGGCCGCCCAAACGATTGAGCACACTCACTCTTTCGATGGGATTTGGCTCGATATTGGTTGTGGCCCCGCAGTCGTTTCATCTCACTTCTACGATTTTTACCCACGCATTCACCCTATCTTACTTGACTTATCGATGGCAACCCTCACTCAGCTCTCACCTTTACACACAACGGTCTGTGCTGATATGGACGCCCTCCCCTTTCGAGCCGAACATTTCAACGGCATCACCGCTTCATCGTCATTTCAATGGGCGGCATCAATGGAAACAGTTATTGGAGAATGTCGTCGCATATTACAGCCACGGGGCACTCTTTCCGTCGCTGTTTTTACCGAGCATTCACTGAAAGAGTTGCAAATGGCTCAAAAAGAGTTTAGTGTCACAACTCCCGTGGTATTTCCTTCAGCAGATACTGTTTTACAGTATATTGTATCACAAGGATTTACAATACTAAAACAAGAGCTAAAACACTACGCCGAATCATATATTACAGGACTAGACGCTATCCGAGCGATCAGCAGAATCGGTGCAGGATTTCACACGGGAAAAACGTTCACCCCTAACGCACTTCGTCACTTTGTATCTTATTACGAATCACTCTTTAGCTCGACTATTGAAAACAGATACTCAGTAACATTTATTACAGCTTCACGGGATTAATCAATGAGTACTGCAATCGAAAAACGAATCGAATACGAATTGTCAGAACTGACATCACAATCACTCTACAGAACAGTGCCAGAGTTTCGACCGAATTGTGGTATGGTAGATTGTTCAACAAACAGCTATCTCGGTCTCGACACAAATACAACCATCGAAGAGATGGCAAACAGTATGATTTCTACATCCGCAGGAAATCTCGCTTCGCGGCTTATCCGCAGTGGTTCTCCTCTTTTTTCAGAACTAGAACGTGAACTTGCTCAGTGGAAAGGAACAGAATCGGCCCTGCTGTTCAATTCCGGTTACACAGCAAATACGGGGATTATCCAAGCACTCGCTCGCAGAAGTACGGTTGTTTTTTCTGACAGACTTAACCATGCTTCTATTGTGGATGGAATTATTCTTTCCGGCGCGCGACTCGTTCGCTATGAACACAACAACATTTATGATCTCGAATCAAAAATCAGTAATTATCCCGACGCTGAAAAAATAATCATCACAGATTCGCTATTCAGCATGGATGGAGACATAGCCGATCTCGTTCGAATTGCTCGCATCGCCGATGACTCGGGATCACTGTTCATGGTGGATGAAGCTCACAGTAGTGGGATCTACGGCCACTCGGGAAGCGGGCTTGTCAAGGAGTTACAACTCTCAGAAAATGTTGATATTACAGTTGGAACATTAAGTAAAGCATTAAGTGGCGTTGGCGGTTATTACGCCGGTTCTTCGCTAATTCGAAACTATCTTATTAATAAAAGTCGACCACTTATTTACTCAACGGCACTCCCAGAATCGTGTTTGGCAAGAAACCTTGCGGCCGTTCGCTACATCCGCCATCATCCGAGACTCGGAATGGAACTGCTTGAAATGGCTCACACATTTCGTGAAGCTCTCAGTGCAATGGGGTACAACATTGGCAATTCGGTGTCTTATATTATTCCTGTGATTACCGGATCAGCAGAAAAGGCAGTTGCTCTGTCAGACTATCTATTGAAGCAAAACATTGTGGCACCAGCAATCCGAACCCCCACCGTTCCTGTAGGTCAAAGTCGCGTTCGTCTTTCCTTGCATCGCGGAATAACACAGGATGAAATGGCCCATCTCATTAAAACATTCGAAGGTGCGGCGTTGTGGGTCAATGCGGATTCTTAACCGGCTGGGCTATTCCTCCTTCCCACTATCCGCTGCCATTACATTTTAAGGTCATTGATTCAACTGAACTTATTTTTGCCACCGGTGGACTCAACGAAATTAATGCATCTAACATTTCTGCAATTCAATCAATTGAAGATACACTGGTATGCTTTTCACTAGGATCGCTCATTGCACTTCACTGCTTTCCACTGCTTAGATGCAAAAAACTAATTCTTGTAGCGCCGACGCTTTCTTTCTGCAGTACGACTCAAAACCGCCTAGGAACACCTTCGAAAATACTCACTTCTATGATTCGCGAAATCCGTTCTGGAAATCAATCAACATTGATACATTTCTATGAAAACTGTGCACTTAAATCGATACCAGCACACGAATATTCAACAGATATGCTCATCGGCGGACTTCACTTCCTTCAAAATTGCCAAATCGAACCGTTTATTCCATCAGAAATCCCCGAAATAGTCGTATTCCACGGTGAACAAGATCGAATAATCCCGTTCGAATCTGGACATAAAGTTGCGGAAATGCTCAACGCTCGGTTCATCGCGGTTCCCGGTGGCCATATCGCACCGCTTACGGAATTGTTCACAAGCTATTTTACAGAAAACTAAAGGAGAGATCAACTATGAAACAGATTGTTTTTATTTCCCTTATGGCATCGCTGATCAGCGCTGCACCAATCATAAAAGTAGATAAAGTCGACTTTGATTTTGGCACGGTTCCTTCGGGAAACGGCGAACTCAAACACACGTTTATCATTAGCAATACTGGCGACCAAACGCTGAAAATAGAAAAAGTTAAACCGGGTTGTAGTTGTACCGTGGTCGAGTTCGATTCAGAACTGAAACCGGGAGAATCGAGCAAATTAACCGCAGCACTCTCCATGAAAGATCGCACGGGCAAGCAAGATAAACCGATCACGGTTATTTCCAATGCTGAAAATGCTCCGCTCTTAAAACTCACCCTTCAAGCATTTATTCTCGGTCCGATGAACATGGATCGCAAATACGGGATTTTCGAATACACCGGTAAGCCAATCAAAGATTCAATCACGATTCTCAGCACGCGTAAAGGTGTCAAAGTAACGTCCGCCTGGTACGAAAAGCGTTCCACCGAAGGAGCATCGAAAAAAGTTCCCGTTACGGCAGTGCTCGTTCCCACAGGGAAACAGCAAGCTCAGAATAGCACTGAGTACCGCTTGGTATTCAATTTCAAAGTCAAACCAACAGAAACTGAAGCGGGAACACTCTATTTCAAAACGAATCATCCAGAAAGCCCACTTCTCGAATTTCGTTGTATGATTGAAAAGAAATAACTCGGAGGAAGAATGATTAAAATAGGAATTCTCAACGGACCAAACCTCAATCGCCTCGGCCTTCGCGAACCAGAAACATACGGTTATGAAACGCTAAATGACCTGAAACATATTCTCGTAGATGAATCGCATCGCCTCGACGTAGAAATTGATTTTTTCCAATCGAATCACGAAGGTGAATTGGTTGAGAAGATTCACCAATGGCAGGACGAGGGATTCTTTGGCGTGGTATCAAATCCTGCCGCATATACACATACGAGCGTTGCAATTCGCGATGCCTATGCTTCGACAAAACTGAAAGTGGTTGAAGTACATATTTCCAACGTGTACAAGCGCGAAGAGTTCCGTCACACATCCTTGACCGCACCTGTGTCTGTGGGGATTATCGCGGGACTCGGGTTTTATGGGTACATCGCGGCTCTTCACTATCTCGTTCAGGCTGATCACAAATGATCTCTGTTGCGACGCTGGGACCAGCAGGAACCTTTTCTGACATGGCGGCACAGCGATTCTTTGCGAATCAACCGATTGATTTGACCTATACCGGAACGATTCGCCAGGTTTTCGACAGAATGGTCGATGGGATTGAATACGGCGTGGTTCCGGTGGAAAATCTTTCCGAAGGTTTTGTTCAGCCAACTCTCGAAGCACTTCTCGATGCAGAAATATCCATCGTCGGGGAAATTCGGTTGGCGGTGCAGTTTTCGTTTATTTCCGGTGTCGCGTCGCTTGCTGATCTGAAAACACTCTATGTTCAGCCCGTTGCCTTTGGTCAGTGTTCTGAATTTATCAGTTCCCTTGAAAATGTTACCGTTATTCGCACCAATTCTAATATTGAATCTCTTGAACTTCAGAAAATGGATATCACTTCCGGCGCAATTGTTCCGCATCACGTGTTCGAAACTACCGATGCGGGTACGAAAATCGAAATGGTGAGCGATCTCGTTCACAATGAAACGAGATTCTGGATTATTCGCCGAGGACGAGGTGACTATACCACCTGCACCTGCCCTTCGAAATGTTCACTGATCATTCGCGATGACCGCGACCATTCGGGGATTCTCAACTCGATCACCGCGGCATTCACTCGTGAAAATATCAACATTACCTCAATAATTTCGCGACCAACCCGCGAAACCATGGGTAAGTACCATTTCTTTATCGATATCGAAGGTTCTCATCTCGATGAACCAGTTGCACGAGCAATCAACAGTATTGCAGAAAAATTTCCCGTCACCGTTTTGGGAAGTTACTGCAAAGCTGTCTGAAACAAATGCCTCACGGTACCAGAAAAAAAGGTTCTTCACGCTTTCAGGTGGAACGCCGTTTTTATCTTGAGTATGAAAAACTCAAAGTCGCGAAATCCATATGCAATTCGCTTGATCACT
>JAIFMU010000089.1 GCA_020048285.1 bacterium | reverse complement strand
TCTCACCTCAACTGTCGCTGTTTTTAAATCAATTTTTTCCATGTATGAAATATACATCATGCGGGATCATATTTGCAGTCCGGCTTAATAGCAACCAGAACATACAGTGTGAATGACAGCAAACTTATCGCTCGGGCAGTATACTTTCTCGGGCAATATGAACAGGACGAAGATCAATTTATCGAAAAATCACCCGCCGTATTTAAAGAGGATACCGGCCTCATTTTTAAAGACCTTATTGACGAGGGGTACAAAATGCCCGATGATGCCTATGTTCGTCAGGAGCAGGCTCGCTTTACGGCAAAGCTGAATGATATGATCGCAAAGACGATTGCCTGTCACAGTGATATCAACTACTATATCGAACTGGCATTTCGCAACGATCAGCACATGCAGAATCAAATTGGCGGCAACATAATCAGTAGCTTGCGATCCACCATTGATCCGTTTATCAAAAAAGCGCTCACCGTAAGTAAAGTTATTACCACAGTAAAAGCGCAGATCATCGGTGCCGGGTGTAAGGAGAGCCTCATTACACAATTTACCACATTGACATCGGGGCTGAGTGCTGCCCGTGAAGCGCAGGAAGGGTATATGACGACCCGCAATTTGCTGACGCTCCAGCGGATTGAACATTTCAATAAAATCTACGACATCATGGTGCAGATGCATAAAGCGGCACTGAAAATTTGGAAAGAGCATCCCGAACTTTCGTCGCGATACGATCTTCCCTATCCAACATCATCAGAAAAAGAACCGGACCGAGTACATGCCGAGATCGAACTTTTGACTGCAACAAAACCAATCGGACAATCTACTCCTACTACTCAGGTGGACGTTCGTTCACCTGAGTTTTATCACCCATAGTTCAAAAGTCAACCACCCATTTCGCCCTACAATCGGGCATGTCCAAAGAGTATACCACTTACACGCCAAAGGATAGAACGAGCACCCGTGAATCTTCGCCATAGTACCCAGTGACGGCGTAGTATGGCTCCGTTGTGAAATAGATCTCTTTTGTAATATGGTCGGTGAGCTCGTCGAACCGCCTATATCTACGGATCCTTCGACAAGCTCAGGTTCCAGATGCGTACATTTAATTCACTCCGCATCTATATTCTGTATGTACATTTCTAAATGAACGGATATTTCCTCAACTCAACGAAAACATTTTACAATTGATATTTTAGCACCTTTCTATTTGCAAATAGAACTAAAAAGCCAAACTATCCCCAATTAAAACAAATAAATTTTAGCACCGTGTCTGTTTCTTCAGTATATTGCCAATATGAATACAATATCACCAGATATCTACCAATATACCGATGCCCGCACCTATCTGCGGGACTATCGACTGGCGCGCAAAGAGTGCGATGAAGGGTTTACCAACACCTATATCTGCTATGTGCTGGGCCAGAAAAACTCTAAGGGATATTTCAACAATGTGATTCAGGGGCGCGTGAGAATCGGTTCCACCATTCTCGACCGGTTCCGCGATCTTCTCGGTCTGAGCAACGACGAGTTTTCCTATTTCTGCAATATGGTGAACTACACCCAAGCGCGCACAGCGGACGAACGGGAAACGGCATTTCAACTGCTGCTCAAGTCAAACCGCATGAAAGCAAAAGAGTTGACTGTCGGCATGGATGCGTTTTACAGCGAGTGGTACCATTCGGTGGTGCGGGCCATGACAGATCTGGTCGATTTTGATGGAACGAATTTCGAGATTATTCAACAGCGTATGGCGGTTCCGCTCACTTTGCCAAAACTAAAACAATCGGTGGCACTACTTCAAGAACTGAAATTGATCCAGCGCAACGAAGCGGGATTTTTCAAACCGGCAGATGCGATCATTTCCAACGGATCGGACATCGAACGGGCAATTCTCAAGCGCTTTCAGGAAAAGACACTGAAACAGAGCAGCGAAGTGGTTCAGGACGGCAATGTAGCTCCTCAAAAAATTACCACCATGACTGTCACCGTGTCAAAAACGGCTTTTGATCAGATCGAAGAGCGCATTACTGCTCTTAAGCACGAAATACGGGCGATCGCTCAAAATGATACCGAAACAGCGGACAATCTCTATCAATTAGCAATCCATCTCTACCCATATACAAGGAGTGTAGAATGAAACTGGTAACTCTCTTGGCCTTTCTCGTACTGATTATTTCCTGCGGGAAAAATTCTGTCGCCGGAACCAGCAGCGATGTGGATATTATCACGGGAATTGTCGTTTCCAACACGGGAAAACCAGTGGCAAACACGGTGGTAAAAATCTATCGCGACAACGGCGACTCGGTGCATCGCAATGCCGTAGACAGTACCTATTCGGATATCAACGGCGTATTCACCTTTGACAGCATTACCGGCGGCGTGTACGATCTGGAATCGAACTACAAGGACTCACTCTTTGCGGTGCGCCAAAATGTACAGCACACCAACAACTCAAACACGCTTCTCGACGCCGATACGCTCTATGCACCCGGAGCAATCCGCGGGCAGATCATTACCGACGAAAAGAATCGCCAGGGAATTCTGGTCTACATCCCGGGAACATCTTTCGATGCCCACACGGACAGCAACGGGAACTTCGTGATCTCCCGAATCCCCGCCAAAACAGGGTATGCCGTGAGTTGTCAGGCCTATGGATACTCAATGCAGACCGTATTTGATATTGCGGTGCAGGTGGGAGACACCGCCGAAATCGATCCTATCCATTTGAGCAGAAATATCTTTCCCACGGGAGTGACCACCGTTTTTGATACCATTCACGGTACCGTAACCGTGTCGTGGCGCAAAATGACCGGATCAGATATGGAAGGGTACTTTGTGTATCGCAAACTGGCAAATCAAAGCGGTGCTGTGCCGGTTCAGATCAGTGAGGAACTCTGCACCGATTCGTTCTATATCGATACTCTTCCCGATGAACTGTTCAGCCGGGATTCGGTACTCACCATGCAGTATCAGGTGCGGGGCGTGGACAGCCGGGAAAATCTCACGCCCTACTCAAACAAAACAGTGGTGAAAGTGTGGAGTTCGCGCACGGACAATACGCCGCGAACGATCACCGTGTTAGATACACTGATTCCGGAATACTTGAGCGGAGAAAGCCCCGCAGAATTTCAGTGGAACTACTCCGGAAAAATTGCCACCGTTTCGATCGACCTGAGTTTGAATAACGGAACTACGTGGATTCCCATAGAAAAGAGTGTCAAAAACGAAGGAATCTATTTTTGGAAAAGCGTGTATAACTTTTCTTCCGATTCATGCCGCGTTCGTATCACGAACGATGAAGACCCGCGCTGTTTTTCTATCAGCAAGCGGTTTAGAATCAGTTTCGATCCGGAAAGAAACCTTATCAAAAACGGCGATTTTTCCATGCGAGCCAACGACTGGAATCTCGCAATTGCCGATACGACAACGACAAACTCATTTCGCGTCGATACGGCAAACGGTGGATATGGATTGCTGCAATGCGGTTCGATCCCTCAGGAATCGTGGATGTTTAATGTGAATCAGTTTGGAATCCCACTCAAAAAAGGAAGTGCCTACGTCCTTTCGTTCCGAGCGAAATGTTCCAAACCAGATCAGCAGTTGTATGTTCTTCTTCAGGAAGGGCGCGCACCGTGGGGTGATTACGGTACGCGCTTAAAACGATTGGATACGGTGTGGACTACCTATTCCGATACGCTCTTTATGGCGCGCGATGACGATCCTTCGGCATTTCTTGCCTTTGTTCCCCGCGAAGTGGAAAAGGCAACCATTTCCATTGATGATGTGGTACTAAAACGATTTTTCTAACCAAAGAGATAGAAATTATACTCGTCTTTCACAGCACACACGACAGTGAAATGTTCTTATCGCACAAAACAGAACAACGAATCGGTGGAGTGGTCCGGTGAAAAGCGGTAGCCGTTTTCTGAAAACCGGCGAAGATCATCGAAGGTCCGAGGATTGTTCACAATAATCCATCGCGCCATAGAACCGCGAGCCTGCTTAGCAAACGAAGAGACCGACACCGCTTTCTCCCCTTTCATTTCACGAAAATCAACGGTGATCACCGGAACTGAAAGCGATTTGAAATCAACCGCCTTGGCATATTCGCCGGAAGCGCAGTTCACAATCGCGTTTGCGTTCTGTTCGCGGCAATAAGTGTCGATGTAGGAAGTAACTAGCGGTTTCCAAAGTGCGTAGAGATTTTTCTGATCGCCTACGGTTCCCGAAAGTCCGATTTCCAAACGATAGGGAACAATGGCTGAGTCGGCGTGAACAATCCCGTACAGTCCCGAAAGAATCAACAGTTGACGCGCACACCGTTTCTTCTCCTCCGCCGAAAAGTCAAACGGGTTCAGCGCAGTAAAGGCGGGGCCATTGTACACAGAAAGCCCCGCGGCAACCGGTACGGAATTTTCAAATGATTGAAATTGTGAACGCACTTCTTCAGCTTTTTCTTCGCTGATTTTCATCAGTGACGCAATCTCTGCCACCGATTTGTCCGCAAAGGTTCGGGCTATGGCGCCACTGGTTTCGGCAAAAGTTTGATTGCGAAGTGAATCAAACAGCGGGCGATCAAACTGCTGGAGTTTCGCCGGGGAAAGGAGTATCAACATTGTGCGCCATCCTCGCTATAATTCGAATGTTAGGACGGGAATATGGTTTCTGCCACGGCAGGTAAAAACGCCAGAAACAAATGTTTCATAGGCAATCGCTGTTTGCGCGATTCACATTGTTCCCGTTTCAGCCCTAGCAAACAGTAAAATGTTCCTTCACAGAAAGGAAGTGTTCTATTTTCCGGCGTAACAATTATCCCCGGAAACAACTATGAACTGTATTCTCTTTTCTCAGGCTGAACTGCAATCGGATGGCACCGTGGAACTCACCGATTATCGCTGCACGCACATTCGCGAAATTCTCAAACTGACAAAAAGCGATAGAATCAAATGCGGTGTTCGCCAAGGGTTGATGGGAACAGCGGAGATCATTTCTGAAAACGCTGAGCGCATACTTATTCGCCCGGAACTGACCTCTCCCCCGCCGCCGCCGCTTCCGGTGAAACTGATCGTCGCCATGCCGCGCCCCAAATCATTTCGCAAGCTGTTGCACACAGCAGTTGTCATGGGAGTGAAAGAGATCCATCTCATTAAGAGCTGGCGGGTTGATAAAAGTTACTGGTCCACGCCATTTCTCACCGCCGAAGGATTGGACGAAATTGTTCTCGATGGATTGATGCAGACGAGAGATACCATGGCACCCACGGTGACAGTGCACAAAAGTTTCAAACCCTTTGTGGAAGATAGTTTTCCATCAATCGCCATGGGGACAGAGGTTCACCTCTTCCATCCTGCGGAATCAGCACAAAAACTTTCCGTGAAACAAGGCCGGGCCTATACGATTATCATTGGTCCCGAAGGGGGATTTATTCCGTACGAAGTGGAACTCTTTGCACACCACGGAGCGATCACCACCACATTGGGCCCGCGCATTCAGCGGGTCGAACAGGCAGTCGGATCAGTTTTGGGATTTATTTCCATGAGTATGTGAATCATTTGAGTTTAAAATGACCACGACATTTTTATGGCGAGCTCATTTGAGTTTAAAATGACCAAAACATTTTTATGGCGAGATCATTTGAGTTTAAAATGACCAAAACATTTTTATGGCGAGATCATTTGAGTTTAAAATGGCCACGACATTTTTCTGGCGAGCTCATTTGAGTTTAAAATGGGCACGACATTTTTGTGGCGAGATCATTTGAGTTTAAAATGGCCACGTCACGAAGGTGAAACCCATTTTTCAATCTGAAAAGGCCGAAAATTTTTGGAGCGGTTTGCGCTTAGTACCAAAATGTGGTTTTCACCGATACGACAGTGCCATTTATAGATTTTCTCAACCACTTACATTTTTGCACATGTGTATATTTATTAAGCAGACTGCCAAATATGGATCTGCATGATGTATTTTAA
>JAIFMU010000271.1 GCA_020048285.1 bacterium | reverse complement strand
AAACCAATTGAAAAGATGGTACGAAAAATAGAAACCCGCTTTGAAATCAATGCTCCGAAAAAAAAGGTCGAACCAATTAAGCCAAAAGTGGAAAAACCGAAACCGATTGAGCCAAAGGTCATCGATCTAACCAAACCGGTGGAGATGAAAGCCAAAGAGACCAAGATCGAAGAAAAGTCGGTTGAAAAACCAGCCCCCCGACAAGTCTACGGGGTAAAACAGGTCTATTCAAAAGGATTGGGTACCGGCGGTTCTATGAGCGATGCGGTTGTGGGAAAACTAGGAAATACCACAAACAAGGCATTTGACGATACAAAAGCGACTAAAAAAGATCTCAAGGGTAACGGCGATATCAAAGGCGAAGTTGTTTCTACGGTGACGGTGACTCAATCACCGTCATTCAAAAAACGAGTACAAGCCGAAATAACTCCGGAAATCAAGGCTAACAACGTTGTTGGGACGATCAAAGTGAAGGTTCTCGTCGATGTTGATGGCCTTGTAAAACAGGCCGTCGCTCAGAATGATTTGGGATTTGGTTCCGCCGAATCAGCTCTCAAGGCTTGTTTCCTTATGGAATTTGTTCCCGCTATGCGCGGTGATACGCCGGTGGCGGTGTGGATTATTATTCCGGTTAAATTTGAAAAAATAGCCTGAACGGGCAAAAAAGATAGCAAGGATTTTCCATGGCTCGATTTGAAAGCGTTACCGACGAAACGATCAGTGAACTTACTGGTAGCATCGCAGATCTGTATGAACAGTGTCACTTTGACCGGATTGATTTTGCCGGTATGAACCTTTCTAAAACGACCTTTGTCGAGTGCCGATTTGTGGGCTGTTCTTTCGCCGGAGTGAAAATTGCCAATGCGGGGTTGAACAGTTGCCACTTTGATTCGTGCAAATTGGTGGGAATCAATTTCGGTGATTTTGCTCAAGAAACGTTGTCTGTACGGTTTTCAAACTGCCGACTCGACTCGTGCATGTTCGATTCTGTGGAGATGAAAAAAACAGATTTCGGAAAATCAGATCTTTTTCGCTGTGAATTTTCTCGGGCAAATTTGGCGGGATCACTTTTTTCCGGCTGTGATTGTCGTGAATCGCGATTTCTCAACTGCAATGTTGAACAGGCTGATTTTCGCGATGTGGAAGAGTTGAATATTGACCTTCGATCAAATCGAGTTTCCGGCGCAAAATTTTCAATCAGTTCAGCCGTGGATCTGCTTTCACATTTTGGTATCGTTCTGACCTGACCGCAACAACAAAAAAATGTGTGCATGAGAAAATGGGTGGATGAAGTTCACTACAAATCATTCTTGTATGAGAATATAAATAAAGGATTAAACATGAAAAAACAGGTACTCTTTCTCTCGACAGCGGTGATGCTTACCGCTCAAGATCCTGGTGAAATAGAATTGATCGATGATGAAATCGCACTCGATCCGACTGCGGTTGAACAAGCGCCAGAAAATGCTCTTGAAAAAATGCCCGTACAGACCGGTTTTGTCGATGCAGTCTACCCAGATTCACTTCAGAAAGCAGGAGTTGAAGGTGTTGTTCGACTCAATCTTTTGGTGAATGAAACCGGGGCAGTGGAATCGACTACCGTTATTGGTGGAATACATCCGATTTTAGATAGTTCTTCTCTGGAAGCATCAAAGAAATTTGTGTTTACACCTGCTCAAGCTGGTGGAAAACCTGTGGCTGTCTATATCGAATACGAATACAAGTTCTCCATCGATGAAGTGGTTTCCAAGCTCGAAGAGTATGTCAACTGTCAGGGCGAACTTCGCGAAAAAGGTACGCGGACACCTCTTGCGGATGTTCAAGTGGCGGCTGTATTTGTGGGGAAAGAGTACACAGGATTACAAGTTCCCTTCGACCGTTATCTCGAAAAAATTGGCGAATTTGAAGGACAATCGTTGGATAACGGCATATTGGTCACCACCACCGATTCATTAGGGCGTTTTTCATTTAAATCACTTCCGTCGGGAGAAATACTTTTCCGAATACCTCAAACAGGCTACGAAATTCTCGAAACTCGAGAAATGATCAATTCAAGCGGTTACATCTTATTACACCGGAGAAGAGAAAGAGGTTTCTCGCCGTCAGATCACGGTGAACGAAATTAAAAAAGTGGCAGGCCTCGGCGGCGATGCGGTTAAGGTAGTTCAGGCGATGCCCGGTGTGGCACGTCCCTCGTTTGCCAGTGGGGAAGTGGTAATTCGCGGTGCCTATACCTATGACTCGAAATTTAGTCTCGACGGGATAAATATTCCCTTGCTCTATCACTTTGGTGGATTAAAATCGACTTATAATGCGGATGGATTGGCGAGTCTTGATTTCTATCCTGGGGGATTTGGGACCTCTTACGGTAACGCGATTGGTGGGGTGGTTGATCTAAAATCAAAGAATCCTGCGCAGGATCGCTATCATGGAAAGGTCGATCTCAGCACGCTCGATGCATCTGCGCGAGTCGAAGGCCCGATTTATAAAGACAAAGTCTCCTTTATGGCCACGGCGCGGCGATCACATTTTGGTGAACTGCTTCAAGTTGTCCAAGACGCTGTCGAAGAGTCTCGTGGTGAGAACTTTGGGACCACCATTGTGCCAATCTATCGCGATGCAACTGCTCGTTTGGATGTAACTCCGTCAAAAGATCATCGAATCTCGATGACCTACTTCGGTTCCTATGATTCACTGGGAGTTCTCTTTGAAGACACCAATCTCGGCAGCGATGAACTGGGAGGTGAAACAAACAGTGTGAAACAGCGTTTGTCTTTTAATCTATCGGGAGCATCATACGAGGCGAATATTGGCGACCGATTGAAAAATCGTTTTTCTGCATTTTACACCAATCAAATATTTAATACGTCAGTCTTTGGATTTTTCCAGCAGAAACTGAGGTCAGATGGCGTTCAGTTCAGTAACAATCTCGCTTGGAAAGCCAACGACAAGATGACCGTGAACAGTGGATTCGATGGGTATGCTGGAAATATCGATTTGACGCTCAATATCAATACTGGAGATGCGATTAGCAAAGATGTCATAAACGATTGGGAATATGCTCAACTCGGTGGCTATGTCAATCTCGAATGGCAACCGAACGATCGGCTTCAGTTGATTCCAGGGATTCGCTATGATTATTACCATCACCTCGACTATGATGGCGGTTTGGTTCCGGAGTTCACCAACTACGGCGATTGGAATCATAAACGGTTTGCCGCAGATCCCTCGGTTCGTTTGAACGGTCGGTTCAAACTGAACGAAAATCATCTTGTAAAAGGGGCAATTGGAACCTATAACCAGGAACCACAGCCACAAGGCCAGGCGACTCACCCGCGTTGGGGAAATCCAAAGCTTCTTTCCACAAAAGCGGCACACTATGTGAGTGGCTACGAATGGAAAATAACCGATCTGATTTCGCTTGATCTTCAGGGCTATTTTAACAGTCAGTGTGATATACCCCGTCAGGCAACATCTGATGATGTCAAGCGCGATGGCAAAGAGAGCAAAAACTTTTATGACGATGGAAAAGGCCGCACTTTTGGTATGGAACTGATGCTTCGTCATTATCAAGGAGAACGATTCTTCGGATGGCTTGCTTATACGCTTGCTCGCAGTGAACGGTGGGATCCTAAATCAAACGATTGGGCTCTTTTTCAAAAGGATCAAACTCACAACATACAGTTAGTAGGATCGTTCAAACTACGTAAAAACTGGGAGTTGGGCGGACGTTTGCGCTACGTGACAGGAAATCCGACTACTCCGGTGGTGAATAACAAGAATGAAAACGGAGACGATCACTTTATTCAACCTGAGTACGGGCTACTCAATTCTGAACGGCTTGATCCATTTTTTCAGTTTGACTTCCGCGCGGAGAAGAAATTCATTTTCAAGCGAGCAATTTTGACAGCCTATGCTGATATTCAGAACGCAGCCTTTGCGCTCTACGCAAGTCCAGAATCACCGGATTGGGATGATTTTTATATTGATCAAAAGTTTTTCACAATGCCAATCATTCCCGCTATTGGGATGAGCTTAGAGTTTTAAGGAGAAAAAATGAAACGAATAGTAATAACTCTTGTATTGGCTCTCTTTTTAGCCAGTTGTAATGAATTTGATCGCGATTATTCCAAAGTCGATGGCGAGTTTGCACGCGCACTCTCTTTTACCATTGTTGAAACGGAAATGGCGCCTGGTGACACGATAACACTGCGCACTCACTTTGCGGGCAAAGCGGTTAATCCGGCAACAATCAAATGGGGTGTTTCATGGCAGATCGTTCAGGATCTCTATGGAGAAGAGGCCGTTTTGGATTCCCAGTCGCTCGACAAGTGGATTGTGTCACCTTTGGCAGAAGTGATGTCTGACGATTCGATGCAAATTTTTGAAATGAAAATTCTCATTCCCGATTCCGTGGTGCGCAATTCTCCTGCAATTCCCGAAAACTGGAGTTCCACACTCGCTCAATTAGGATTAGATATCAATCCCGAAGAGTGGGGATTTCCTGCGAATAAACAGGAGTTTCTAGGCATAATTGAAGGGCTTGCTTCACTTCCTGTTAAAGATCAGGAGAAGGAGATCAATCAACTTCTTGCGACGGGTCAAGGGGAAGCCGTGAGTGTTTATGCGGGACAATTGGACGGTCTTTTGCAGTTACTTTCGGTGAAGTTTCGTATCTATTGTGATTATACCGCTAGTGATGGCTTTATTGCAAATACCACCAATATTGTTCGCTATCACTCCAAGCTTCAAGGAATTCCAAATATTTGGGCGAACAAACGACCAATTCAAACGGGGGCAAAACTGTACGAGGTGAGTGGAAAGCCATTGAAATTTGATCCATCGGTGGATAAATTTGACGTTGTGTTCCCACTTGTAAACCGCACGTTGTCTTTAGACTATAATTCGGGGAAATCCTATTTTCTAGAAGTGACAGTAGACGGTCGTGATCAGTTTATTACAGCCCTTGAAGCATTGGGTAATCAATCTCTTACCTATGAATCATTTGATTCATACTGGTTTTCGAGTAAGACCGGATTTGAATCGATGGGATTTGTCCAACTCGATGACAAAACGGATCGTTTGGCAGGTAAAGCGCGGTTGTTGTTCAAGGTTCAGTTCGCCGAGAAGGGAATCGTAAAAGGAAAACCTCTCACGTACCAGTTAGAAACTTCCGATTTTCTCAGCGGTAATGGTGGTCGTCCTCGCGGAAAAGATTGCCAGGAGTATACTTTCATAATAAATGAATAGTGATTAGCGAGAAATCTAGATCGAAGGATGTCATGGTTACTATGACATCCTTTTTTGTTAAAATAGCTTGATATTATAGATCATTATGTGGTACCATGTTGTAAAACATTTTAAAGGAGTAACCTATGGAATTTATGCATTGGAGTGAGTCGCTTAGTGTCGGTATTAAGGAAATTGATGAGCAACACAAAAAGTTGATAGGAATGATCAATACATTTTATGATCATCTTCAGAAGGACAATAAATCAGCGATGAAAGAGCTACTGACCGCAATGGCTCAATATACTGTTACACATTTTAAGACAGAGGAGAAGTACTTTGATTTGTATAAATATCCTAATGCAGCGAGTCACAAGAAAGAGCATGCTAAATTTATTGAAGAAGTAACATCTGTTCAATCGCGATTAGCACAGGGACAGCCGGTTCTTTCACTCGAATTAACCAGTTTTATCAAAAAATGGGTTACTGAACATATTATGGGAGAAGATAAAAAATATGCTCCATTTTTAACGAGTAAAGGCTTGAAGTAATTATACACATTCGAAAGCCACAAATGAAAAAAGGCGTCTCAGTTACCTGAAACACCTTTTGTATTATTATCAAAACGATTATGCTTCGATACAATCTGCAGGACAAACTTCAACACAAGCTCCACAATCGGTACAGATGTCTGCGTCGATGAGGTACTTTGGATCGCCTTCACTAATTGCTTCTACTGGACATTCAGCAGCACATGCGCCGCAAGCAAGACAAGCATCGGTAATTGTATGCGCCATTGCACACTCCTTACATATGGTTTATTGTTCTCCGGCTCCTCCGGAATGGTCTAATAATACAAAGTTCCACACCGTTTGGTCAACGTTTTTTTTATCAGATTAGTTAGCGAAATCTAACTGTAATTATCTGAAATTCGAGAGTTTACCGCATTATGAAAAAAATTGCCGATCGGTGAAGATCGGCATTGCTCATTTATATTTCCAAACTACCGTACTTTCGCGGGTCAAATGAGTCGCGCTGGGATACCATATATTCTCGCAGTGTCTCTTTTTTACCCGTTCGATAGGATACGATGTAGTCAGAAACAATAGCCGCTACGAAATCAGGCGTTGCACTTGATTCAACAAGCCACGATTCATCAGTTTTTGCTAAAAGATGCTCAGCCAATTCATTGATTCTTCCGCCAATATGGACTTGATACAGTTCGAGAAGTTCACCGTTGATCTTCTTTTTTTGTCCGTGGAAACCAATTCCTGCCACCAAATTCAATCCACAAGAAGAGGCACATCCGGAAATGTTTATCCCGTCGAGAATCGAGTGATAGAGTTCACTGCGAAGATCTTCGTGAGATTCAAAGAGATCGTCAAGTGATTCCGCAACTGCTTCGGCGGTAATTGGCGACTTGAGAATCCCAATAGGACACTCTGCTGCACCGATACAAGAAACCACGTGGCGATTGAATTTGCCATCCGTTACTGCTTGATCTGCAAGTTGATCCCGAAGTTGTGCATAGAGTGTTGGAAGCGCTGAACGATGAACAAGTGGAATGATTCCATCCTGTTCAATCGTAAGACGAATGCCATCGGAACCGATTGAATCGAGGATCGTTGCAAGATTGCGGAAATCTGTTGCGGCAAAGTTGCCACGGCGAATAAACAAGCGCACAGAAATGATATCATCGCCAAATTTTGTCGGAGAAACAGTTCTGATGCACCAGTTTTTGAAATCATCAGAATCGTTGGTGTCTGTAAATGTTTTCAGCGCCGCAACTCGTGGCAGGTAATCGATTGCACTATAAACAAAATCAGGAGCATCCGCTTTGATGTAATAACTCATGAACAACTCTTTAAAAGCCGTTTCTCCTAATTTCTGAAGAACAAAGCGAAGGCGAGCTTGTCCGCGATTTTCGCGATCGCCGTGGTCGAAGAAGAGGTCGATCATAGCTTGAGAAACGCGGAGAATATCTTTTTCTGGAAGGAATTCGAAAAGTTCTGCACAAAGAGATGCACCGCGCCCCATTCCTCCACCACCCCAAACACGAAATCCGCGTTGACCATCCTTTATCTTTGCTACAAAGCCAAGATCCTGAATGCCGGCATTGCTGTCATCTTTCTCTTCAGATGTAAATCCTAGTTTGAATTTGCGGCCGAAATTGTATGCTTTTTCGTAGAAGTAGACCCAGTTCCACACGCCGTAGGTATGAGGTATTGTGTCAAATGTTTCGGTTTCTGAAATACCAGAAAGGGGAGATGTTGCGACATTGCGAAAAGTGTTTCCGCCGCCGCCGCGGAAATTGAGTCCGCGGGCATTGAATGCACGAATCGTATTAGCTACATCTTTTGCCGGAACACCGTGCATCTGAACATTTTGCCGCGTTGAAAAGTGAGCGTGACTAATGGCAAACTGTTCCATTACATCAGCCATATCGCGAAGATTCTGCGGT
>JAIFMU010000021.1 GCA_020048285.1 bacterium | reverse complement strand
AATTGTAACCGCTCTTGTTTTCTCGGATATTATGACGGTTGATGCAGTTGCACAAACCGATGGTTCAATCGGTGAACAAGGTGTACTAGATTTTACTATTCCGCCTGTGACGGCTGATTATGAAATAGTAAAGCCTAATCCATTACTCGATGGCATCCTACCAAAAGATAGGGCGTTAATCGAAACTCAGCATTCTGAAGAGTTTATTGCATACTATTACAAAAAAGTCAAAAATCTCGAGGAAAAAGGGCGACTTAAATCTGACTTTGCCAATTGTCTTTTCTCTTACATGAAGAATGATGCCGATGATTTTTACAATCGTCCAAAGAAGACTGTTAAATCAGCAATTATTAAAACATCGCCAGAAGTTGAGCGTCGCCTTGCGGAGCGTAAAAAAGTTCAGGAAGAGTCGCGCCACTTCGCTATGCTTGAGGAACAGTTTTGCGACTTAACAATTGATGTTCAGCAAGAGAGAATTTCAAAAATTAAGGAAACAATGCTTTTCTTTTCAGATGATATGGCGCGGAAACAGGCGATCCTCGAATTTGCCAAGGAATTGGATTTTTAAATTCTTCTCACCTTGTTTATCTTCTTCAATTAGAATTTCCCTTTCGATGTGACCGCCACCCGTAGACTTATTAAATTCCAAAGTTGCCAAAGTCGCTTTTCAATGATTTCCGAGCAGGTCCCCACTGTGATTGCTACACTGTGGAAAAAGTAGTGACGCGGTCTTGAATCGAAACACCCGCAAAACCCGTGTTGCGGGTGTTGAAATCTTAAAATGCATTGCACGCGTTGATTCCATGGAGTATATTTGGAATCATTAAGTGCAAAACCGGCAATGCCCGCAAATTGAAAGGAAATTCTCTATGATAACAATTGCAATTACTAACAATAAAGGTGGTGTCGGAAAGTCCACTACTGCAATGAATCTTTCGGCCTGTTTGGCAGATGATGGCGCAACTGTTTTGCTCATTGATATGGATCCCCAAGCAGCAGGGCCCACTGGAATATTAATGAAAGAACCACCGGAATATACCACCTTTTGCCATCGTTAAATAGCTTAGAAAAAACAGAACAGGCAATGGCGGGCATTGCCCGCAAGAAGCGCATCCGCGCGTTAAAAGATAAAATTGCAAATTTTGAATATGATTATTGTATAATTGATTGTCCTCCGCGCCTCTCTCCCCTCTTTGAAATTGCTGTCACTGCATCTGATCGGTTTATCGTTCCAATGAAAGCTGAAGCGATGGATATTCTTGGGCTCAATGAGCTTTTTGAAGAAATACATTTACTTACCCTTGATGGTGCAGAAACATCGCCTTTGGGAATTCTTTATACTATGACTTCAAAGTCAAATCTCGCAGGTGTTGTAAAAAGCCTGGTCGAAGGACATTATCCTGATATTCCTTTTGATACGCATATTCGTCGATCGGTTGCCTTTGCCGAATCTCAATTGATGCACTTGACAATGACAGGGTATAACCGGAACCATACTGGTGCGATTGACTATAGAAAATTAGTAAAAGAGATACAAGGGAGAATGGCATGAATTCCAAAAGTAAACTTGATATGTTGAAGTCAACGGGCCAAAATCGAATGGAGGCGGCTGTCTCTCGTACGGAACGTCATGCGCTGAGCGACCTGCCTGTTGTTGCAAGCAATGCGGTTAAAGCTTCTCTTGCCCGCAATGAACTCAAGATAGTTAAAATCAAAAAAACTATCCGCATAGATGAAAACCTTCTTGAAAAGTTGGAGAGAGTAACCTTAGCGCTAACTCTTCACCGCAAGAAGAAACTAAAAAATACCGATATTGAAAATGAAATGGTCTCAAAGTTTATTGAGGCTGTTGAAGCAGAGATTGGTAAAATTTTGTAGTCTTTACCAGATTTTAATCATGCGGGGAGTGCGGGTAATTCCCGCGCTCCCCGCTTTTCGTCGAGCTATTCGCTTACTTCTCACTATGGCACTTCTTCTCGTCGCTCTGTTCCCTTTCATAGCAACTCCACTAATTATTGTAATGGTAGTCATTGTTGCGCTGTAAATGTAATAAACTACTAACGTTATTTCCTGCTGGATTATTCCCACTGCGCTTTGTTTTATTCGAGAATTGTAAGTCGTCTGATTGAATGAACATATTGAAGTTCGAGGTCGGTCATTGATGTGCAATAGAATTGGACGCGTTGCCCGCAATGCTGTTTTTGCGGGGTTTGTCTTGGATTGCACGATTATTGGTGTAGTTACCTCTTACATGATCAAATGCTGTAAAAGGGCATCGTGAAGTGTTCTTTATAATCATAGGATATACTCTGGCCAATGGATTATGCATGCGGTCATTGCATGCATAATCCGCAATGCGGTCTGTGTATGGTTCAACACTTAAGGTGAAGGGGGTATTCGAAAAATTGAGTAGTATTCTATCAATAGTAAGTGCTTAAAAATGGAGCTTAGAGTTGTGCGGGCAGTGTGGGTTATGCGGGTTTAGAGTGCATTGTGCAGGTGTTTTTGATTGGTACATTGTTGAATAATCACTCGTGGGCAGAGAATGGAGCTTTTTATAATGTCTGGTGCACACTTTAAATATTCGGCCGGAAATATTGGTGCTGTAATGAAAAATTACTGCTGGTTCATGATCAGAGTGGAGAATATACCGGAGTTATTGCCTTTTTGCTGGCATTGAGTGCAATGGGGGCTGGTATTGTAATTGCAGCTGAATTGAGAGAAATGGTTAATGATTATGTCTCTTATGTAGGTTATTCAGGTTAGGTGAAATTATTGTGGTTTAGCTGATGAGCTTGTATTGAAGAGGAAAAGACAGCAGTTAACATTTCTAGTTTGAAAAGAAATTGGTTTGTGCATAAATTCGTATATGGCCGCTTTGATGTTTTTGAGGGCAATGCGGGTTATGACCGCGTTTCGTGTAGGAATCTGCTTTGTTTAAGGGGTACTTTTGAGTAGGATGTTATGGACAATCATTTTGGGTGGGCTTGCGGGTTATGGGGTTTATGGATGCTTTGCGGGTGTCGCGGCTATTGCGGGTTTTGTTGTTCAGATTTTGACTACGTTCTTGTTTTGAAAAATTCAGGTGGCGAAGTTCTACTTTATGAGTTGTGGCATGGAATATGTCAGAAATCGGAATTGGTCATCAACCAAACACTCACAGATTTCTCAACGCATAAACCCGTTCAAAAAAGGTCAGAAGGGGAGTGGTTATTGTGCTTTGAATAAAATACGGATTTTTGAACGAAAAAAGCATAAGAAAAGGGTGTTTTCGCTCCCTTTTCAAAATCGTTCAATAAACGATGGTTATTTGTTTGCTCATAGAATTGAGAAATGCAGGTATTGTATATTGTAACCAATGAAAACTGTATCACTGATCGTGGGGGAACCAATGCACCATTTACTTGTACTGCTACTCTGTATCATTTCACTTGTCCATGCCGAATCATCTCGCGAGAGTGATTCACTCGTACTTTTGTCGATTAAGGCGAACAATCCTGTTGTACAGGGCTCAACAATTACGTGGACATTAGATAAACCAATGGCTCAGTGGAGTGGCGTTTATTTAGATAAAACATCAGGAAGAGTTAATAGGCTCGAGTTCAAGTCTTGTAGCCTTATCGTTATTCCTACCGAAATCCAGTCACTGGATTCACTTGACTATCTTGACATACGTCGCAATAAACTTGATATGCGTACCATGGAACCGGAACTGGTGAAATATGTGAATAAAGTTTCTTCAGACCGCGATTGGGCAACAAGGCAAATCATTGACTATGGTGGATCGCGTGAAACGGATTCGTTAGTGTTGCTGGAACTGGCAAGACTCAACCCATGGCTGGAGTGGGATACGACCCGTCCTTATGGGGTATGGGGCGACGGTGTAGAATTCGGATCTCTAAACAATAATCGCGTAACTGGACTCAGGTTTTTTAATGACAGTTCAAGTGAATATGGACAAGCCCTGCTTCGGTTGCCAGAAACGATAATTCAGCTGTCGATGCTTTCAACTTTTATAGTTGAAGGATCAGGGAGAATACTTATAAATGGGGTTGATAGTTCTTACCTACCTGATCATGGGATAATTATAGATTCTTTTCCCTCTGGATTTTGGAAGTTGCCATTTTTACAAACTCTCAAAATCAGTTCCACGCACTTTCAAAAAAATAATTTGGAAATAGGGAATGCCAAGTATCTTAAAACAATATCATTCGCATACACACCGTTCGACTCACTCCCTGAATCATTAGGCTCTTTATTGTCTCTTGACACATTGAATTTGTTTTTCTGTAACGTTGGATATATCCCAACGGGAGTCTCTTCTCTAAAGCTGCGGTATTTAGATGTATCTTTGAACCATCTTTTCAAAGAGAACTTGCCCACTGGTACTGTGAACTGGCTAAATACCTATGCTCCAAACTGGGAATCGGATCAATTTCGTCCAACCGTGAGCGTGATCCCCCATACTTCGAATCCGAAACGCTCACTCACTATTTCGAGCAGCAACGCTCAACTCACGTTTTCAGAATGGTTGCCACACGGAACGACTTTGCGGATTCATGATCTCAAAGGAAGAGTGCTTTTCCAAGGGCTTGTCAGCGGAACAACGATGGCTCTTCCTACTCTTTCCACAGGGACGTACCTCGTGTCGATCGCCAATCGCCACATCAATACAACGGCAAAAGTTCAGATCACTGGCAGTTCCGTGCGGTAATGCTTCGTGATTAACTTAAGAATGTATACGTTGATTAATATTGATTTAAACGAATCAGGGAACGGCTCACGCCGTTCCCTTTGTCCATCCAACCGAAACGTTCCAACTACAAAAAGTTAGTAAATTGAACTGACAGATCAAAATATACAATCTCTCATTCGCTTAGTAATACTGAACAGCACTCTTTAGTATCTTGTTATATTTTCGGGCTGCCGCCCTTGATTGCTTCTATATCCAAAGGACTTCTCTGTGCTCAATCTTGAAAACGTTACAATTTCCCGTTCCGTACTTTCGTCTGTTTCTTACTCGATTGCTATCGAAGAAGGAATATTGCCATTTTCAATTGATGAAAAGGGCATTCTTACTCTACTGATCTCTGAGATGCATAATATGGAAAAGGTTCAGCGAATTCAGATGTTGATTGGCAAACGGGTTAAACTGAAATTCCTCGAGCGTGACACACTTTTCCCTCTTATTGTAAAACAGTACGATCTTCAAGACAATGGAGAGGGGAGTAGTGTAAAGGAGAAGCATGTTGGCCCAGTCTTTTCTCTCAACCCTCGCGAAGCCATAATTACAATGGTTACTGATATTCTTTGGGAAGCAATTCGTCGTCGTGCCAGTGATATACACTTTGAGCCATTTGAAGAGGCAATGCAAGTCCGTTTTCGTATTGATGGGGTTCTTCAGAATATCGTTACCGTTCCCAGTGCACGAGTTTCTGAGTTGGTTTCACGAATCAAGATTATGGCTCACATGGATATTGCGGAAAAGCGTCGAGCGCAGGATGGGAAAATTCGCTTTGCCGAACAGGGACGAGATATGGATATTCGCGTCTCTACCCTTCCTACCGGTTTTGGAGAGAAAGTCGTGCTTCGGCTCTTGGATACAAAGAGTTTTAATTTTTCTCTTGAATCTATTGGAATGAGTCCTGATGAGCAAGAGCTTTTTCGTCGAGCCATTGAACAGCCAAATGGAATTGTCCTCATAACGGGGCCAACGGGTAGTGGGAAGTCAACAACACTGTATGGCGCGGTCAACCACCTCAAAAAGCCGGGAATCAATATTTCCACCGTGGAAGATCCCATCGAATACAACATGCCCGGAATTAACCAGTCTCAGGTGAAGCCTGAAATCGATATGACCTTTGCGAATCTACTTCGGACGCTTTTGCGACAAGATCCAAATGTCATCATGGTCGGGGAGATGCGTGATAAGGAAACCGCAGAAATTGCCATTCGGGCTTCCTTGACGGGGCACTTAGTTCTTTCTACTCTTCACACAAATGATTCGCTTTCAGCAATTACCCGTCTTATTGATATCGGAATAGACTCGTACCTTGTTTCATCATCATTAACAATGGTCGTGGCGCAAAGGTTGGTACGAAGAGTCTGTTCGCACTGTTCGTGCGTTCAGGCAAAAACAGAAGAGTTACGTGAGCGGATCGGCTTTGATACAGAAACGCCTCTCTATCGAGGAGTCGGCTGTTCACATTGCAATCAGACCGGATATTCAGGTCGTGTTGGGTTGTTTGAAATCCTTCCTATTTCAGAAGAGCTTCGTTCCATGATTAGTAAAAATGAATCGATTGTCGAAATGCGCGCATTCATGAAAGGAATGCCTTTTAGAACATTGAAAGACTCGGCGTTCGAAGCTCTTCGATCCGGTACCACATCTATTGAAGAGATCGCTCGCGAGGTGGCCGTTTTGGCGTAGCTACACTGTGGTTTGTTGTAAAATGGCATTTGAGTTTCAGCGATAATCTGAGAATGTTTTATTATAGTTTGTTTATTGTGAGTATGTTGCAGGTCGAAAAAAACATTGCTGAATCCCCAAAACAATGGTATATTTCGTCGGTTTTTTTGTAATTGCCTCTCCTTGCTTGCTATCATTATGTACAGACCTACAAAAATCCCCCGATTTAGAATTAAATATGCCAGAATAGTCTTCAGAATGGAGCCAGTATG
>JAIFMU010000126.1 GCA_020048285.1 bacterium | reverse complement strand
TGGCATTCACGATGGTCAACCGGAAATGACCCATTCCCTCACGAGATTAAAGTTGCAATCGATTCGACCTATTCTCTGAATGCTCTCGAGTATCTCCCCCGTCAGGATGGAAGTGGAAATGGACGAATCGCGAACTACGAAATCTATGTTTCAAACTCAGCAGATTCCCGTGGAACTCTGGTCAAAAGCGGCACCTGGGACAACAACTCATCGGTAAAACGGGAATTTTTTGAACCAATCAATGGCGGAACTGAATCTAATGGCAAAGATTACCACGGATGCGGTCTCTTCAACAGTGGTAAAAAGTGTGGCAAAACCGTCTGTCATTCTTGTAGGGAATCAAATTCAGATTGCGTCGATTCCTGGAACTGTATCGCTGCAACTGTTTAGTGTGAATGGCCGACAGATCTATGCGGAAACGAAAATATCTTCAGGCAAAATGGAGTTTTCACTTGATCCGTCACTGGCAAAAGGTGTCTATGTAGCTCGAATCAAAACAGCAGGTATTGAGCTGAATCGGCAGATTATCGTGAAGTAAAATATCTATCTTGAAAAACGGATTGTGACTGACGTCGGACGTATACTTGCTTTCATTGGTAATTCATATTTTCGTAAATGCGGCAAGAGGGAATTCTGTAATCCGTGAAGCGAACGAGTAAAATTAGGGCATTCTCCCCGTGGAGAATGCCCTATGCTGGTTACAGTTCAAATCTCAATTCCGCCGAAAGCGATGGGATCCATTTTGTATCCACATCTTTCTCTTTTGAGCCATTTATATCAACCGACAGAGCCGCGCGAAGTAGTTCTGCAATATGATACCCCGTACCAATTTGAACCGTCATCGTGGCAGATTCTGAGATCTACGGAATTTCACTTTCTGCATTCAACATATCTTGTCAAAATGAAGGGGGATGGCACTTCTTTTCAGGTGGCGAAGTGATATTCCTCCGGTGGAGATGTACTTTTAAACTGATGAAGATTCCATGATTTTTCGGACTGATACTGTTCTGTTGCGTGAAAGAAATAATGACGTTTTATATGATTGTCTGCGTTTGTAAATCTTAACATTCGATTATTGAAATATCAGTATGCTTTCTGTCTGAATTGTGTATTGCTTGAATATTGGTTCGCGAGTATGCGTGTTGGTTAGCAGCGTTCTTAATGTATTATCCCTTGATTTCATTTCCAAAATCTATCATTTTACGCGAATTTTCGAGTCTCCCGAGAATTTCTACAGGTGTAGTTTTCGGAATCTTAAAATTCAAAAACCCTATCAGTGGAACAGTAATGAGAACCCTGCTAATGCTTCTGTTAATCACCGTTAGTAGTGCATACGGCGGTGAAAGTGCCTCTGATCCTGTAATTGAATTTTCTTCAAAAGGGTATACCGTTTCGTTTCAGATAACATCCGATTTATCCGATAGCTTGATCCTTGCATCACTGTTTGAATTTCAGCACATTATCCGCTATGGAAGTAAAACTTCACTGAAAATGACACACCTTCACCCGCGAGACACCGTCGACCGGATACGGTACGACTATGACTATACAATTACTCGTATGAGCATGATAATGAATCGCGTACTCAATCAAAAAGAGAAGCGGGTTCAGTTTGCACTTGAACAGTTCAGCTCTGAAAGTCGCATGCTTCCTCATGTCGTGTCGGTAGGAGGAGGATACACGCTTTCAACCGAAAAGGGACTCTGTACAGTGAACTACCGGCAGATAACACAGTTTCAGAAACCGATATCGAAGCTCTTTTTGTTGGTTGTGAAGCATGAAACGAAACTCTTCATAAAAGAGTATCTTGCCTATCTCAAAAAGCTGCGCACCGAACGTCCTACTGTTACATGATAATTGGCGCAATTCTCCGACGAATTTGATACGCGTAGAAAAGATTAACCCCCAGAACAAACAGAAATCGTGCCGGATCAGAAAAAAATCTTCGATGGAAAATGCATCGGCGAAGAATAACCGGAATTCGATACAATTCATCGTATATATGCCAGAAAAGTTCATCAATCTCCTCGGTGCGAAGATTCGGATGAGTAATCACCGCTTTTGATGCGGTTATGGCAAAGAAATTTGGTTCGATAATCCTCTCCTGATTAAGCATGGAGTTGAACAGATCTGTTCCTGGGATCGGGGTCATGATATAAAATTTTGGCGAAGTTATTCTGCTCTTTTTAATAAAATCAATAGTGGCACAGAGTGATTCTCGGGTATCCGTATCGGCCCCGACAATCATTTCCGACGCGATTTCAATGCCTGCATCGGTAAGTTTTTCAATCAATCCTATATACTCCTGCGGTTTACACCATGACTTATTAAGAAACTCGAGACTTTCCGGGGTTATACTTTCTAGCCCCAAACTCAGCATAAAACAGCCACTTTTGACGACTGCAGATGTCAGTTCTTCGTCACGAGCAAGGTCGATTGCACACTGAGACATCCATTTCATGTTTAACTTGGCGATTTCTCCGCAAAGTTCAAACATATAGTCCCGATCAGAAATAATATTGTCATCAAGAAGGAGGAATTTCTTAAAGCCTAGCGATTTGACATGCCGGATATCGCGAATAACTTCGGGAATCGGCCGGCGAAGATATCTACCGCGGTACATGCAAAAAATGGAGCAGAAGCCACAGGAATTTGGACATCCGCGCCCTGCCTGTACCGGAAGAAAATCGCCAATATTCTTGGTGAGTATAAGATCATACCGCGGGAGTGGCGTTGAGAGTGTGTCAATTTGGTATTTATACTGTTTCAGGAGTGTGCCTTGTTCAATATCCCGAAGAACGGTAAGCCATACAGATTCAGCATCACCTACCACCACTGAATCACAATACCGATACACCATTTCCGGTACGAGACTGACCATGGGCCCGCCCATAAGAATTATCTTTCCGCGTTTTTTAAACTCGAGAGCAATATCCTTTCCCCTATTCACCGCCTGTCCCATTCCACCGATTCCGATTACCGAGGCATCGGTATCGTAGGGAATCTCTTCGATGGTTTCTAGGCAGATTTCCACTTCCCAATCGGAAGGAGTCATTGCGGCAAGAAGTGGATAGGCGAGGCCGACAAAGTAGAGCTTTTTCTTTTTGATTACTCGGCCAAAATCATCATAGATGGTGGGCTGAACAAATAAAATTTTCTTTTTCATGTTATCCTCGGATCCAAAGTCGAATATATTGCCCGGTGATATGCAGAGCCCCACGCATAGTTCGTTTCCACACGGAAAATCCGTATTTTCGCAAAATATACCCGTGACTTCTCAGGCTTGAAGTTGTTCGGTAATAGAGTTTGATGGTTTGAAAGTAGAATTGACGAATGCTCATCTGTTTCGGGCGAAGTACCAAATGGACCATATCCCACTGTTCGTATTGATCTTGTGGGATAATCAACCGATCTTTCACCGATTCGTACAACGGAGTGCCCGGCATAGGGGTAACTGGCTGAAAATTAACAAATACCTGCCGAAATGATCGAATCCATTCTGCCATGGAATCAAAATCTTTTGTTCCCCAGTCAGGATTGATAATGATACCGGCATGACACTCAATTTCACAGCGCTCAAGCACACGAACCGCCGCCACATTTTGTTCGACGCTGATTCGTTTATTCATCTCACCAAGTTCAGACTGGGTAAATGATTCAAGTCCCACAAATACTGCGCGAAGCCCGACCTGATAAAACCGCTTGAGCAAGGTTTCATGTTCGGCAATAAAATCCGCACGGCCAAACAGTATAAACCGTTTTTTCAGTTTCCTTTCCTCTAAAAGATCGCAGAACTGTTCAACCCGTTTCGGATCAAATAAGAAATCGTCATCGACGATGAAAATATTTGTCTCTTTGATCGAAGCAAGTTCGTCGATACAGTCGTGTAGATCCCGTGTGAAATAGTGGTGATCCGTAATTTCTACACAGTAGCAAAATTCACAGCTGTACGGACACCCGAAAGAAGTCTTGAGTAAAGCACAGTTTGAATGAAAGATATAGTTGTATTGATGTCGATACTTTGCAGTTTTGGATCGATCGGGATGGGGAAGATCAAACACTCTCTCCTTGGGCGGATATTTTTTCTCCGGTCCGTTCCAAATCCCGTTATACTCCTCTTTTAGGCGGTCAAACTGGTTCCGAGGAGTTTCAAGCACCGTTTTCACCATTTTTATTCCACTTGAGCTGAATACGAAATCAATACAGGGCGAACAGCACTCCTGCGGACGGACTTCCGCATAAATGCCACCCAACACTGTAATAATCGCTTCATTATATTTCTTAACAGTTTCAGCATACCGTTTCACCACTGATACATGAGTGATGTAGGCAGTAAAACCAACCAAGTCGGGATGATACTCCGCAAGGAACGATTCGAGAGAACGCTTTTCTAGGAGCATATCAACAATGACCACTTCATGTCCGAACTGTTCCAGATAGGCCGCCACATATTCTAGTTCGAGCGGTTCGCAGATCATAAAGCTTTGCAGGCCAACGGATTCCTGGTCAGGATTTGGACGGACTAGAAGTATACGGCTCATGTGACTCCTCCTTGAAAACAGTGTAGATATTGGGAACTTCTTTCCAGCCGAGCAGGGAGTGCATTAGGCGAACACCGAAATTCATGACGGGATTTTTATGTCGAAGAAGAGCATACAGAGGAGTGTATTCACCACCCAGTTTGAGTTTTGCCTCTTCGGCAGTCTGCCCTAGTTCAAGGTGGGTAAATCCCTTTTCACAGGCATACGAAACCATCTGCAGAAGCAGCGATTGGTAGGTGTCAAATTGAGAGCTGTATTGATAATCAAGCCCGACAAACGCAAAAATCAGCTCGGGAGGATTTTCGATCATTTGAACAAATCCAATGGGCTGATTACACAAATATGCCGCAAGGATTATTGCAGAAGTCTCTCGAAAATAATCGATAGTCAATGTTTCGATGCCGATTCGCGATTTATCGTGTACTGCCAGATACATACGATACATCTCATCGGTGAAGTTACGGGGAGAATCTAAAAACCTGAAACTAAGGGGTTGAGATTTTTCCAGTGCCTTACGGCATCGCAAACGATAGTGGCTACGCAGTGATTGAAGATACTGTTCAATTGATTTCCATCGAATCGGCAGTGTAATTTGAGCACTTTCCTGTATAGTGCAAAAACCATTTGGAATGGGGTCCGATGGAGCCCAGTTCACCACAATCGAAAGTCCTGGAATTTTCCGCAGAAATAATTCCACTTCACCGCGCGTAGAATCGCCGATGACATATCCCTGTCGAGTAACGGACAGCGGAAGATGAACATAGGTTACGGGAAGATTGATTTTTATCGGAGTATACATGCCTACATTGCTCTTTTTTTCAAAGCAGAGTACCAAAATCGAATTTGCTCGCCCCTGAACATCGCGAAACAGAACATAGTTCTGCAGAGATTGGTTTCCTTTGCGCATCACAGAAAGGAACTGCCGTTTCAGTGCATAATTGGTACCGCATAGATCGTCCCATTCAGCAGGAAGTAAATCAGGGTGATCAAACCGTTCTATCATAGAAACTCCTCTTCCCAGGCGTACCACGTTCTGAATTGTTCACCACCAAGATGTAAAATCGGTGCAATCGAAGCTCTATTGCTTTTCCAAACAAAATTGCTTTCTGCCCATGAATAGCGAGCTGAAGCATAGCGCAAAGCCTCTGTCAAAAGAGCGCGATATGCCGTTTTTTTTCGAAATGGTGCTGTTATTCCGATATAATTAACTTTGCATCCTGTTATACTGCTTTTCCCAAAGAACATACGAATTCCCATCTCCACCATGCTCACCTTCCGGCCACCGGGAATGACTTCGGCAAAATCGGGATGCCAAAAAACCGCTCCCACAGCCTGATCTTCATCCATTAAAAACAGAAGATATTCCGGTTTCAAAAGAAACCGAATTTCTTTCAGAAGTTCATACATCGAAAGGGGTTCACGGTCAAAATACCAACAGGTTTCAGCAAGTGTTTCATTGCAAATTCTGCCGAACAGTTCAACCTCATCTCGGAATTTTCGCATATTCATCGGGCGGATCGCAAAACGGGAATCGGTTTTAAGCTTCGTCTTTTTGAGCATTGGGAGTTCATTAAGATTAAAGCGATAACTATTGAGTTCGAGCCGACTCATGCGAGAAAAATATGCGGGGTACCAAGGCGGTGAATACTGAGAATCAAATGATATTGGCGTATCAAAATTGTCGGCAAGCATACCAACACCGTAGCTCACATGCCCGTTCAGCCCAACGGTGATTTTTTTCACTTCAAATTGTTTCGCCATTTTTATTGCTTGATCCCGAATCATTTGCACCGCCTCATGCACTCCTTCGCGAGCTTCGAAACAGGCGATCTGCACAGCATCGAACGCCGGATGGTAGATCAGCAGTGCTTGCGCTGCAGTTCCAGACTGGTCTGTGACTGCGCAGGGGAAAAGTGAGCAACACTTCAAAAAGCTGTCTGACTGCGTCATAATATGTTGTACAAGATGCACTTGAAGATCACGAAATGCGCTGTTCCCTCTATATATGGAGTAAATAAACTGAATATATTCGCGGACAGAAGGTGCATCGAAACCAAATCGCAAAGTGAACAGCATGTACCATCCTTGCTGAATAATTCTGTACTCAATACAATTTCAATAGTATAGTATCATTCTATTCTTAGTAAAGGAACTGTTTTATGCTGAACTACGCTAATCTCTATAGACTTCCTTTCTCAGAAAACGACAATTTCAACGGCTGGATTGAAATAACCACCGAATGCAATCTTCGTTGCCCTGGATGCTATCGCGGATGTGATCTCGAAGAACATTCCGGCTCCGCAAAGCCACTTGAATTGGTATATCACGAGATTGATGAACTCATTCGAGTTAGAAACTGTTCCATGATTTCAATTTCCGGAGGAGAACCGCTTCTGCATCCTGACCTGATGGAGATCGTGCGATTTGTTTCTTCTCGCAAAAAAAGTCCAGTCCTGTTCACTAATGGAATTCTATTAAATGAACAGAAGCTTCGCCGACTAAAAAAAGCGGGGTTGACCGGTGTCGTTATCCGCAAAGATTCGCTTCAACACGTTGGAACGGTAATTACCGAGAATGAGGTCAACCGACAAAGGGAGAAAGTAGCTCAGCTCTGCAGTCGGATGGGAATTCACGTAACCTTAACGGCGGTTCTTGATGATTCCAACATCGGTCAGCTTGCCGATATTCTGGAGTTCGGCCGCATTCATCACCGTTCAGTCGGTCAGCATCTCTTTACGCTGAAGCGAGAAATCTGCCTACCGGGAGGTACAGTTCCTGCAGAACAGCCGCCTGTTTCACTTGAACGATTTGTAGAAGAGTGTGAAACGCCAGCCTGTGGTGTTCTTTTTGCAGGGTATCTCGGAAGTACCGGCCACCTGCAGTCGGCAAAATGGCTTCAGGCATTCCGTTTTATCTGTGGGAAAACCGTTCTTGGATGGGCCGACAGTAAATGGGTCGAACTGTTTCAGATTGTTCATCACTGGTTCACCGGAAGCTACGGGGGAATTCTAAAAAAGGAGTTGATGCAGATTCCTCTGCCGGTTCACTTGCTTTTTGCCATGGTAAACCGATCACTGAGGATCGTTCTAATCGAACGACTGAAATTGATTTTCAAATCGCCTTCCCTGCTGTTTCAACCAATGACAGTACAGCCCATTACCGCAGTGATCCCACCTCATTTGGTCGATGGAAAACGAGATCTCTGCAGTTCATGCCCCGATGCTGTGCTCTACAACGGGAAGCTGGTTCCGTCGTGTCTCCTTGAGGAGATTATTGCCTACAATGGCAATATGTATGAGCACTCTTAGGAGAATCGTTGCAATCGTTGATAGAAGTGTGAAATGACAATAAGAGATTTCTTAACAACCAGCGAGAGCGAATACTTACAGTTCAAATCTCAATTCCGCCGAAAGCGAGGGGATCCATTTTGTCTCCACATCTTTCACTTTTGCGCCATTCATATCCACCGACAGAGCCGCGCGAAGTTGTTCTGCAATATGAAACCCCGTACCAATTTGAACCGTCATCGTGGCAGATTCTGAGATCTGTTCGTTTGTATGATCGTATCGACCGAAAATAGTCCATTTTTCTGCGGGGTAGAAATCGACTTCTCCCATGGTTCCGATCCGCTTTGAAGTGGTAACTGAATCTTCCGGCTTTTCGTTCAGTTCCGTGTAGAGTTCTCCGATGAGACGGATTTTTTCAGTAGGAGAGAATACCACTGAACCGGAGAAGTCGGTGAATGTTTTCTTTTCGAGAAGTTCAGTTCGAAGCGCAACTTTAATATCCAGTTTTTCATCGAGAGCAAACCCGAGTGCGGGTACTAAGGATGCGAAGTTGTTCGTGATAATTCCATTGTAGACCGACAGACCTCCGTAAAAATGGTCTCCCGTAACATCAGCTTGAACGGCGTACTGTTTTGTTTCACAGTAATTTTTAAAGCGCGGATCAGTGATTGCATCGGAGGTAAATCTACCAAAGTTTGTCACCAATCGACCGGCTGAAAGAGTGAAATGATCGGTAAATGCGTAGTTCACCTTTGCTTCGTTGAGCACAATCGTGTTGTCATCACACAGTTCCAGATTGGTCAAAGCGGTCAGTTTTTCGCCGATTCCCAGCTCAAATCCCGCTTCCATTTTTTCCACCGCGAGCGTTCCCACGACCGACGAGTCGAGCCGTTGGTTGGCTCCCGTTTCGATCAGAAGTTGTGGCGTACATTCATAGTTCTGTTGAGCAAAAAGAGAAAAAGAGAGCAGAGAAAGGGCAAGAACTGATTGTTTCATCATTCACTCCGCGTTTATTGCGTTATTTTTTTTAGTTTGATACGAAGGAAACTTCCGTTCCACCTGTGTAATTACCTTGTTTTCGGTGAATCCGACTTCGCATCTTATTGAACACGGTCGGGTCAAACTCCATCGATTCCGAAACTGCCGAATCGTCGGACATGTCGCCGAAGTCCATTCCCTGAAGTGTCACTGGAATCATTGTTATTTTCCTGTTGTTCTTGTCTAACAGTTGGAATATATAATGGTTGAGCATTAAAAGGAAGTAGCGTCTAACATTTTGGTTATTTTCCCATTATGAGTTCTTTTTTGACGTGATTTAGCGTTTTTTAAGGTTGTGTTTATGTGGAAGGAATGTAATTGTTTATTAATTTAGTTTTGTTTGACTAACTTTTTTGCACTCTGTTACTCCTTCTGTATTATATTTATCGAGAACTGCGAAAAGGAGCGTCCCAAATGAGAGATCATATTGCCATTTTTAGTCACCACATGTACGAATACAAAAAAGGATTGCGGCGCTTGGTGCTCTACACCGGAACTGTGGCGCACGTGGACCAGATGACCCGCCGTCTCGAACAGAACGATATCGCCTTTCACTTTGCCGAAGTTACCTCGGCGAAAGTGAACTGCTTTTTCGGCGATCCTGACTGTATTGAAGTGATTCGGTCGTTTGGGAACAAGCCGCTTCACGAACTGTCCGACCACGAAGATCTCATTCTCGGCGCGCTTCTTGGCTACGATTTGAAACAGCAGTGCCAGCGGTTGCTTTCACGACAAACAATAGAACTTAAAAAGGTTGCATAAGGAGATTTTATGAAAACAGTTATTGTCTACGGATCAACGTTAGGAAATTCAAAACTCACGGCAGAACGAATTGCATTCACGCTCGGAAATGCGGAACTCTTTGAAGTGAACCGGTTTCCATTCGGATCACTTCCCGAAGCGGATCTCTACATTTTCGGTGGATCGACGTGGGGACTCGGTGAACTTCAGGATGATTGGGGTGTGAAAATCGATGACCTACAATCAGCGGCTCTCACCGGAAAAAAAGTGGCGCTTTTTGGAACCGGCGATCAGAACAGCTACAGCGATACGTTCTGCGATGCCGTGGGGACACTCTACGATGCGGCCATTTCTGCGGGAGCGACAGTGATCGGACCGTGGGAGCGATCGGGCTACGACTTTTCTGAATCAAAAGCGGTGCGATTCGGGCGATTTGTCGGGCTGATTATCGACGAAGAGAATCAGTATGATCTCTCCAGCGAACGAATTGCGGCGTGGTGTACACAGATCTTAGAAGAGATGAACTAATCATAACAAGTACTGCTTGATTCAGAATGGCTGGTTCCCGTTTTGGATCAGTGCAGTACTTCTTTTTACAGTAAGGGGAATACAAATGGCTGAAATGATACAGTTTACAATCACGCCACCAACAGAAGCGATCGCCGTGATTCTCAAGGGAGAGTGGGACGGCTGGGCAGAAACGAATCTCAAACGAAAGAAGGATGGATCATGGTACACGCGCAAAAAAGTTCCGGAAGGAGTTTGGCAATTTGGTTTTCTCTGCGATGGGCAGTGGCTCATAAATCCGCTCAACCCGAAAGCAGTATCTCCCTTTGGAACAGAAAACAATGTCGTAACCTCGGGAGGTGACCTGTGATTATCGTATCAAAATCAGAACGAAACTTCGTGGAGATGTGCAACCCTTCAGCTTTTATTCTTCACTTTGGAATGGTTTCACTCTACGTCACCTTGGATGAACTGCGCACCGTGGCTTCCATGTTTGATGAAACCACCGGCATGGCTATGCCCGACGAATCAATCTGTTCGATGCTCAAACTTGAAACGGGGAAATATCTCTTCTGTTTTAAAGCGATTACGATGCAGTTTTGCGGACACGCCATGGCAGGATTTGCATCACTGCTAAAAGAGTCGGTCCAGAAAATCGATGCACTCTTTGGTCGCCCTCAAAAATTCTCTCCCGATATTGAAGAGCTCTGTGCTTCAATTGAACAGCGCATCTAACTCTGCTCATTTGACGGGAATGGATTCGTCCGTTCCCGCCTTCCAATTCTGTGATTGATTCGCGGCTCTCATACATGAGACGTTATGTTATCGCGGTAAGCTGCATCAATGAAATGATTTACGTTTTTTGTTCTGCCGTTTTGCCTCTCTTCATTGATCCGAAAAACTATAGATCCGGTTCAACGAGTTCACCAATCGCGGTGCATGAGCTTGTGAAATACCCCGTTGCTACCACGTATCTGAACCGCGAAACGGTGAAAACAGATCGCCGCGAAAATCACAAAAAAGGAACCGGTTTCCCGATTTTTCATACACATATTCATAGCGATTCACGTGGGAAATGGCAGGCGCAGCTTTTTCTGCGCAATACTGTTCTTTGCGAGTCTGATTTACTCGTGAGTTGAGAGAACTGCGATTGATCTCATGGCGATACTACCGTTTTGAATCTCATCAAAGATCGTCTGTATGGGCTGATCGTTCTGCCTCATTCCCAGAATCACAAAGAGCGGAAACAGGTGTTCATTTGTGGGAACCGCCCGCAGATAATTGGGGAGTTTCTGACGGAAATCACAGAGATCTTCGATCGCACACTGTTCAATTTTTTCCTGAAACCAACGATCAATTTCCACTGCCCACGCAAAAGGAGGCGTTTCCGTTTCATAGCTGATATCGCGAAGATTGTGAATCATATTTCCACTTCCGATGAACAGCACATTTTCATGAGCAAGCGGTGCCAGTTTCGCACCGAATGCTATCAAATCACGCGGTGATTTATGGCGATCAAGGCTGATCTGTATGAGCGGAATATCTGCTCGGGGAAAGAGATTTTTTACAATACTCCACGCGCCGTGGTCAATGCCTCGTTGCGAGTCAATTGCAATTTCTGGAATCATTTCAACAAGGGAATTCGCCAGTTCTGGATCCCCTTTGGGCGAGTACACCAGCGAACGCAGTTCACGAGGAAATCCCCCGAAATCGTAAATCTGATGAGGATTTTCTGCCCCGGTTACCCTGGTGCCATCTGTTTCCCAGTGAGCGGAAATAACGACCACGGCTCGCGGTCTTTTCATTGCTGCCCCATAGTCGTTGAGAAATCTCGTATAGCGATTTGTTTCGATGGCATTCATCGGTGACCCGTGTCCGATAAAAAGGGGATTGCAGTAGCTCATCTTTTCCTCCAACTATAGATATTCTTAACGGCTCCATTCGTTCCATTCGAATCGTATGCCGCAACAGCTCTTCACTTACCTTTGATGAAAAACAAAATAGATAATCGCTCAAAGAAAATCGTATCTCGCCCAAACGGATCTTTGGCATCATAGAGAGAATTGCGGTTCACGGAACATCAAATACTATAGTTCAACGCCGCCGGGATTTCGGGGATCAGCTTTCCATCTTGGGGAAGAACGCAGAACCGCAATCTGTGTGTTTGATCCCAAAGGATGAAACATTTCGAGAGAATAAAAAACGCCTCTACTGAACTGTTCAGCGAGGCTTTTTACTGTTTTGAAGAATCATGCGAATGAGCGTTGTGCAAATCCGCATTTACCTTTTCACACTTTGAATTTCTGAACTTGGCCGTTGAGATTCGCGGACATTTCTGCGAGGTTCGCCGTTTTGCGTTCGATCTCGGCGACGACGGAATTCGTTTCACTCGAAGCGGTGCTAATTCCTTGAATATTTCCACTGATTTCATTCACCGAACTGGATATTTCATTGAAATGACCGGTCACTTCAAAAATGTTCTGTTGCATGGCGGTGATACGATTCGAAATGCTTTTAATATTCTCATTTGTCGAAATTGCTGCATTTTTGGTCTCTTGAAAACGAACAGAAACGGAATTGATCTGTTCTGAATTTTGGCGCACTGTTTCTGTCTGCTCGTTCAGCGATCCACTCACCGTTGAAATCATCTCTTGCACCGATTGGATTGAATCTTCGATCTCTTTCATATTGTGAACAGTTCCTGCCGTTCCTTCAGTAATCGCGTCGATCAGTGATTTAATCGAGACCGTGGAAAGCATTGTTTGATTCGCAAGATTTTTGACTTCGGATGCGACAACGGCAAATCCTTTGCCGCTTTCACCAGCCCGCGCTGCTTCGATAGTTGCGTTCAACGCGAGTAGTTTCGTCTGATCGGCAATATCGGTGATCATATCGACAACTTGTTTAATCCTACCTGTAGCTTCTATGAGATTGGTCACACTTGTTTGCGATTCATACACTTTGGTAACTGCTATATCGGCGATGGTAACTGTTTTCTGCGTCTCCTGGTTGATTCGCGTCAATCTGTTCACCACACTGCCGCTTGATTGGGCGACATGCTGCAGTTGTTCTTCGCCGAGAGCGACATCGCGAGTAATGTGTTCCATGTCCTGTTCAATCGAAACGATGTCAGTTGCGGCGTTGCCGGCCAAGGTTTTGATTGACTCTACATTGTTCACCACACGCACCGTTTTGGTACTAATTTCCGAAGCGGAATGAGATACCAGGGATGACTGAATCGACGTTTCTTCCGTGTTCGAAGCAATCTGAACAGCCATTGATGCCAGTTCAGAGGCTGTGGAAGAAAGAGTGGATGATTCGGTGCGAATCTTTTTGATTATGGTGTGAATGTGATCTATAAAAAGATTGAAAAAACGAGCAAGTATGCCCAGTTCATGGGTGTGAGAATCATCGAGCCGTCGGGTCAAGTCGCCTTCACCTTCGGCGATATTGTGAAGCATATCGGTGGTCTCTTGTATTGGTGACATGATACTGTTTATCGTAATAATTGAAAGTGATCCTCCCAGCAGCAAAAAGAGTGTGCCTAAAGCTATTGAGATAAAAATGAGCCTGTAGGAGTTTTTGACGATCATTCCCATATCGCGGTTGAGAACATCGTTCATTTGTACAACATTGTGTTCTACATCTTTCGCTAAAATTGCAGCAGCGGGATCGAAAATCGCCATATAGGCATTTCCCGCGGCGGTACCTTTCTGAATGTATTGGTTTGCCATGGTGATGCCTGTTTTATAGTACTTTTCAAAATGCACTCCCATCGAGTCAAGTCGAGCAATTTCGGTGTGGTTGTTGGATTCGAGAAAGTGATTGCGCAACTCTTTCAGCTGAATGTTAAAACGCGCTGCATGCGATTGAGCTTCAGCAAAACCATCGTCAAGGCCCGACTGAGCTTTTGTGGCAGAGATATCGGTGAGCCACTGCTGAACCTGTATGACATTAAGTTGCATGTCTTTTGCTAAAATTGCGTATTTCATTGATGTAGATGAGGTTCGCTGAGCGGCGGAACGAACAGTCACGGCAGTGGCGATTACGGTGAATGCCAGAAGCACAAGGCCTGCAAGAGTAACACTAAATCCTGCTAACAATCGCTTTTTGAATGACATGTTTCGTATGATGAAACGCAATGTCTGTTCCATATTTGAAATCCTTTGTTCGGTAGGTTTGGAAAAAATCACGCAAGTAATTGTAACACCGTATCCTTTACTCTACGACATTTTTTACAAAAAATCTTATGCGCAAATCGTTTGACTTATTCGCACTATATTTACTATATTAGTCAAGAAAGAGGCGCGTGACCTCTGATGATTACATTTCAAGATACATGCGAAGGTACAAGTATGAAAACAGTTGCGATTGACAAAAGCAATGCCGATTCGCTGGTCGATCTGATTGATGAACAGATTGGCGATGATTCGGTGATCGTTCTTGAAGTCGATACTATCACCGCGGCAATCTCTTCGGCGATCGCTGAACTGAAACGCCATTTCGACAAGCTCATTCTGTTCAAAGGGAACCTTCCAGTTGACAGCGAAGGTGTGGATCGTTTGTTCGGCGCGGGATTCCACGGAATCGTGATTCCTGCCAGCGAAACAGTTCGTCCTGAATCGGATCACGCGGTAGAAATTTTTCGCCGGGGATTTGTGATTGCAGAACTGACCGGTGATGAATCAGCAGACGTTCGCACAGAACTCCTTCGCCGCGGGATTGTTCCTCTTCCAGTTGACACCGCCACTGCGCAAAAAAGCGAATTTGATTTTCAATATCGACTTTTGGCCGGCGATTCCAAGGGATTGCGTCTCACCGATCGGTTCAAACTAAAATTCACCATCGAAACAATCAATCTTCGGCAGAAACTCATGGTCACTGAAATCTACGAATCTTTCGAATCCAGTTCGCTTTAATACCACAGGAAAGGAGTACGTGTGGAACAGAAATTTCATATCGACCGCCGACCGCTTCCGTTTCTCTTTCTGAAAGAGTATCGAAGTGCGATTGTACTTGCTCTCATTGCGGCACTGTTCATCTTTGCCATTTCAAATCCGGTGACCCTGCCCGGATTATCCCCGGAAGGGTATCGTTCACTGGTAATTTTCTTTTTGGCAATTACCCTGTGGGTGACCAACATTCTTCCCCTGGCCATTACATCTCTTCTGATTATGGGACTTCTAGCCAGTTATACCGTACTGGATTCGAAACAGATTTACTCATTTTTCGGCAATTCGTCGCTCTTTTTCATTTTAGGTGCGTTTATTATCTCCGCCGGGGTACAGAGTTCCGGATTAAGTCGACGGGCGGCTCTCTTTTTCCTTCGGAAATTCGGTCACTCCCCTTTTTCCCTTGCCACCACGGTGTTTATCCTTTCTGCAGGACTTTCGCATGTCATGCCTGAACATGCGGTTGCAGCGCTGATGCTCCCCATTGTGCTCGAAATTATCACCGTTTCCCATGTGAAAAAAGGATCGGCTTACGGCGGACTCCTCTTTTTCTCCATGGCTTGGGGATGTATTATCGGAGGAGTTGTCACATTCCTCGGTGGCGCAAGAAACCCGCTGGCCATCGGTATGCTTCAGGAGATGACGGGAAAAACGATTCATATGACGCAGTGGATAGCAGCTGCGGCTCCTCCAATGTATCTGCTGTCAGCACTGGTGATAGGGTGGTTCTATTTCGCGATTCGAAAAGAGGCGATTCCACCGATCGACTTGAGCAGACTGAAGCAGCTTCCAAAACTGAGTTTTCGCGAAATCAAGGCCGGATCGGTGCTTGCCGTAACGATCTTTATGTGGATCTTTTTCAACAAACAGATCGGAATCGCCAATGTGGCGCTGGTGAGTGCTTCGCTCTTTTTCATCCTCAATATTATCACTTGGGATGAAGCGAGCCGTGAAATCAACTGGGGGATTCTGTTCATGTACGGCGGGGCGATAGCCATGGGTACGGCGCTCGACGAAGTGGGCGTACTTCAGTGGTTTGTCGATACCTACATGATGGGCGCGCCGATGAGCAAACCGGTTCTTCTGGGAATACTGGTACTCGCTTCGATGATTCTTACGGAGTTCATGAGCAATGCGGCGGTAATTGCAATTATCCTTCCGGTTTCGATCAATATCGGGATCAAAATGGGGCTTTCACCGGAACTTATCACCCTTGCGGTGGCACTTCCATCCGGTCTCTCCTATATGCTCCCCATGAGCACACCTGCCATGGCGATGATTTACGGGTCAGGATATATCGACGGAAAGGCAGCTCTTCGACGGGGATTTGTTCTCGATATTATCTCGTGGATCCTGATCATGGCGGCGGCTCTCTGGTACTGGCCGATGCTGGGAATTAAATAATCGGAATGGCTTTTGGCGATACACACCGCGGCAGCATTGTAGAGATCTCGTTTGCCCAGAATTGAGGAGCGATACGATGGGATTGATCAATTGAGATTACATTTGTATCGGCATGTGCGGGCAGGCGAGACAAAATCGTGGAACAATTCTTAAGATTAGAATTGTTCCAGAAAAATTCCGTTTATCGAACTATCTTACCAGAAAACACCTGAATACCCTTTTCTTTGATCAACAGCGAATAGATTCCCGAAGCGATCTGTTCTGAACCGAGATTGACCGAGGTTCCAGAAATCTCCTTCGAGAGAATCTTTCTTCCGCTAAGACTAAACAGTTCAACTGTGCGATTTCCTGCCGAAGGAAGTGAAATCGTGGTTCCGGTGAGAGAAATCTTGTTGGAACTCATAGAAGTCTTTGCAATCGAAGTTGTTCCCTTGGCGAACGTGATCACGGCAATTGAACTTGCCGGTATTGTCATCGATCCAGAACCAGTCACTTTGTTCCACGGATTGTCGTTGATTGCGTAGGAACTTTCCCCGATCATCGGTTCGGTGAATGACTCCATCACAAAGCTATTCGCCACGGTCGATCCATCGAGTTTCAGAGCCAGCGGAGCAGCGACAGGAAGTTTGTTCACTGCGATAATCGCAATAGAATCACCTTGGTCTACGGCTCGCACGTTGATTGCCGGAAGTCCTTCGGTTAGTTCCGCCGAAACCGATTTCGCTCCGAATATTTTGGTTCCTTTAAAACTGTGTACCAGTTTTTCATAGATCACGGCGAGTCGTGTTTTTTTAAGGTTCCCCTTTTCGCCGTAGTAGAGAGTCTGTTCGCCATTTTCGCCGCTGTGGCAGAATGTGTGGAATCCCGACTGAACCACCGTACCGTCATCGCCGCCTTCGACAATGGCCATGAACTCATCGGCAACTCCCAGTGCCTGAGCGAAATTCGATTCGGAACCTTCGGTGAGAATATTCCATTCACTGAGAACGATTGGTTTTGTAGGGTACATCTTTTTGTGTTCTGCGAATGCTTCCTTGGTGGATTTATACGCCCCAAAAATTGTGCGAAGTGCCGGTTTATTGAGCAGGAATGTTCCCGTTTTTGTGTAGGGGTGAACCACGCAGGCATCGAAATAGGTTTCTTTGGAAAGCAGATCGTTCCAGTCGCCGGCGAGATAACTGTGGCGATCGGTGTTCACGGCGATTTTGATCGTCGGATCCACCGCTTTCAGAGCTGCTGTGACCGCTTTGGTGTGATCAATATATTTGCCAATCGCATCGACATTGCCAAATGACTGATCGGCGAAGAAGTTCTCGTTCCCCAGTTCAACATAGGAAATTTTGAGTCCATCCGCGAGTCGACTGGTCAGTTGCGCCGCCGCCTTTTGTGGAGAATCTTTGATCACATTGAACATCAAGGTCGAAGTGGCGTTCAAAGCTTTCACATTGGCGAGATAGCCCGGGTAATCAAATTTGAATCCGTTATCGAACGCCTTTTTGCGACCGGCGGAGATAAATGTCCACTCATCGCCGTAGAATCCGTCCGTTTCCCAATCGTAGAAATTCCCCACGGTTCCGCCGGGGAACCGAAGATTTCCCAGAGGTAGACGATCCTTGAAAATCGACATAACGTGCGTATCAGACCAGCTCACCGGGTCGGAGGATACAAAGTGGCAGTTCACGCTGAGAAGATCGTTGTTGAACGGTTTGGTTTCCGATGATTTCAGATCGAGGGATACATTTGCCGATGGGATATCAAACGGAAATGAGTACACTGTCGTTGGTGGGGTGTCGAGGAGTTTCGGGTTGGTTACAGTCATGGTTCCTTGGCAATCCTGCATGCCCAACTCGATTAGTATCTCCGTGAGGCCAAGTTTTGAAAAGCTTTCGAGCACCATGCCGTTTTGGTACCATTCGCCCTGAACCAACGGGTCAATGTTGAACGCCTGCAGTGAACCGGCAGAACCATCGTAGATTTTAAATTTCGGAACCGAAGTCGATTTTGCACCCACAACCACGCCATCGAGACGAATATCCGCGGTGAAATAGAGATTTGTCGGGTTTGAAGGAAGTTTCACTTTCAATTGAGCTTTTGCGTACTTGCCGGTTGTTCCGGTGAGTTTCAGCGTGTCATTGGAAAAAAACGCACCGTTCGCGGTCGTCCAGTTGGCCGGAAAGGGGATCGAGGTGATTTCCGCGGAAAAGGCAAGAGCAATTGGGATCAGACTGAACAAAATCGGTTTCATGGAAGTTCCTTTGAAATGGCAACTCGTGGTCGCTCTGGTTTATACCTCAGAATACAAAAAAGAGTGACTCCACGCCGGAATCACTCTTGCATAAAAGATCTTCTGTTGACCAGTTGTTCCACGGATAAAGAACTATCGTTTAACCACAATCCCCAATGCTTCGAGATACTGCGGGTGATCCGCCAGTGCCAATTTTGCCATGGCGTAGAAATCATCCATCCAGTCATCCATTTTTGCCATGGCGTTGTCTTTTGCAATGGTGGCATCTTCGGACTGCCCCTTTTCGGCCTGCCACACAGTGCGGCTTTCCTGTACCGTCTTGATCAAATTGATGCGTGAGGTTGCATCGGCGGGGGTGATTTTGACTTTCGCCACTTTTGCCTGAAGGTCTTTGTCTCCGAGAATCTCT
>JAIFMU010000178.1 GCA_020048285.1 bacterium | reverse complement strand
ACAAACCGGCGCAACTGTTCTTCGGATCGGTAAACATGGGCGGATCGACACAACTCAAGTTCGGCCTTCCTGAATCGGCACCGGTGACCATCACTATTTACGACCTTCGCGGACGCGTGGTGAATCAACTGGTGAACTCAGTGCTCAACGCAGGATATTACTCGATTCCTCTGGATAATCTCATGGGCGCGGGGATGTATATCACCCGATTCACCGCGGGAAGTAAGTCGATGACAGAAAAGGTGATGATTCAGAGATAACGGTTTTCTTAGAAACAAAAACGGAAAGGAGTCCCTTGGGGCTCCTTTTTTTTGCGAAAAATCGCAATTTTGGTGACCCTTATCACGAACAAGTCACGTTCCAAATCATATATTAAGTGCTAGCCATTTTCGAATTCAAACTATTGAATTATCTGAGAATAACAGATTCAAATAAGAACAGGGGATTTTATGAAACGTTTCCTACTTGTACTCGTAAGCTCAATTAGCTACACATTCGCTGCGGGAGCCGTGGCAGTCCTTCCGTTTAACACTTCCAAAGGTGATACATCGGCCGGTTTTGCCATTTCTGAACACTTGGTCAGTTTTATGGCACAATCCGGCCATGTCGCTTTTGTTGACCGCAGCAATATCGACAAAATTGCCATGGAACAGGCATTTCAGCAGTCTGAAATGGTGGATGTTGCCACCGCCGTTGAAGCGGGTAAACTTATCGGTGCAGAGAAAATTATCGTTGGTTCCTATGTAGAACAAAAAGAGGGTATCAAAATACAGGCGCGGGTGGTCGAAGTTGCCACAGGGATAGTTCTGGGAGCGACGATCAAAGAGGGAGCTAAAAGTTCCGAAGTACTCGATCAGGTCGGCGCAGATCTTCTGAAATATTTCGGAGTGAAAGCATCAATTAATCCCGGCTTCAAAGCAAAACGGATTCTCGGCTTCACCTCCTTGGGAATCGGCGCGGCTTCACTGGCAGGAGGATTTATCTGCCATCAGCAATTCACCACAATCGAATCAAACAGCAAAACACTGCGCGACGACTACGCCGATCTCGAAAAGAAAGGAACCTTTTTCAAAACAGCGCGTTTGTACGGATGGGGCGGTTCTGCACTCTTTACCGGAATCGGCATCGCCATGATCGCCTCGGCAAAATCGGCGTGGATCTTTGAAAAAACAAACACCAAAATTTCCTTTGCTCCCACCTGGACCGGCGAAAGTGTCGGCGCATCGATGAAAGTGGTATTCTAATGAAAAAACATATCTCTCTACTGACAATTCCGTTCATTCTCGCGCTCATTCTTATTGGCTGTTCTAAATTTGAAATTACCAATCCATTTTACGTGAAAGATGGCAACTGGACTGATCCGTTTACTCTCTCTGCAATCCACGAAGAGGGTGACTCGTCGGCAATTCGCCTCGACTGGGGACGTCCCGATCTGCCATCAATCGAAACCTATCGCATCTATCGGTCAGCAGATGACAGCAATTCATTTGGGAAAGAGCCTATTGCAGTAATTTCCGGTGACACTCACACCTATCTCGACACCTCTGTGGTCTCAGGGAAAACCTATTTCTACAAAATGTCGCTTATTGCCAACGGCAAAGAGAGTCGCCACTCATCGATCACTGCTGGAATTGTTCCGGTGAAACATGTGGGGATCCTCGAAGTGACCCACAACAATGCCGTTCTCACCGCTCAAAATGCCCCATCATTTACCTATACGGGGTACGAAACAGTAACGCTGATAGTAGCCAATAAGGGTACAGCACCAGTTTCTTTGAAATCGCTAACCCGCTCGACAAACTGGATTGAAATATCCGGCTATGTATCAAAAGAGTTGCGCCCTGACAGTTCAATGGAAATAACCATTGGTATAATCTGGGACAGTCTCGCCACCAATACAAAAGCCTACGATGGTACCATTACCTTATCTTCATCGCTGGCAAGCGCAATTTCCATTCCCGTAACAGCATTAAAAATGAGTAATATCGGTGTAATGAAGGTTACGAACACTCCCGAAGAACTCGATTTCGGAAACAGTAAAACTTCAATCGACCTGAAACTGAACAATATCGGCGATACAACGGTGGAAAACTGCCGCATAACTACGACGGCGAACTGGCTATTGCCCAAAGACACCACGATCACCGCCATTAAAAAAGGATTCGATGCCATCGTACCGTTCACGATTAACCGTGAACTCCTTCCCGAAGGTGACAACACGGCAACTCTTCTCATCGATTTCGGTGTCGACACCAAGGAGGTTACCGTCACCGCCTCAAGATCGACCACCCCTAAACTGACCGTCACGCAAGGATCTATTGAAATTATAGACGAAACCAACGTTCTCGACTTTGCAACCAACCTCGACACGTTGGCCCTGGTGGTAAAAAACAGCGGCACCGGAACCCTTGTTTTGGGAAAACCAACGCTTGGAAGCGGGAACTGGATCTCTATCGATGCCAGTTGGAACGACACCACCCGTCTCAATTCAGATTCATCAAAAACATTGAAATTGATCTGCACCCGTTCAAAACTGACTGTGGGCGAAAATCTCTCCACAATCACCATTACCGGAACTAAGGGTGAACAAGTAACAGCCAAGGTGCGCGCACAACTGCTAGATACAAAATCTCCCAGACTCCGGGTAAGCGTTATCGGTGACTCACTGGCACGTACAATTGCTCTGAAAACTGACGACACGACCAAACTGGTGGAACTGAAAAATGTCGGCGGTTCACCGTTGAAACTGAGTCGTCCCATCGTTGGTGCCGCTAACTGGATCACCGTTGGTGCCGATTGGGGGCCCAAGGACACGATCGAACTAGCTCCCGATGCCACTAAAAAGGTGACTATTAGCGGTGACACAAGCAAGGTGAATTTCGATGACACGAAAACCACCAAGGTCACGTTCGGAGCTATCGGTGTAGATTCCGATTCGCTCACTGTGACCTTTGTAAAACCGTCCAACAAAGCGGACAAGGTTCCAGCAAAAATTGATTCTTCCAAAACAACATCAAAATCGATAACTCTTACGTGGGATTCATCGAAAGTGGCGTCGTTTACGGAGTATCGGCTCTATCGCCACACGGATAACAGCGTGAGTAACACATCGAAGTGGATCGCCACGATTACCAAAAAGGATTCACTCACCTTTACCGACAGCGACCCCACGCTCGAATCGCTTAAGCAGTATTTCTATAAGGTGTATGTGGTGGTGAACAACATGCCCCAGAACGCTGTGGGAAGTGACTTTATCAGCGAAACGGTCAAGCCGATCCGCACAGTGACCGGAACCGTGACCAACCGAAACGGCGGCAAGCCGATCTCTGGAGCGCGTGTGATTCTCACCGCTGGAGGAAAATCGGATACGGTCACCGCCGATGAAAAAGGTGCCTTTGCCTTCCTCAAAAACCCCGCCGCCGGTGAAGGCACTATTGCGATTAGCAAAGTCAATCAACCCGATACATTCTATCTTGCCGATGGAATTGCGGTGAATGTCGCTTCGACTGGCACGACACCGGTGGAACCGAAGATGACCGTACTAGCGCAGAGAAATCAAATAGTGACTGACATGCCGGGAGCAGTCACGTCACTCGGAGCTTCAAACGGAATGTTGTACGCGTACTCAAATACAGATCGCTTTCCCAATGACTTAAGCTTACAAAAAGTTAGCACGACAAGTTTTGTGAAAGAGGGTATCGACCTTAAATTTTTTAGTGAGCGCTCCAATCCACGTGGATTTGATATACACCAAAATGGGAAAACATTTTACCTACCGGCTTTTTATGACACGTCAGTGATAATAGATGGTAAGACCTTTGACCAGAACGAGGGGGCGATCGCCAAGGTCAATGCGTTCAACACAACGTCAATTCTTGAAGTGACCGGCATACCCTATGCAATTGAAGAGACACCAGCGGCAACGTTTGTCCTCTACCTCCGTGGAACTGACAGCATCGGCGCATTGAAAGCATACGAAAAAGGACAAACATCTTTTACTATCCATGATCAGCAAATTGGCGCTCTTCAATTAAAGACAGGTGATATTGAAATCAAAATTAATGACGACCGAGTGAGCAGTGACTATAACATCTGTCGGCCACTAATGAAAATTTCTGGCAACTATCTCTATATGACCACGGGAGCTTCGGATCAAAATACCATCTACAAGATTGACATTTCTGATGTCAAAAATATGAAAATATCCTCGGACTGGACGACCTATCCCGCAGGTGGCCGGGTAACAGATATGCAGATCATCGATGATCATATTTTTGTTGTGAATGGTACAAAGGCGATCTTTGTATATGATCTCAATTTAAAATTGGTCAAAAAAATAGATGTCGCCAATCCGGTTTCCCGTATCCACAACGTTGGTGGAACAACCAGCCAATTTGGTAAATATGTGATGGTTCTCCCTCAATTTAATCCTCAACTGAAAGATACTGACCGAGATATCCATTTTGTTTCACCTTCCACGCTCTCTGTGGTGGGCACAATAAAAGCCACCGCCAATCCTTCGGCGGCGGTGCAATACGACGATGGCAGGATTGCAGTTGCGACTAGCGATGGTTTCAATTTTACGAATTTCAACCTAATCGATATCGTTGAATAAAGTATTCCGGAACACGAAAACAAAACGGCTGTCTCAGAAATGAGGCAGCCGTTTTGTTTCGCGCTTTCAGTAGCGTTCCCTTTGAATCGAAACTATATTTCAATCCTGAAAATGAAACGACAATATTCGAATGGAGTCCCATGAAAACAAATCCCTTACAGAAAATTGAAGACGGAGTGGAGTGGCTCATTTTCAACAGTCGGTGGCTTCAGTTGCCACTGTATCTCGGCTTGATAGCAGCGTGCGCTGTCTACAGTTACCGATTCGCCGTGGATGTCGTCCATCTCTGGGCCGAAGCGGGTTCCATCACTGAAGAAAAACTCCTGCTCTCGGTGCTGAGTCTCGTGGATATCACCATGATAGTCAATCTCATAATTATCGTGATCATTGGCGGATACGCCACCTTTGTGAGCAAACTCAACCTGGGCGATGAAGAGGATCGCCCGGAATGGATCGATCACGTCAGTGCAGGAAGTCTGAAAGTCAAACTGGCCACATCGCTGATCTCCGTCTCGGCAATTCACCTGCTTCGTTCCTTTGTCGATGTGAATCACATGGTGAACCCCGCAGCGGGCGTGATTCAACAGCCGATATTCTGGCAGATCGTTATTCACCTTGTATTCCTTGGATCTGCACTGATACTTGCCTATACCGAAAAAGTAATGCTCAGTACAACAACAGCCAAACACTAAGAGGTTCCTATGAAAAAGATCGCTCTCCTCCTCCCTCTGCTCCTTCTTGCCTGCCAGAAAAAAGAGGTCGCCGTGGTGCCATCGGTTCAGACTCCACAAGCAGAAGCGACTCAACCGACAGACGCCCTCGATTCGGCAATGATCGCCAAACTTGTGCAGATCAACCCCGCAGAACCGTGGAACAACGCCAAAGCGTATAAAGCGGGTGAAGTGATTCGGTTCAATAACGAAACATGGATCGCCATTCGTCCCGGCTACCAGAATACTCCTCCACCGGATGAGTGGTTTTGGCACAAAGTGACCAGCTCTTCCACAGCGGCCGTTTCCACAGTGGCGAAGGAAACAAGCACCCCTGCACCAGTTGACACTTCGGCCAAGGCAGAACCGAA
>JAIFMU010000234.1 GCA_020048285.1 bacterium | reverse complement strand
CGAAGAAACCGCCGTATACGAAAGTACGTACGGTGGTGTGAGAGGTCGGTGAGACAGGGGTTGTCCTTTTCTCACCTCCTACTCGATTTCAATAGCATATCGAAAAGCGGTGATGGGTCAGAGCGGTCTCGGTAGAGGGGTGGGAAATCGCGTGAAAATTCGGTCTCTCCATAGATTGAACCGCGTTTAACCAAGAGAGCCCGCCGCGAATATTCACCTTCCCATTGTTCCCGAAATACTTGATAGAGCGCTTCGTTAAACAATGATTCATCGCAAATAACGAGTGTGAAATCGTACATCATCACCATCGACATAAGCCGAATGCGATCATCCACAGAACCGCCAATCGACTTGTAGTTGTCGCAATCAACCATGAACGGAGCGCCACCATCGGGAATGCGATGGAGAACCCGTACGCGTTCGCGCCCAATCACATTTTGCATGAGATCATCGGGAATAGTACCTATTGCTAAAAGTGTGTACCATTTTAATGCTCCACAACCCATACAAGCCTCCGTTAATCTTCGTAATCGTAAAATTCACCATCGTCGCCGTCATCTTCATCGTCGGCGTTGCGATAGAGTTCAGGATTTTCTTCCATGTCATCTTCGTTTATAACAAACAGAGATTTGATATAGAGATCCCGTTCATCCATTGTAGGAATAGAATCGTCGTCTTCCGTCGAATCCTGTTTAAACCCCGCAACATCAGCCTGAGGAATAGGTTCGATAGCGATGCGATAAGCCGCGCTTGTATGGCAACCCACAGAACGAGATGTTCTAAAATCACCTGCAGCGAGATCAAGAAAAGAGACTGAACCTTCGTCCATACACTCATTTTGATGGAATGTTGCTGCGATTGATTCTGGCAGTGTCCCGTTATAAATTAGGTTGTCAGAAATGATTACACCGTGGTTCATTGAACCTCCCGTCACCGTAATCGCATCAACAGGTGTCGTAAACACAAAACTGTTGCTAGCAATAACCGTAGGAAGAATGAGCGTATCGACACCCGCAACCACAAGAGGTGAATCGATACAGCAGTTGTCGCTCACCGTAGTGTCCGGCGAGGTGAGATTCATACCCACTGTACAAAGTTCAAAGCGATTGTTGTTTATTTCACATTCACTTCCGGCTAATTGCACAAGCGCCGTGGCACATCCACGGAAAATATTGTCGCGAATATCGCAAGCGATCGCTTTGATACGAATACCTTCGCCACAATCGGTAAAGAGATTCTCTGTCACCAAATGATTTCCCGCTTCATCGATTTCATCACCGGAACCGAGAAGAATCGCTGTCGAGAAATTTTCAAATACACAGGAGCGAATGATTGTATTGGATGATATTTCGGAAGTTTCATCTTCGGCGTCGCAACTCTGAGCTATAATCACCCCGAAATTAGTACCTGTTCCTGAGCGGGTGAACTGACAATTTTCAATCACGTTGAACTCGCCGCCAGAACCGCCAAAAAAGAGTGTGCACTCAACAGATTCGCCGCAGTTGATAAACAGGCACTCTTTGAAAATATTACGTTTTGAAGTCCCCACTACAGAAAGGGCGGTGCCGCCGGTATCGAGAAAGGTCAATCCCTGAACGATACAGTCGGACATTTCGTAGAAATACCACTCTTTTTTCAGAATGACCGAGTCAGCCGAAGGATCCGCCATTATTGTGAGCGGATTTGTTTCGAGACCTGAACGTTCCTGAATTGAAACAGTCTCTTCATATTCGCCATTGGTGAGGACAACCACCGAACCGGGGCCGGCTGTTTCAATCGCTTGACGAATCGAACTGAATGGCGCTTCGCGGGTGCCGTCTTCGCGTTCGCTGCGAGTGGGAGCAACCCAGATATTTCTTCCGCTTGCGGGATCAAACATGTATCAAACTCACTTTTTCAATTTTTTCGTAATGGCTTCAATCAAATCCGGTGCGAGATTGATAATGCGAGCGATATCGGTGTTTCCGTTGTCCATGGTGTGAACCGAAACTTTTCCATTGGTGACGGAAACGAGAGCGATCGGCGTGACTTGAACACCGCCACCAATCCCGCTACTTCCTTCGCCTTTGCCACTTCCTCCCGCAGCTAATCCCACGGAAATTTTTGAAACAGGAATAAGTGTCGTGTCTCCGGCAACAATTGGTTCGCCGAAAACAGTATCACTTTTAGCAATCTTCTGCACTTCAGATAGCAGTGCTGCAACAGTATCTTTTACGGACATAGAGTACCTCTTGCGTTGAACGATCGAAAATAGCTTTTGCCCCGAGCTGAAACGAGACCCGATTGGTGTGGTTTCTCGTTCATTGGGTTCAATTCTCTGTAAATAGCTGTTCACGTGTTTGAACCGAAACATTTTTCACAAAAAAGTGTACGAAGAGTACACGATTCGCCATTTCTTACGTATACTTAGAAGAACTTTCACAAAGGATCGACTATGAAACAATTGACTCTACTTTCGGCAGTTTTTTCACTTATGCTGTTGAGCTGCTCCAAAGATGAACCGGCAGAGCCAACCGGATCAATCCACGAAGTGCCACAGGGGAACTACATGATCACCGAAGCAACGGGTCAGACGATTATCAACCAGGTTATCCCTTTGAAAAAAATTCCTGTCGACACGATTCCCGCTAGTGAATGGTTCAAACCGAACCTGACCATTCTATCGGTTGAAAAAGATTCACTTCTCTTTTTTGCAAACGCCGATAGTGTAACAACCCGTTCGGCTTTTAAAAAGGATGATAATCTTTTTACAGCCATGATCGATACTGCCGCAATTAGAAAAGCAGCTCTGTCCGCCGGTGTTGATCTTGAAATTGCAAACTATAGCATGGGGAAGCCATTTTTCACTGCCGATGGATCAGCCATGAGTATGAAAAATCAGTATCAAATGATGCTCGTGGTAACTCCTCCTGCGGATAGCGCATCGAAACTGGTGGTCAAGATTCAGTATGAAATTATCGGAGATATGAACCTTCACGGCGTTCGACATGCAGGAGTTGTACCTCCCGTAGAGTGGCCTCAGAACATAACCAATATCAATAATTTTCAAGATCAATTTGATCTGTTCGGATCAGATTCGGGCAGCTTGAACTAGGCGAGTTCACTATTTTTCAGATGTTGCGAGGGGTGAATAGTATTCATCCCTCGTTTTTTCGAGGGATCTGCTCAGCATCATTTTGAAGGTGATTCCGCACTTGTTAAAATCGACCTGTCAAATTTGTAGCAAATAGTTGTGCCATCTCCTCATTCTACACGGCGGAAGAGTTATTTTTCGCGCGGTAGACCATTTTCAAGCAGGGAGATGCTATGGCTGGACCATTTCGCCGAACACGACATCTGATCGCTTATCTTGTGGCGAAATCATTTCTGATTGTTGTGCAAATTGTACCTCGATCGATTATGCTTCGCGCGGCATCTACCTTTGGTTCACTCCTTGAGATGATTCTCGTTCCCACGCGACGAGAAATCATCGAAAATCTCGATCACGTCTTTGGCGATTCGAAAACATACGAAGAAAAGCGTAAAATCTGCCGTGGTGTGTTTCGCAATCTCGGCATGGCAGCCTGTGATGCGATCAAAGTTCCGTCACTTCCCTTAGATCAATTTCGCCAGATTGTTCAGCCGAGCAGTTCGTCTGAACAACCGTTCGAAGAGGTGAAAAAGCGGGGTGCGGTTATTGCCGCAGGGCATCTGAGCTGTTTCGAACTGGTTTCTCATCTCTTTGGGATTGAAGGATTGCCCGTGGTTGCCATCGGAGCAGAACTCTTTGATGCCCGTATCGACCGCGAAGTGACAGCCTTGCGGACGCGAAACAATATCCTTTATCTCACTCGCACTGGCGCTAGTCGACGACTGATAAAAGAGTTGCAGTCGAAACGCGTTTTGGCTTCTCTCATCGATCAAGATGCGACTAATGACGGCGTTTTTGCTCGTTTCCTCGGTCATCTCGCCTACACGCCAACCGGACCAATCCGCTTGTCACTGCGGTACGATGTGCCACTCTACTTTTTCCATCTCGAACGGCAAGATGATTACTCCTACCGCTATCATCTCGAAGGCCCCGTGGCGATTCCCGATGCCGAATCTGACGATGAAAAGCGGGTGATTCTTGCGCAAAAATTCAACGATTTTATTGGGGCTCAAATTCGGAAATGCCCCGAACAGTGGGTCTGGATGCATCGCCGCTGGAAACGCCAGCGAATATATTACCCCAATACTCCTTCCGTAACTGACTATGAGGTAAGCAAATGATAGTTCCTGTTGAACTGGGTGACCGCCGTTATCCCGTATATATTGACGACCACGGTTCATTTACCGATCGCCTAAAAGAGACCGGCGCAACCGCAGTTGTAGTGGTCACCAACGACACCATCGCAGAACTCTATGCCGAAGAATTGGCACAGTGGGAACAGGAAATCCCGGGGATCGTTCGCGTGGTTGTTCCCGATGGCGAACAGTACAAGTCCATGGAAACGGTGATGAGTGTTCTCGATGCCATGCTCGAAGCAAAACTGGATCGAAAAACAGTAGTGGTAGCCTTTGGCGGCGGCGTGATCGGTGACATGACCGGTTTTGCCTCATCGCTCTTTTTGCGCGGCGTGCGATTCGTGCAGGTTCCGACAACGCTGTTGGCCATGGTAGATTCCAGCGTGGGAGGGAAAACCGCAGTGAATCACACCATGGGGAAAAATCTGATCGGCGCCTTTTATCAGCCAATTTTTGTGTGGATCGAAACCCGCTATCTCGATACACTACCGGAACGGGAATTTCTCGCCGGCTGTGGCGAAGTGCTAAAATACGGTTTCATCGGTGGCGACACCATGTTCACTTTTGTGGAAAATCGATTCCACGACGTGATCGCTCGCGATGTCGATGCGGTGCGGGAAGTGGTTCGCTTATCGATTCAGATCAAAGCTGATGTGGTCGCTGAAGACGAATTTGAAACGGGGCGCCGTGCGCTACTCAACTTCGGTCACACCTTCGGCCATGCCCTTGAAAAAATGTACAACTATTCCGGAATTCTTCACGGCGAAGGCATATTCTGGGGGATTCGCTGTGCTATCGAACTGGGGCGCGATGGTGGATTTATTCCGCAAGAACTCTACAGCCGCTACGATCGCGCGCAGTCAAAAATTCTCTATCCTGAACTTCCCACTAAGCCGAACGTGGATTCGCTCTTCTCCTACATGTTTTCGGATAAAAAGGTCGAAGCGGGCAAGTTGCGGTTCGTGGTTCCCACAACTATTGGCGAATCGATAGTGACTTCTGCCGTGACCAAGGATCAGGTAATCGCTGTGATGAATCGGGTTTTTGCCTAATGCGCTATCTCGTTGAATCCTACGATCCTTCGTGGAGCCGGTGTTTCCATGGTCTCGCCGAAGAACTGGCAGCGGTCGATTTGGCGTTGGCAGAACGTTCCGATCGAGTGATTTATCCTCCCAAAGAACTGATTTTCAATGCCTTTGTTCATACAAAAGCCGATGCAGTACAAGCGGTGATTATCGGGCAGGATCCGTATCACGGCCACGGCGAAGCGATGGGGCTTTCATTTTCTGTACCCCACGGCGTCGCAATCCCACCATCGTTGCGCAATATTTTCAAAGAGCGCGAATCTGACCTCGGCATTCCCGTGAACGGTTCCGGTGATCTGACCCCGTGGGCTGACCGCGGCGTATTGCTTCTTATTAAGCAGACTGCCAAATATGGATCTGCATGATGTATTTTAAAGCATGAAAAAAACAATGCTAAAATCGGTTTCGTCAGATATTCGAA
>JAIFMU010000046.1 GCA_020048285.1 bacterium | reverse complement strand
GAAATCATAGTTCCTATCGAATCCAATAACGCTGTGCGGTTTGGAAACGTCGGTTCTTGAGTGTGTTTTTTGATCAAACTGTAAATTACGACTGCATTTCCTTGCTCTATAGGATCAAAATCAATCCGCGATTTTACTTCTGCCAAATCCTGAAAAACCGACAGTGAATGGGCAAAATGAGCATCTGCTTCACCAAGCAGGCGAGAAAATTCATTTTCCCGGGCCACTGCCAAGGAGCGCTTGAGTACAGATTTTTCACGTTCAATCCGAATTGACAGGTCATCAACATAGTGACTTCCACAGATTCGTCGTGCAATTTTAAGAAGGGTGTCTGATATAGAAACGGTCTCTTCGGGTGTGAGATCTTTATAAAGTTCGTACATATCTATCCTCTCGTTTTGTCTGATCAGCAGATTTCAAATCCCCCTGAAATGCTGTTCAACTCTACGAAAGAGTACAATGAAAACGCGCGAAACGGCAACATTTTTCTTTTCATTTCGTCATGGAAAAGGTATAGAAAAATAGAGCCGATCGCTATCTGATTATTAACAGGGAAGATGGTTTCCAAGTGTAACGACTTCTTTGCTGAGCATTTTGTCGTCATTAAAAATGAATCTGCCGCAAACTCTTTCACCATTGAACATTTGAGGTAACCAAAACTGGTCGTCTTCCCACATTTTATCATAGGGAATCTCTTCTTCTCGACACCAAAATGGATCTGCTTCATCTGTTTCGGTTAATTTTCCGCTATATCCTTCTGCAATAAAGACAAATCCTTTTAAGGAATAGCCGTCGACAAAGATAAAATTCAGTTCTGCTGATTCCCGAAGTGTGTGAGGGGTGAGACCGACTTCCTCCTCGCATTCGCGAATTGCCGCTTGCAGTGCCGTTTCACCGGGGTCAATTCTACCACCGGGTGCATTGACTTTTCCTTGGCCAAGGCCGCGTTTTTTATTGATCAGTAGCCAGTGTGAGTCCGTTCCTCGAATAAAGGTAAGTACCGCAGTTTCCTTAAACTGCCACGTTTCCCAATTTACTTCTTCTACCGTTGTAGGCATAATCATATCGTTACTCTCTTTCATGGGCAATTTTGGGACCCTTAAGCGAAGGGATAGTTTCCCCTAGGAACCCTTTTAGTTCAATTTCGTGTCGTATAAATTCGGAACATTTTGTTTGAAAGGTAAATGGCTGTCCAACGGAGAAATATTCACCATCTTTTCGCCAAAATCTAACCGTCTCGAAAAATGATCCATCAGTTAATGCAATGGCAATTGTATCTCCAGGGCCAGCAGATCGTTCAAGAAGACGTGTTCCTTCCGGTGAACGTCTAATACGAATCGTGCATGAATCTGTGGAGCTGTTCACGATGAGCAAATCATTTTTCTCTTTAAGTATGGCAGAATCGCCAAACATAAATTCTCTCATCCCTTCAAGGGAAAGCGTATCGACGCGAGCGATGGTCTTTTTGAACAGGGTTATTTTTTCAGATCCATCTTTTAGCACAACGGTTGTTTTCGTTTCACAGATTGGATAGCCCGAGACTGTTGCCCCGTCTTTCATCATCAAATTTACGGCGAATGAGCCTGCTGAAATACAGAGAATAGAAACAATTGTCTTTGTCATTGATACTCACTTGTGAAAAATTCAAATCCGAGAAGCGCTGTTCCTAAAAGTGTTAGGTCAGGCATAGAAACTATGTTGCGAGAAACATACGGCCCAATGATTTCCCAGCCGCCACCACAGGCGATAATCAACGGATCATCGAGAAGGTTTACGCCGATATCTATCGCCTTTTCTATTCCTCCCGACGAATCGACAAGAAGTCCAGTGCTAACAGCATCGACCGTGGTTGTGGGCATTTCTGACAGAGTGAGTGCGTAGGGATTGAGAGTAGGAAGTTTGTCGGTCCACTGGCCAATCGCGCGTGATTTGAGGCCGATACCTGGTAGAATCATACCGCCGAGAAAAGTTCGATCTCTGTGGACATAATCAACGGTAGTTGCAGTTCCTGAATCTATTACGATGAGGTCACGACCGGGAAAATGATGCGCTCCTGCAGCGGCATCGACATAGCGGTCAATGCCAAGTGTGTTGCTATAGTTATTTCTGAGGAGTGAACTTTTTTGGTGATCGCAGAAAAGTGGGAGCGTGGTAAACCCCGCTGTGCTAAGAAGATCGGTAATGCGTTCCACCACAGAGCTAACAACCGACGCAACTACAATTGGTATGGAAAATCCTTCGCACGCGCCAATCTCTCGAAGTTTATCAACTCCTTCGGTAAAGGTGAAGTGAATAATAGAAAGAGGAGTGCTCTGAGCGATGGAAACCACTGCAAGGCGAAGGTGAGTATTTCCGGCATCAATCGCAATAATTTTCATTTATATACCGATCATTGTATCAATTTTGAAAAAACATACAAAATTGTAGTAAAAATCTTCAATTTTGGTGACCAGTGTCACAGTTTGGATTGGTGGCATGTTATAATTTATTAAAACAGAGAAAACGCACGCGATTATGTATACCTACCTGATATTTCATTGAGCGCATGGGCACTCACAAGTAAAAAGAGAAAAGTAAAGGGTTGTCATTTATTTGTCAGCCCTTTGCTTTTTTCCCATGCCAAATCGAGTTCTTCAAATGATGCCGCTTTCATTCGTTCGGAGTCCCATAAATAGATCTCTTCGATCGCATTGAACCGTTTGGTGAACTTGCCAATTGTTCTGCGAAGAGCGTCTTCTGCGGAAATGCCGTGGTGGCGAGCAACATTGACCATGGAAAAAAGAATATCGCCCAGCTCATCTTCGGCGTGGTCCATATCCCCTGATTCAAGGGCTTCGCGAAATTCGGCGAACTCTTCTTCAACTTTATCGAGTACCGGTCCTTTTTCAGGCCAATCGAAACCGACACGAGCGGCTTTGTTTTGAATTTTTTGAGCCTTTAGCAGAGCGGGGAAGTGCGCCGGAATGCCATCGAGAATAGATTTGCGATCCTCTTTGCCCTGTTCCGCTCGTTTGATCGATTCCCAATTCTCCAACACCTCTTTGGTGCCAGAAACTTCCGTATCTCCAAACACATGTGGATGGCGACGAATGAGCTTGTCCGTGATTTCACGACAGACATCGTACGCTGAAAATTGTTCATCTTCTGTGGCGATTTGTGAATGGAAGACAATCTGAAGAAGTAGATCGCCCAACTCTTCCTTCATGTGGTGAGAATCGCCAGATTCGACGGCTTCCATGAATTCGTATACTTCTTCGAGAAGGTCAGGGAGAATCGACGAATGCGTCTGCTCCTGATCCCACGGGCAACCATCAGGAGCGCGAAGACGCGCCATAACTTCGAGAAGTTTGTCAAATTCACTCATACCACTCTCCTAATCCTTGACGAACGAGAATCGGTTCCCCTTCGGTGAGATCGATAATGGTCGAACCGCCTGCGTCGTAAATTTCACCCGCATCGATCATGACATCGACGCCATTGAGTACTTCGTTGGTCATGAACAGATCTGGATTTCCTCGAGATTCGCCGGGAATATTCAGAGACATGTTGGCGAGCGGTTCGCCCAGTTGGCGGATCAGTTCGATTACCACCGGTGCATTTGGAATTCGAATCCCCACAGTTTTTCGTTTGTCTGAGATTTTTTTTCGAACAAAATTTGATGAAGGGAGGATAAACGTGTAGGGACCGGGAAGATAGCGTTTCATAATCTTGAACGCCGGTGTATCGATTTTGGCGTACTCTTCAGCTTGAGCAATATCGGCGCAAAGAAATGAAAAGAGCCGATTGTCGTTGCGGTGAAGAATATCCGCTATCTCTTTGAGCATCTTTGTGTTGCTTACTGCACAGCCAACGCCGTAAACCGTATCTGTTGGATAGAGACAGATCCCGCGTGAACGTCGAAGAAGTTCGAGAGCCTGCGTAATCAGCCGGGGCTGAGGAGATTCTGGATGTATTCGAATTCGTTCCATTATATTTCCTTAGGAAAGTTTTACCGATGGAAAATATATCCCGCTCAAACTTATTTCTTTCGGTGAATCAGAGCATTGAGGTTTTTAGTGAAGATGGGTGATAAATATAAAAAGGCCGACCATTTACAGCCGACCTTTGCATTTTCTAACGGTTTAATATTTCAAGAATTCTGCATTTTTTCAACAATTTTTGTTGTCGATACGCCATCTTTGAATGAAAGTATTGCAACGCTCCCACCATGGGCTTCAACGACCGCTTTTTCAGGGAGATTTTCAGGAAGATAGTCACCGCCTTTAACGTGTATATCCGGTCTGAGTATTTCTAAAAAGGCACAAGGATCATCTTCTTCAAAAATGAGCGTATAGTCCACTGGTTTAAGGGCTGCCATGATTGTGGCGCGGTCTGTTTCGTTCTGAAGTGGACGTGATTCACCTTTAAGTCGCTTTACTGATGCGTCTGAATTTATTCCGATGACAAGAATATCACCCAATTCTGCAGCTTCACTAAGATATTGAAGATGACCGGCGTGAAGCAAATCAAAACAGCCATTTGTCGTTACAACTGTTTGCCCTTTTGCGCGAAATGATTTCAGTGTGTCTGCTAATTCATGAGCATTGCGATATACGGCCTGTTTTGTATCACGCATGGTGCATTCCTTTTGTTTCGGATTGATTATTCTATATATTTGTGTAAGCGAGAGATCGAATCGCACGGCTAGTTTAATTGGGTCGATTCCCGTCTCTGCAAGATGGGATATTTCGCGGTTTCTCTTTTCGTGCAATGACTCAAGTGATGGAATTTCAAACTGCTTGCGGAGTTTAAAGATCGCTTGCCTAGAAACTCCAAGCCGTTTGCCAATTGCCGCATCTGTGTGGTACTTTTTTTGCAGCTGTTTAAGCTGGTCGCGACTGATATTTGGCATTACAGTTCATCTCGCGTCACGCGACTGATTCCGTTGATATGGACGAGGTCGCGCTTCAGTTTTTTCAACTGATTCAGCGATTTTACTTCCAGTTCCACGGTGATTTTTGCCCGTTGACCTGCAGTGCTGCAATGAAGTTCTGTTATGTTAACACCCTTTTTCTCAATGAGGTCAGTAACAGCACTGATTAATCCAACGCGGTCGGTACCCTGAATGGTAATTTTCGATTTCATGTCCGCAACATTTTCGTCGTGCCATGTCAATACAACTGATCGTTCGCGGTCGTGAGCGAATATTTTTGCGTGAGCACAGTCTCTGCGGTGAACGGCAATCCCGCGCCCATTGGTCAGGAATCCGATAATTGTATCTCCCGGAAGTGGATGGCAACACGGTGCATAGCGAACCATTACACTTTCCATGCCGTTGACCGATACTTTGGGTGCATTTCCCGTGAGTGTGTTCATGATTCTGTTCATCGATGCGCCAGGCTCGTAGCCATTCTTTTTTTTCACATATTCTAGCACGGTGCGAACTTCGAGATTGGCCGATCCTATTCGATCGTAAAGTTGCTCTTCGCTCTCGAGTGAATAGTGTTGTAAGATAACAGGTATAAATGAGTTGAGAGACCGCTTAAGGTGGAGGTTATTGAATGATGTGTAGAGAAGTTTTTTCCCGATTGCCGCTCGTCCTTTTTTTTCAGTGCGATGGAACCACCGTTTAATCGCCGATCGAGCGCGAGGTGTTCGCGTCTCTTGGAGCCACTGAAGCGATGGTTTTTTGTCGAAACTGTGAAGGATTTCCACCACATCCCCCTCTTGTAATTCCACCGATGGCTTTTCTACTGTGCCGTTGACTTTAGCGCCAATGCAGTGGATTCCAATTTCAGAGTGAATTGCGAAGGCAAAATCCAGTGCCGTAGCTCCTTTGGGAAGGGATATTTCTTTGTTTTTTGGTGTGCGAACTGTTATCTCTTTGTTGGAAATATCGATTTTGAAAAATTCATAAAATTCAACGGCATCGGAAAACTCTTTTTGCCACTCTACGAGATTTCGAAGCCATTGTATTGGACTGCTATCCTCGAGCTTTGTTTCTGATGCAATCCCTTTGTAGCGCCAGTGAGCTGCAACACCCTCTTCTGCGAGAAAGTTCATATCCCACGTGCGGATTTGAACTTCCATGAAATGCCCCTGAGGTCCGGCGACAGTGGTGTGTATAGACTTGTAACCATTTGATTTTGAAGCGGCTATGTAATCCTTTAGCTTGTCTGGGACAGGAGTCCAGAGAGTGTGAACTATCCCGAGGGCTCGGTAGCACTCTTCCCTAGAACTGCAGATAATCCGCATTGCTAAGAGATCATAAATTTCGCTGTAGGGTACGTGGCGATTGCGATGTTTCTGAAAAATACTGTAAAAGTGCTTTGATCGACCAAATACTTGTGCGTCCAATCCAGCGTTGAAAAGTTCCGTAACTAGAGGAATTCTAAATGATTCGATAATTTCGTCGCGTTGGTGTTGACTTGCCGAAATGATCATCAAGATCTCTTCGTAGTCATCGGGATAACGATGCTTAAACGAAAGGTCTTCCAATTCGATTTTGATATTGCGCATGCCGAGACGGTTGGCGAGTGGAGCGTAAATATTCAGTGTTTCATCGGCGATGCTTTTGCGTTTTTCCGGCGACATGTGATCGAGAGTGCGGAGATTGTGAATGCGGTCGGCGAACTTAATGATAATAACGCGAATATCTTGCGCAGTAGTTAACAATATCTTACGATACGTTTCCATTTTCTGAGTCGCTTTGTCTTCTACGTGAAGATGGGATATTTTGGTAACGCCTTCAACGAGTTTTGCCACCGTTTCGCCAAAGAGATCACTAATACTTGCAATCGTAATTGGCGTATCTTCAACAACATCGTGAAGGAGTGTCGCAATAATTGTGGTAGAATCCATGGACTGTTCAGCGCAAATAATTGAGACCGCCACGGGGTGACAGATGTAGTGTTCACCGCTTTTGCGTTTTTGATTGCGGTGAGCATTCCAGGCAAAGCGGTATGCTGTTTCGATCTGATCCACATCGTACTGAGGATTGATCTGACGGATGATTTCAAGATAGCCACTACATGAATCTTCCAGCACGTCAAAATTGAGATTCATGCACTATCCTCACGAAAGTCGTTCTTTTTCAATGCGTAGTTGGTCCAGTTTAGATTCTACTTCACCGAGGAGGAATCGCAGTTCTGACCCCTTTTCGATCGCAGCGGCAATTGTTCGTTCATCTTCGCGTAAGTTATTTATCTGGGCAGAAATATCTTCGGCCATCAGCTCGAGATGAGTGATTTTTTTCTCTGCTTCGGAAATGATTTTTTCTTTGCGCCCTAAATCATCCATGCGGTGATCCACGGAAGATAAAATGGTTTCAGTTTCGGTAACACGTTGACGAATATGTTCGATTAGTTCCGCCCGCTCTTGAATCGAATTGATGTAGTTATTGGTGTGGACAACTAACTCGTTGAGAGAGTCGACACGGCGATTGGCATCATCAATAAGCGCGCCACCTTTTTCTAGTTTTTCCATGCGCAATTCGATAGAACTGACTACAGTGTCAACCTCTTCAATCCGGTGATCCATGGCGTCAATTTTGCCGGATCGAAGGGAAATCTGTTCCATTTCGCGGTGCAGTTCGTTGAGTACAACTCGCACATGAGCCACGCGCGATTCCGCTTCGGTAATTGATGATTTTTCAGACTCGATCCGTTTGAACTGTTCGTAATGTTCGGAAAGAAGTCTGTTAAATCGTTGATCTGTATCGACAACTGTCTCGTTGAATGCCCCGACATTTTTCTGGAATGCCTGCAAGCCTGTCTCGGCATCTTTTGAAAAGCTTTTCAGAGCATTTTGGATTTCGCGAAGACGATCTTGATCTTCTTGAACGCCCCGACGTTCTTCACGCATCTGATCGATAAGCCTTTCGGCTTCAATGTTGCGAGATCCGAGAGTTGTAAGTCGCTGTTCCACAATTGATATGCGTTCTCGTTCTCGCTCAAGAGATTGGATTTTCATGTTCACATCACCGAGAAGATAGTTCAGCTGATCGAGTCGTTTTTCGGTTTTTTCGATCATGCTTTGGCGACTAAGTTGATCAGAAATGCGATGGTCGATACCTGTCACCATGTTGTCGAGGTCCACGAGTTTTCGCTCTACTTCATTGATTGTAATCATTTTGTGCTGAACCATTTCGATTCGTTGCCGCGTCGTTTCCGAAAGGTGCTCAAGTTCTTCGAACTTCGTAGTTAACTGACCGAGTTCTTGTTCACGAGAAGCGATTTTCACGGATAACTCTTCAAGGAGCTTCTCTTTTGCGATAAACTCGTTCACCTGTTCCACTGCGGTGGAAATACGGTGTTCCATTTCGAGAAGTGATTTTTCGCGTTCCTCGATTTTGAGTTCACGCTCTTCAATCCACGATAAGCGCTGTTCAATTGAATCGGCTCGCTGTTCTGCGTGTGCAAAGATAACAGACTTCTCTTCAAATGATTCTACTCTACTGTCGAGTTGAGAGATGCGATCTGTCATCGTGTCGAGGATTTTCATGTCGTTTTCAGTTTCCAGAAGGCGACCTGTCAGTTTATCGACGTTTTTTTCAAATCCCACGATTTTGTTGTGTGATTCTTCAATGAGGTCGCGGTGCTTCAGAATTGTATTGACTGTTGTTTCTGTGTTGCGCGCGATGGTGAACACCTCTTTGACGCGCTTGCTCACTTCTTCGATGTATTCGCTTTTCGCGGTGATCGTTACAACGTGGGCATCAAACTCTTTGGTGATCCGTCGGATCGTTTCTACCTGATCTGCCGAGTGTTCTAGATAGGTACGGAACTCTTTGACATCCTCCACGGCTTCGCGGCTTGCGCTGAGAAGATCGGCAAGGCGACTGATGTTTTTTTCAATGGCGATTATTTCGCCCTGGCGCTTTTCGAGATATTTAAGGTCGCTCTTAATTTTGAGGTTCATCGAATAGAGTTGACCCTGTTCGTCAACTGTTTTTTCTAAAAGCGCTTGCTGGTGTTTCAGCTCTTTTGTTTTTCTCACCACATGCTCTGCCAATGTGTTTAGTTGGCGAACCTGCTCTTTGGTCATTTTGTACTGTTCGATATCGGAATCCATTATCGACAAGCGGCTTTGGATTGATTCTGCTGCACCGCGGCTCGAAGAAAGAACACGATCCATTTCGTCGAGCTTACTTGCAATGGTGGATGACCGAGCGTCGCTTTTGTTCACCGTTTCGGATATTTTTAGCGCTTGAGATTCGGTGGAAATCAGTTTCTCCAACACGGCATTCATCAGCTTTGCGCGATTGTCTTCCAGTGATTCTGACAGAAGCGCAGTAATTGTTTCCGCTGCTTTTTCTGCTGCACTCTGTTTGTGAGATAGATCGGAAAGTTGCTGTTCAATGGTGGAGACAGAGTCATTGTAATTGGTTATCTTTTTTTCGACATCAGCAAGAATTAACGAGGTTTCATCGGCGCGAGCACTTTGTTTGTCAAGTTTTTGGAATCGTGTGGTAAGTGTATTTTCTGATTCCTGCAACGAGGTGATACGGTTGTCTATATCGCGGAATTCACCACGATACATGTCGAGCATCTTCAGCTCACGGTAGATTTCCGTGCGTTCCCGGGAAATCTCAGCGAAGATTTGATCAAATTGAACAATCTCTTCGGCCAGTTTTTCCTGAACCACTTGCGGGTCACTGAGATCTTTTTTGAGGAACCGGGAAAAAATCATTCCGTTTACTCCTTATAAGTTGCTGTTACTTCTTGGACAATTTTCCAATTACCGCCACTTTTTTTCAATGAAAGTCTTTTGCCGTTGTTTGCCTGAAAGCCATCAGACTGATATTTCTGTCGGAACAGTGCTGTCGCAGTCGAGTCGGACTCTACTGTTACTTTAATTCCCGAAAGCTCAACGCTAATTTTTTCGTAGTTTTTAAATGTGCGCGATTTTTTCTCTTTCCACGATTTCCAGTTGTAATCATCGCTACTGAAACGTGTTGTGTCGTAGCAACTCTGATAGGCCGTCATGTTTTCACGTTCCCAGTTGGATCGCCACTTTTCGATCTGTGCCCTAATTGCAACATCTGATGGAACTGCCGAATCAGCCGGTTTCTTTTTGGCTGGTTCTGTGGTTACGACGGTTGTGGCTAGTAGTTTCGCAGTGTCGATAACGGCCACCTTGATAACTGCTGAGTCGATCTTTTGAAGTTCAGGCTGTTTTGCAGTGTCGCCTTCGGCAATATTGCTTGTGGATGCAATCGTGGTTTTTGCTGCTGCGACTTCACTTCTTTCCGCCCAAATATTCTGAAGGTTGATATCTTTCAAGAAATCAAACTCTTGCCTTGAATGAATGATAACAGGGATGTAAGTTCCTGATTTTATGTAGCGGGATAGTTTTTCTAGGTTGTTGTTATGGAGTTCAAGGCACCCGCGTGTGTCGACGGGAACTTTGCCCGGTTCAGTGCCGTGAATCCAAATTCCCTGTCCTGTGCGACCTTCGCTGCTGTCCTGTTTGTTTGGATAGTTTAGAACATATGCCAAAGGGCCATAGATTTCATTGAGTTCTCTTTTCTCTTTTCGCCCAACGATAAAGTAAAGTCCTTCGGGGGTTTTTTTATCTCCTGAAGCAACTTTTCGTCCTTCATTTGCACCGATTGCAATTGGGTAACTTTTTATCACACCCCAAGTTCCGCGTTGGTTTTTGAGCAGGTGAATAACTCGATCGTATTTATCTGCGATGATTATGAACTTCATCTCTTCTTGGCCGGGAATTGCAGGAAATGGTACGATGTAACTGTCCTGAGGCTCATCCGTTGCCGATTTTTGTTGGTTTTGATTCGCAGTGGCTGTATTGTCGTTTTTGGGGACAAATTGATGGGCAATATGCACCGCCGCAATAACGGTTGCCGTTGCGCCTAAAATGAGTAGTAGTGACAGTACAATGATCGGAACGACAGCCTGAACTGGTGCATAGGCTCGGCGAATTTCCAGTTTGCGCAAATAAATCGAAAAACGGGCGGATAAAAGGTCTATGCCCAGTTTTAGCTGTCTTTGGAACTCTTCAAGCATTTTCACTGCTTCCTTGTCTCGTTCTGTGTCACTGTTTTTACGCGATGATAGCAACTCTATAAACTATATCGTGCTTCGCGAATTGCGTCATAGTGCTATGGTTAGAAATGATCGAAGAGCGTGCTATCCACATCGGGAAGAATCACATTACTATAAGGAAAAGGGATTCCTGTGCCAAACGCGATTCGTATGGAAGGCGTTATTATGCACGTCGCTTGCCGTATTGAACTGTGGATTGACTTGCTTCTTAAAATGAGGATATCTGCGTTAAATTCTTGGAGTTCGCGGAGTCTGTCTAGAGCAAGTCTGAATTTGCTATCGCTCTTAGTTGATGTGTCTTGGCGGCTGTGTTGGGTATTTGAAGAAGAATCATTTGTTTCTTGCAATAGATAGATCGTTTTGGTTTCAATGCCTTTGTCTTCAAGAAAACGCAGGTCATTCTGTGTTAGAGGTGAGTTCGAAGTGGTGTCGGTTATGTAAATTGCGCGGGCTTTTGCGCTAAAAAAACGATGCGGCATTGGGAGTAGTGGTGAACTGTTTTTGTTTGTAAAGAGTTGAAAGGTTACAACCTTGCTAATATATGCAATGAATATCGTTAATTCTTGAAAATTCATGTATTTTCCGTAAAAATGGGGGTTGAATTTTTGTCTCATTAATATATAATTGTGTTCGTTCTTGTGCGTCTACAGGAAAACCTATCATTCTCAAGTGATTTTAGAATTTCGATAGCTTCTCTTTTTTAATATAATGGTGCCCTGATAATGACAAAACGGATTATTCATTTGTTACAGTATACAGAGTTAGCCCTATACGGTGTTCTCTATTTTATTATTGCCGGTGGTTTCATCGATTCTATCTTTTTCCCCACTGACTCATCTGGTGTTCGCTTTATAACTTTGGCGACAGTACTTGTTTTTGTAGCCTTGGCAATTCAATCAAAATTCCCCCGTTTTTTACTTCATCCTCGAACAGTTATGATTTTCGGATTGTTTGTCATTGTTGCTGTACATTCCAGTACTGTTCCCGCACTTCTTGTGGGGAAATTTTCCCTTCAGTATTTCTATGTCGGATTTTTGCTTCTCTTTGCCGTGACTGGTAATTTGAAAATTTTCACTACCGCATCAATGCTGACATTCATGTGGGCGGGTTTGGATACATTTCCCAAAGTTGATTATGAAACTATCAAAAGCACTCTGGTTTGGTATATACCAGCCTCTATGATATTTGTGTTCAGTTTTATACGAATTCGTAATCTCGAAACGGAATATGTTGAGGTCTTGAAAGAAGAGTTAATGAAACAGCGATTTTCGGTGACCGAATCACAAGAACGAAAATCAGAATCTTCTAGTGCGACTACCGTAGATGAAGATTCTAGTGTAATCGCTGATTCTATGGTGTCAACCGGAAAAGAGTTGGACAATCTTATCTTTTTTATAGACAAAATGTACAATCCTCATACAGCAGCAGCATTTGTTTATGACAAAGCAAACAATGTCTTTATTTTGACCTCTGCAAAATCTCGCAGTGGAATGATTAGCAAAAACATCCGGATTCCGGGTGGAGCGAGTCACGGAGTAATTGGACAGCTCGCCGATGATCCGAAGTTATTTCGTTCAGGTGATTTAACTCTTTATAATCGCGATCTTGGGTATTATACTGGAAATGTCGTTGTCGCTTCGTTGGTAGTTGTACCAATCCTTTCGCGCGATCATGGGCTCTTGGGAGCACTTGCTATGGATAGTACTGAAAAGCTTGCCTATCGGGATGAACATGTGGACCGCTTGAGCAGATTTTCTCGCATTGCCGGAGAATTGATTGTGAATGTGGTTATGCGCAAAAAGCAGCAACAGAATGCCGAACGATTTGCTATGTTTTACAACAGTGCCTTAAAGTTTGGACGCCCCAATTTAAAAATGAATGACGTCCTTGATAGTTTGATAGGATTTATTCGTGAAATCGATGATATAAGCCGTGTTACTGCAATTGCGTGGAATGAAGAAAGCGCAATCTGTCGCGTCATGGCTGTCGCTGGTGATACGAATGAAATTGCCAATGGGTACAGTTTTACTCCCACAAAAGGTTCGATATTCCATTCGTCCGTTGTAAATAATAAAGTAGAGTTTGTATCTGATTTTCGCGTGATTCGGCAGCGCGCCCCGCTTTATGTTGTTGGCGAAAATCTGAATCCCAATATATCGTCGGTTATGGTTGTCCCGTTCGGAGAAACTAGTGCAGATTACCGCATGGTTATCACCGTTGAAAGTAGCCGTAAAAACTATTTTTCCACCGAGTTGCGACATATTGTCAGCACGGTGATCCGCAACGCTGCTTCAGCGTATGAAAAATCATTTCTTTATCAAAAAATGGAAGTTCAGGCGACCACGGATGGCCTCACTGGCCTCTGTAATCATCGTCATTTTCAAGAGAATCTTCACGTGGCGGTCCTTCAGAGTGAGCGATACCATCGACCTCTCTCCTTGCTTCTTATGGATATTGACAAGTTCAAGAGTTTCAACGACACCTATGGCCACCAAATCGGTGACCTTGTGTTAAAAGTTATCGCAAAAGCGTTGACACACAGCGTTAGATCTACCGATTTGGCTGCGCGTTATGGTGGTGAAGAGTTTGTGGTTGTCCTTCCTGAAACCGATGAAGAGAACTCTATGCTCATGGCAGAACGAATTCGCGCAACGATCGAAGCGACACCAATTCCGACCGAACGGGGTATTCTTTCTGTTACGGTGAGTATTGGTAGTGCGACACGCGGAAGTGGTTCAGTGACTCAAGAACAGTTGATTAAATGTGCTGATTCTGCGATGTATCAGTCGAAAAAAAGTGGAAGAAACAGAACTACCGCCTATCTTTCGGGAATGGAAGATTTAATCGACAAGTAGATTTGTTCTATCTCATGAAATAAAAACCGCTTTGTGCTGAATGTACAAAGCGGTTTTTTTTTTCTCTAGTCGGTGGGTAGGAGATCGTCTTAAAAATCGAGAATCATGAGGGTGAGATCATCTTCTTTCTTGTTCGCTCGTATGAACCGATCAAACATTCCCAACATCTTTTCCAGCGCCTCGCTAGTGGTATCGTTAACTGACTTTAACGCGCTATTGGCTAGTCGGGTTGCGCCATACATATTGCCTTCGCTATTTGTTGCTTCTGTGAGGCCATCGGTGTACAGAACAAAGCGGTTGTCTCCAGGAACGTAAGAAATTGTGTGATCGGTGAGCATCATCGTTGGGAACATCCCAATAAACATGCCATCCGAGTTGAATTCTCGTACTTCGCCGGTGGATTTGGTCACCAATATCTGAGGGCAATGCCCCGCGGATGTATAGCACAATGTTTGGGCGGTGGTGTCCAGTATTGCGTAGAGTCCTGTAATGAATTTGTTCGTTTTGGCATTGTTGACAATTGCTTTGTTGACCAATTCAAGCGTTTCAGAAGGCGAACGTTCAGTTGAAGCAAATGTTTTTAATAGGATTTTCGTCATTGCCATAATCAGAGCTGAAGGTGTCCCGTGTCCGGATGCATCGGCAACCATAATGCCGTAAATACCTTTTTGAAGTTCGAAAATATCGTAGTAGTCGCCACCCACTTGATCTTCTGTCATATACCGCGCTGATGCTTGAATGAGATCATTACAAGGCAATTTTGCGGGGAGTAGTCCATTCTGAACATCTCGCGCCGCACGAAGGTCCTTGTCAGTTCTTTCGTTAATTGTGCTGATTTGAAGAAACATACGGAGTTCTCCAATCATGGATCCTGCCGTGTGAAGCAGTGCCGTAATGTGGGAAATTCCCGCGCCGATCGTCGATTCATTCACATCGGTAAGGTCAATCCAAAATGCACCAACAACGGGGTAGTCTAGCGATCGAATACAAGCGTTCTGGTACTCTTCTTCATTGCGGAATTGCGCTCGATTACACGGTGTCGCTGTTTGTTTCCGGTGTAAATTGCGAGAAATAAGTGGAAGAATTGTGTATCTGTCTGCGCTAAATCGCAGGGATAATTCATCCTCTTCAGCTATGCCATTTTCGAGAGTCATTGATTCTTGCCGTAAAACCGCGTCGGCTAAGAGCCCACCAAAAAAATTCAAAGGAACATTCAGACCGTTGGATACAGATTCCGCCGGTTCTTCGGGGCTCGAAATAAACGACTTTTCTTTGAGTTGTAGTCCTAATTTATCTATTTCAAAATAGCGGAGTTGTCGAAATTCTGTGACCTGCGGAAGGGCGTAGAGGAGCATGGAGATAACATCTTCTTCCGTTTCAGCGTCGTAGAGAAGTTCCGTCAAATTGTTGATCAGAGCAGTCCGATTTGATTCGTGGTGCATCTGTTCAAGTTCCCGCTGAAGAAAATCAATTTTGAATTGTAATTCTTCAGAATTCAAGGAGGTAGCTTTCGATAAAACTGTCGATGTCTCCATCAAGTACTCCTGAAGTGTTTGATGTTTCGTGGCCGGTGCGATGATCTTTAACCATGTTGTACGGGTGAAGTACATATGATCTGATCTGGCTGCCCCATTCGATTTTTTTCTTGTCTTCGAGCTTGTCTGCGCGACGAGCTTCTTCTTCTTCTTTGTAGAACTGTTTCACACGCGCTTTCAACATTTTCATACAAGCTTCGCGGTTTTTGATTTGTGATCGTTCGTTTTGACACTGAACCACAATGTTCGTAGGAATGTGAGTCATGCGCACTGCCGAGTCGGTTTTGTTGATATGTTGACCACCGGCTCCACTAGCGCGATACGTGTCAACGCGAATATCTTTTTCCTCGATTACGTAATCTTCTACATCTTCAGAAACCGGATAGGTAAACACCGATGCAAAGGAAGTGTGGCGGCGAGCACTCGAGTCAAACGGAGAGATTCGTACCAAACGGTGAACGCCGCACTCGGCTTTCAAGTGTCCGTATGCGTATTCGCCCTCGACTTCGATGGTGGCACTTTTTAGGCCAGCTTCGTCGCCATCGGTATAATCGTGGACGGTGATTTTGTAATTGTTGCGTTCCAACCAACGAACATACATGTTGTAGAGCATACTTGCCCAGTCGCACGATTCTGTTCCACCTGCGCCTGAGTGGATCGAAATAACAGCATTGGCGCGATCATCTTCACCGCTGAGTTTGCGGATGAATTCAAGTTTGTCGATTGTATGTACAAGATGCTCGACCTGATCACCCAGCTCTGAAATTGCATCGGCATCGCCCTCTTCGACGGACATATCAAACAATTCGCGAAGGTCGACAAGTTCTGTGGAAGCCATATCCCATGGTTCAATAAGAGACTTTTCTTCTTTGGCTTGTTTGAGCACAGCTTGAGCACTTTTGTTGTCGTCCCAGAATCCCGGAGCGGTACTTTGCACTTCCAGTTCTGCCAGTTTTTCACGGCGTTCATCGATAGCGAGGGATATTTTTAGCTTTTGTAGGCGGTCATTTGCATCATTGAAATGAGCAACAGTAAGTTGTTCTTCCATTTGTTCTCCTTATAATAAGAGAATATACATATTTTCAGCCCAATTAAAGGAGATCGACAATGGCAATTACAAAACAACAAATCAAACAACTCAAAGGTTCTGCTCACCACTTGAAAGCTATTATTCAAGCGGGAAAAGAGGGGATGACCGAACAGTTTCTCAAAGGAGTTGAAGACGCCCTTAAATCTCGTGAACTGATCAAAGTGAAATTCTTGGAACATTCAGAGCTCCACCCTGGCGAGGACGGTCTGATTTTGGCTGAAAAACTCGGCGCAGATCTCGTCGGAACCATTGGTTCCGTCGTGATTCTCTATCGGTATTCTGAAAAAGTGAAAACGCACATTCTCGACGCGCTTGAACAGGAATAATTCGAGGTTTCCCCTGAATCGCACAATCTTTCACGTCGACATGGATGCTTTCTTTGCTGCCGTGGAACAGCGGGATAATCCGGCACTCCGCGGGAAACCGGTGGTTGTCGGATCACTTCCGGGAACGCGCGGAGTCGTGGCTACCTGTAGCTATGAAGCACGCACGTACGGAGTTCGTTCTGCCATGGCAATTAGCGAAGCGGTTCGACGGCTTCCGCCAGATGCGGTGTTTTTAAAACCTGATGGGCAGAAGTATGGGGAAGTATCTCGGCAGTTGATGAATCTTTTTTCAGATTTTTCTCCTCTCGTTGAACCGGTTTCGGTGGATGAGGCATTTCTTGATATGACCGGATCTGAGCGTCTTTTTGGCACGCCTATGGAAACCGCGCGTCGTATCTCCATGGAAATTGAGTCGCGGCTCAATCTGACTGCTTCTATTGGAATTGCCCCGAACAAATTTCTCGCCAAGCTCGCTTCGGATATCCAAAAACCTCACGGCATAACAATGACCCCTTTTACCGAAGACGAGATTTGCCTTTTTCTGGAACCGTTCCCAGTCGAACGGTTGTGGGGCGTAGGAGCTGTTCTTCAAAAACAGTTGGCTCTTCTCGGTGTGAAAACAGTCCGACAGCTACAGCTGATTCCCGAATCGCTCTTGATTGATCGATTTGGGGCCACGGGAAAGAAACTTTCTCAGATTCGATTCGGGATTGATTTGCGGCCGGTAGAACAATGCGAATCTGCACATTCCATTTCGCGCGAACACACATTCAATGAAGATGAACCATCTCGACCGATCTGGAACGATACGTTGCGATGGATCTGCGATGACATAGCGCGTCGCGCTCGAAAATGTAAGGTTCGTGCGCGGACGATCACATTGACCTATCGCACTCCTGATTTTGTGCGCCGATCTGCTTCGGTGACTATCGAGAATACCACTGATTGTTCCGAAGAAGTCTTTATCCACATTTCCACCTTGGCCAAGAAATCACTATCTGGAACTGCGTCTTTGCGTTTGATCGGAGCGGGTCTATCAAATTTTACGGAATCAGAAACCGAGCAACTGTCGTTGTTTGAAACTGCCGTTTCCTCTAATCGTGAAAATTGGGAAAAGCGCGACCGTGCAATTGATGATGTTTTAGCACGATTTGGCACTGATTCACTCGTACGCGGGCGGTTTCAGAATAAAAAAAATGGAAAATAGACAAATATAGTCTTATTTTAACTATATTCCAATTTCCAACAGTGTGGAAGTCAGTTTTAGATAGGAAATAAGTATGAGAATTACGCAGGAAGCGGACTACGCATTTCGCATTGTGAGATGTTTAGCTGCATCAACACAAGGGAAAATGGGATCGTTGGAAATTTCTGAATGTGCAGGAATCCCACATCGTTTTACCTTTAAAATTCTGCGCAAACTGACTCATGCAAAAATCACTGAGTCAATTCGCGGAAAAGGTGGTGGCTATCGTCTCGCGAAAGAACCTGCCACGATAACTCTTCTTGAATTGGTTGAGATTATTGACGGCCCGGTTTATATAAACAAATGCCTGGAACCGGGATATGAGTGTTCTATGCACACGGATACGCTCTGTTCACTCCATCGCAGAATTGGTCAGATCAGTGAAACTATTCGCGATGAAATGCGCAAAGTAACCTTTGATATGCTCGACACAAGTTTTCTCGAAGAACCACGGCTCAAAAAACCGGAATAAATATTTTTTTCTTAAAATTTTTGGGATTGATTCTTACGGAATTGATCCCTTTTTCCATTCAGGGCCCCTTGTATAGTTCTTCATTGTAAGGTAGTATTTTGGCGTCGAAATCAACTGTCTGTTGGGGGTATTTATGTATAAATTGGTTTTTTTTGTGCCACAGGATCAAAAAGAGTTTGTGAAAGAAGCCTTGTTCGCTGTTGGCGCGGGACGGTATGCGCGGTATGACTACTGTTCATGGGAAGTCGAAGGTGATGGTCAATTTCGTCCGCTCGAAGGAAGTAATCCCTTTGTGGGAACTCTAGGCGAGATTGAGCGGGTGAGGGAGTACCGAGTGGAAATGATCTGTCGCGATGAACTTGTGTTGAAAGTGATTGAACAATTGATAGAAGTTCATCCGTATGAAGAGCCTGCCTATGAAGTGTATAGGATTGATACTTTAGAAACTTTGTAAAAATATAGGGGGAAGCGTTGCCGTTTCCCCCTTTGATGTGTGCCACGCATGTCAAATATCTAATGGGTGAAAGTCCCTAACGCGAGTGTCGGAGGAAGCGTATAGTGAAACGCAAGGGTGTCT
>JAIFMU010000269.1 GCA_020048285.1 bacterium | reverse complement strand
GATTTCAGTTCTTCGATCGCGAATGTTGCGGTGGCATTTCGCGGGCAATTTAGGCTGGAATTTGTCACCTAACTGCGGATTTTAGGTTTAACCGTGGAATCTACCACTTTAGAATTGTTCACCCTTTGGGACAGATGATTAGTGGGCGCATAGTGTGGAATGTAGAGGAAAATGTCGGTTAGAGTTCACAGTGAAAGAGTAGCTGAACATGATTGACACTGTGCCTAAGGTTACCATAACAATAGTTCGTTTTCTGTATTTAGGTCGAACCTTAAATTGGTTCGACCTTTTTTCTTGATAGTATAGCAACTGATTAGGCGCGACTATTCCTTCTGTTTATCGTTTTATACCAAGAGTAATACGAGTGGCTACTACTTTTCCTGAGGGATCAGTGATTGTGATATGTGCACAATAGGATCCCGCCCCAACAGCTCTTCCTTGGTTATTTGTTCCATCCCAGAAAAAGAGAATTCTAGTGCGGTCTCGATCCTGAAGTTCTGTCACCAAAGATTCGCCACTTCCCACAGATTTATTTGATGCAACGACATTTCCCACAGGATCAAAAATCGAGATTTCTGCTTTGATTGCCTGCGGATCCCACTGTTTCGCCATGAAATCGGCCACGATAATCAATCCTGTTTGCGAACGATAGATCATCGGCGCTAGGTCGTTGGGGATGGCATATTCCTGCGGATTTACCGGCGTAATAGCCGAGATGTTCAGCGCGTAAGGTGGTTCATGGACGAGCAATTCAGTCCAACGATTATTGCTGTTCGTTTGAATTGATCCACCTGCAGACACTGCGGCGGAACTGTTGATATGAATTGAATCACCTCTCTCTGGCGCAGTAGCACCGATCACCATGTCCACCACAAAGCGAACGATTCGGCTGTTTGATCTATCGCGATCGACCATGGTGACCCGATAGAGTGTTCCCTGTTGTTGAAGTTCAAACGGTTCCGCCGCTGATCCCAATTCAACCGATTCGGAAAACTCCGCCACCAGTGTGTCGCGATCGCGGATAATTGTCGGATCGGCTAAGATAATTCTTCCGCTGAAATAATCTGCTCGAATCAGCATCGGAGCTACAGAATCGGCAAGAACAAAAGGCGTAACGAAAAATTCAGAGCCGTTGATCGTTCCAAAATTATTTGCAGAGAATCCTGTTTCACCATGGAAAGTGAATGGCTGTGACATGAGTATTCGCAGGCGATTTGGTTGATCCAATACAATGTCAGAACCGGTGATCACACGAATTTCTGAAGGATCAAAGGGCGACACGAGCGTTATTGATTCGGGAATTTCGTCAATCTCCTTAGAGAGAACAATGGTCGCTTCATCGATGGCGCCATCGCCGGAGTTGTCGCGATACCACGCCTGAACGACTTCTGCCACGAGCGTGTATCTCTCGGTGAGAATTGGCGATTCGATGCGGTTGTCGGCATACATTCGCGCTTTGATCGTCACGGTTGTATCGACCATAATTGCACCACTATACAGTGTGCTGGTGGTGTCCGGTTCAGTTCCATCAACAGTGTAAAAGATGCGGGGATTGATCCATTCGCTGTTGATTCCTCCAATCACCGAGAGTTCTACTGGAACTGTTCCAGAGAACTTTGATCCTCGAGGCGAAGCGACCAGCGCGGGAATGGTATCGCGAACATAGCGCCATTCTGATCGAATCGATTGGAAATTTGTGCCATAGGCGAGAGCTCGAATAGTAATGGTATCGCGATCACTGGATCCAATTGCTATTGTATCGATGCCGGGAATAAATCGCGCACTTGCCGTAGTTGGTTCTGAACCATCGCGACTGAATCGAATCGTGTCGGCATTTGAGTTCAGGACAATATCAATTGATCGACCGAATTTCAAGACTGGCAACTGCGAAGGTTCTGCGGTGATCCACGCCTCGGGAAGTGTTGATCTGTAAGTCCATATGGTGTCAATGCGATTTGACTCTTGGCCATCGGCGTATGCCCAGATTGTATCGCTGCCAGTGATAATGACTGTTCCCGAATCGACAAACCAGTTGGTGAACAGACCTGGTTTTCCTCCCTTTGAAGCGATTGCGTAGAAAATGGTATCGTTCAATGAAGTGGTGAGTTGTGCTTTCATCGAAGCAGTATTGTATTCAAACGGTGCAGTCGAAACGGCACTTCCCGGTTTTGCACTGAGTTTTGCACTTTTTAACTGTTGCGTATAGAACCAAATCCCTTCGGAAGGATTTTTGAAATCGTTCAGTTGAGCCGCCGCGCGAAGTGTGTCCGATTTGGTAATCCAAATGGTATCGCCGAGATTGAATATCGTCCCCGTAGTGGGATCGTTGTTGTTCAATGCGAATCGTAGTTTTGCCGATTCATTGAGCGGAATCTCTTTTCCATCGGCGCCGATGACAGAAAGTGTCACGGCCATTTTCGAAGTGGTAAATACCAGAGAGTCGGGAGAATTTTTCGAAGGTGTTGCCACGATTTTCGTTTCGGGAAGATCTTGTTCGTAGAACCAGACTCCCGGAATCGGCGCATCGTACCCTTCGACCACGGCGATCGCTCGAATCGTGTCAGATTTGGACAGCGTCACGGAATTTCCTTCGATTGTGCCGACAGAACCAACGGCGGGGGTTCTGTTGCCTGTGGTGTAGTAGATTTTTGTTGAACCGGTTGTGGGGATTTCTTTTCCCGCAGGATCTCGCAGTTCCAGTTGAACACTCTGCGTTTGCGTTGAAAAGGTGAACTTTGCCGGAGCCACTGCGGAAGGCGTGGCGATAAGCTTTGCATCGGGAAGATCTTGTTCGTAGAACCAGACTCCCGGAATCGGCGCGTCGTACCCTTCGACCTCGGCGATCGCTCGAATTGTATCAGATTTGGACAGCGTTATGGAACTCCCTTCGATTGTGCCAACAGATCCCACGGCGGGGGTTCTGTTTCCAGCGGTGTAGTAGATTTTTGTTGAACCAGTTACGGGGATTACTTTTCCGGAAAGATCGCGCAGTTCCAGTTGAACACTCTGCGTTGCCGAGGAAAAGGTGTACTTTGCCGGAACCGCCATCGATGGCGATGCGATCAGTTGCGCATCGGGAAGATCTTGTTCGTACACCCACCACGCCTCGGAAGGAGAATCAAATCCGGCAATGGTGGCGATTGCCCGAATTGTATCGCCGGTAGTAAGCGAAAATGTGCCGTTGTAGTTTGTCGAAGGCAATCCATCATTTAACCCGTATCTGATTGAAATACCGGAACTTATCACCGTTCCATCGGCTCGTCGCGCTTCGATGGTAACCGGAACAGTTGTTGTGGTAAATATTCGTTTGCTGATCACCGCTTCTGCCAGTGAACTGTTTTGCTTCTGCCCATTCAGATAGAGTGATGCTTCGGGGATGGAAATGTCAGAAGGAACAATCTTTACCAGCGTGTCCAGAGGAAGTTCTGGGTTGCGGAACGTTACTTTCAGCGATCCAATTCCAGCGGAAAAGTCCAGTGTTCCATTTTCCACAGAAGCGGTATTTCTTCCAAAGGGAACCAGTTTTTCCCAGCTGTTTGCACTGTTCAGATCGATCGTTTCTCGGTCGCCCTGTGAAGTTTCGAGCACTAGTTTTACGGCACTATAGGAGTATCCGGTTGTTTTGGGATCCTGTGTGAAAGCAATTCGCAAAGAATTGCCATTCATGGTGATCGTACTGATTTCCGTTCCCGATGCCGAGGAGATTGTAATATCCCGATCCCACCAATCAACGGCAATCGTGTCGGTAGAGAATGTGTTGAATCCGGTGATCACCGAAAATTTTTTGGTTACCGTTTGGATGGTTCCGGTGGGAATCCCATTGATCACCGTTTTGAACTGAACGGTCTCTTCAAATTGGTCGGGTGAGCTTTTCAGTGGAATCCAATTGTTCATACGAGAACTGTCGCCGGTGATTGAACTGATCCCGTTTATGGTTACATTGCTCGGCGAAACAACTCGGTCTGCAGTAATTACCGATACAATATTTTGATTCACTTTATCCATTGCTTCAGCCCTGTTTTTTACTCGCCAGATTTCACTTTTTGAAACCATCGGTGAATAGCTGTTTGCTCGGATTGAATCGCGAAGCATCTGTAATTTAGCCGTGGTAGTAGTTCCGCCGGCGTCGGTGTAAAAGAGTGTGAACAGCGTGGGAAGTGCGTAGAGATTGCTTGCGTAGGGATTGGTCGGTCGTGTACGATATTTTTCAAAATAGGTGAGATTAATATCGCCATCGGAAATAAAAATAATGAACTGATCCTCCTTGGGAATCGCCGTTTTGGCAAAGGCTTGTCGAGCCATTTCAAAGGCGTGAGCATATCCATCTTCGCCACTACCGTAATTCATGTTATTATTCCCTTTGCCGGGCCCGCGCATATACGACCACTCGAGGTGATGCTTTGGATAATTTGAAGGACTCATGCTATAACTAAATGAACTCAGTCCAAGTGCGGTTGATTCTGCCGGTGAAATACTCTGTTTTTGTTGCCAAAAATCGCGGAAAAGATCACTGCCAGATTTTGAGCCATACACGGTTGAATTGTAAGATTTGTTCATAGTGAGAAGAGGGATGTATCCTCTTCGATGTTTGTAACTATTTATCAGAACCATATCTGCAGGAACAAGTTCGGAAAAGAGTGCTTCGTCGGTGCAATCGAACCAGGTGTCCTGTCCAAAGAAAACGCCACCGATTTCTGACTGAGCAGAGTGAGCGTGAACCGCATCGACGATCGCATTAAGCGCTTCGAACCGTGATCCTTCGGAATCGCGGCCGATCATACTGCCGGTCTGATCCATCATGACAAAAATCGCCACCGGTTTATTTTGAGAAATTTGGTCGACAGTACTCTGAAGGTGAGTTAGTTTTGGACTCATGGCCACGATATTTGCGGGAACGCGAGCGAAACCATTTTCGGCGATCATCTGTTTCAATTGGAAATGCCCCACCGGTTCAGAAAAGAGAGGAATAACCGTGCTCAAGAGTACGCTCACTGTTTGAAAAATTCGTTTCATGTTGACCTCTTTTGGTACCAAAAAGTTTTTAAGTTCAGTGGTAAGATAGCAGGTTTATCTGGAATGTGCTCTTGTTTGTGACAGTTTGAATGGGTTTTCGGTACCCGTTGTGGTACCAGTTGTGTGTTGTTTTCTCATTTTTGTTCACGCATTTGAAATTTGTTTTAGTCGTTCGTATGTGGAATGACTCGATTGTAAATTCAAATATTCGGTACTAGTGATTCGTCGTTTGACACTTACTCGTTACTTCAAAAGAGTGGAGTTGTAACTCTTAAGGTGCAAATAAACAGGCGTTATTCGCTCTTTTACAACCGGCGGGAATCACCTATTTTCAGATGTCTACAATTATAAGGGAGAAACCATGAGATTTTCAAAAAGTGCCCAGAAACTTCGCGCTTCGGCGATTCGTGAATTGATGAAACTTGCTGCTGACCCAACGATCATATCATTTGCTGGCGGAATGCCTAATAACGACCTTTTTCCCGTTCAGGCAATCGATGAAATCTATGCGGGATTGTCGGACTCGGCAAAGAAAACTGCTTTTCAGTATGGCCCTACCGAAGGGTTTCCGGCATTGAAAGAGAGCCTTAAAGAGTATCTTCGCAGTCGCGGACTTCCGGTTGACACTAACAAGTTGCTGATTACCACCGGTGCTCAGCAGGCAATGAACCTTCTCGCAAAAGTGTTTATCGACGAAGGCGACAAGGTTATCTGTGAATTTCCTTCCTTTGTCGGTTCACTGGAAGCATTTAATTCATACGGTGCGCAGAATGTAGGTATTCCTCTCGATGACGAAGGAATCAATATCGCCGCACTTCGCGAAGCATTGGCAAAGGGTGAACTACCAAAACTGCTCTATCTCATTCCCTATTTCCAAAATCCGGCGGGAACGATCTATTCTTCCAAGCGCAAACAGGAAATTATCGATCTGCTCAAAGAGTTCCCAGACCTGATTCTTCTCGAAGACGATCCCTATGGCGAACTCTGGTTCAACGAGGAAGATGTTCCGTTGACGGTTCCCATGAAAGCGATTACTCAGGATAGTTCGCAGATCTGTTACGTGGGAAGTTTTGCGAAAATTCTCGGGCCGGGGTTCCGCATCGGCTATATGCTGGTTCCCGATGAAGTGTACAACAAGTGCGAACTGGCAAAACAATCACAGGATGCCTGTACATCCACGTATACACAGGTTTTGGCCGATGCCTATCTGCGCAATAACGCCCTGAAACCGTATCTGGAATGGCTTCGCCCGATCTACAAACGCCGTGCAGAAATCATGCTTAACGCATTGGAAGTCAATATGCCTAAGGAAGTTGTGTGGACTACGCCCAAGGGTGGGTTTTTCATTTGGGCGACACTGCCGGAGTATATGGACGCCGACGATGTGTTCCAAATTGCCGTGAAAAAAGGCGCCGCGTTTGTGGTGGGCCGCGCGTTCGATCCGGAAGCGAAAAAGAACAACGCTATTCGCCTTGCCTTTTCGCACACCGCTGAAAATCGTATCGAAGAGGGAATTAAGATTGTGGCAGATGCGGTCAAACAACTGCTGAAATAATTCCAATCAAACGGTGTATCTCTCAATGGCAGTCTAGAAATGGACTGCCATTTTTGATGCAGAATTTCTGTGCAAACTGTTGTACTCTATTGTAAAATCACACAAAACAGAGGAGAATAGTATGGAACGATTTTGGAGTAGAATCTATCAAACGGTGAGCGCAACTGCGGCGTCTATGAATCAGATTGACACGGTACTTTCAGTGTTCAACAGCAATATCGATGCGGTGGCCAAGGTTTCGCCTCAGCGATTTGCCCAGTGGCTCGAATCATTTGATATTGATTCTGTTGAAGAAACAGGTGAATCAACAATCGTTTCCGTAAGTGACTTCTTGCGGGGATTTCTATACTGTTTTGAACGGGGAATCGCTCAGGAGTGGCTTATTCAGGACACGGCGACGTTTGAACAGATCAAGAAAACCGTCGGCTACGATCGATTACAGATGGGTGGTCAGGGCGGAATTATCGGCAATGTCATGAGCGCGGCCGGGGTGAAACAGGTATATGTCCACGCCGCTTCGCTTCCTTCTCAACAGGCGGATCTGTTTCTTCACAACACCAATCTTCTCTCCGCCGACAGCGATGGAACCGCAAAGCCAGCCTATTCGGTGGTACGCGATCATGATACACCGCTCATTCACTGGATTCTCGAATTCGACAAGGGCGATTCAATTGAGCTGAATGGCAAAACCTACACCTGCCCAAAATCGAATAGATTTATCGCCACCTACGACCCACTCAATTTTAAACTCGCCATTGATTCATCTTTTGTGAAAGCGGTTGATTCTTGCGAAACACCAATCAACTACTGCCTGCTTTCGGGATTTCAGATGCTCACAGAACCGCTGGCCGATGGCAGTTCAGCTCAGGAGCGGATCGACAATAGTATCGCTGTTGTATCCTCGTGGAAAGCAAAACATCCGTCCATGCTGATCCACTTTGAATTTGCGAGCACGCAGGATAAAAAGGTTAGAAAAATGCTTCTCGATTCATTTGCACCTTTTGCTGACAGCATGGGCGTGAACGAACAAGAGTTAATCGACCTTCTCGAAGTAATTGATGAAAAAGAACTTGCTCAGTCATGTCGTTCCAGTTCTGTGGAATCGCTGATCGCCGGATTGATTGCACTTTATGAAGAGTGCAAAACGCCGCGGATTCAACTGCACTATTTCGGTCAGTTTGTGACGATTCAGAAAAACGGATTTATCGTGACCCCGGAACAGAATCTTCGCGGTATGGCTTTTGCCGCCACCGCCGCCGCTTCAAAAGCATCAACCGGTTCTATAGATACGGTAGAATCGCTTCTGGCAGCGTCTACTCTCAGTGTCAATGATACCGCACGTGAACTCTTCTATCGCGCCGCCGATTTCACCGCCGAGTTGTTCGGTTCTGACTCACTAAAAACGAGTGGCGTGGTCTCTACTGATAGGTTTGATCTCATAGTGATTCCCACACTTCTCGTGGAAAAACCGGTCACTCTTGTGGGCATGGGCGACACGATCAGTTCACTTTCGCTCACCGGAGCGCGATAGGAGTTGTAAATCATCGAATACCTTGTAAATAGCATGATTCTATGATATGCTCAATGGAAATCTTTTAAGGAGGATATATGGTTCAGGAAAATCGGCGAATTGCTGTTCTTATAGATACTTTCGATGAATATTGTCAAAATCATATTCTCGAAGGGTTGTACCGTGCTGGCGAAGAAGCTAGCTTTACCCTGGTCACATTTCCGGCGCTGTCGCTAACCACAGTGGAAAGTCACGTAACGCACTACAAACTGTTCCAAGAATCGATTAATGCAAAAAACTTTGACGGAATGATCATTTTTACCGGAGCGCTCACCGAACACACTTCAATTGAAAAGCTTAAGGCAATTATCGACCATATCAATCTTCCCACCGTTTCTGTGGCCGGTGCTGGCGGGAACTGTGCGGAAATTCTGATTAACAACCGCTCTGGCATTGAAAAAATTGTAGAACATCTAATCAAAGTTCATGGATCGAGTCGCATCGCCTGCATCACCGGTCCCAAAGACAACAGCGAAGCACATGATCGGTATGCTGCCTACTGCGATGTTTTGCAAAAAAATCACCTTCCCGTGGACGATCTCTTAGTCGTTGAGGGAGATTTTTCCGAAGATGGGGGCGCGGTGGGGATTCGGAAGCTGATTCGCAACGGTTTTGATTTTGACTCCGTTGTATGCGCCGATGATATTACCGCCATTGGTGCGATAAAAGAGTTGAAACATCAGGAGATGTTTGTTCCCAACTATGTGATTGTCACCGGTTTTGATGATATTGACGAAGCGTCTATGTATTCGCCATCTCTCACCACCGTTCGGCAGCCCTTCGCCGAACTGGGAGCTCAGGCGGTCACTTCACTGAAACACTTTCTTGATTCTCATCGCAAGGATGGAAAAGTTGAACTCTCGGCAGATCCGCTGATTCGCGAGTCCTGTGGTTGTATTCCCGAAGAGATTCGCATTCTTCGCGAAAGTTCTGATTCAATTGGATCGTTCAAGCTGAAAAAAATTAGTTCCAACGCTGATTGGTTTCTCAGGCGTCTTTCCACGACGATCGATCTCGAAGCGCGGAAATATCAGCGTCGTTTTGGCCATGCAGAATCGTATAAGTCTTTCCTCGAATCAAGCGCGACGCTGTTGTGGGGCTATTTTTATGAGGCTACTGTTGATGGAGATAACACTGATCACTTCATTCATTCATTTACTTCTATTCTCAGCCAGCATAACTCCTATTCGACTGCCTACGACATTTGGGAAAAAACGCTCACCGAATTCTACGGTGTGCTTTCTCATTCGATAAAAGAGATTTCCAACGCCATGGCGATTAGTCGGATGCTTCAAGAAGCGCGGGTCTACTACATTACCCATACGATGAAATCACAACGGTTAGCTCAGCAGATGATTCTTGAAAAAGAGTTGATCCTTCAGGAAGCGTGTGAACATATCATGAACAGTTGCAGTCGTGTTGAGCAGATTTCCTCGATCAGTCGGGAACTGCTCGATCTGTCGATCACCGATGCGGCACTGGTTCTGTTTGAAAATGCGGTTCACGAAAAAGAGTCTACTATTTTCCCAAAAGAGGCAAATCTGGAACTGCTAATCACCGGCGGCAAAGAGCGGCAGATCAGTATTGCCAACAATCGTTTTGACCTTTCGACGATCATTCCAGCAGAAATATACGGGCTCTGTCGCGCGGAAAATTACATTTTCCTGCCCCTCTATTTTAGAGAGTACTACTTTGGCTATCTGATTCTCAGCATTGACAAGGAGAATCCTAAAAATCTTTACGAACAGTTGCGTTTCCACATTAGTTCGATGCTCTATCTCGATTTATCGCAGGAATCGCGGTAAGTGCACTCAATGGTATTTCAAAAGAGCTGGAAGTAGAATTCCGGCTCTTTTGCGTTAGAGATCCTCACTCGTAGATGTATTTTCACCACAAAGAAATTCAAATGATTGGAATACTCAATGGCACTTTTTGATCAATTTCTCATAGCGCGGCGGTTTCGCGATTCACTCGTGGCGGTCGATGACAGTCGCAATCCTTTCGAAAATGATTTCACTCGAGTGATCTTTTCATCATCGTTTCGCCGATTGCAGGATAAAACGCAAGTGTTTCAGCTCGATAAGGGCGATTTTGTTCGCACGCGATTGACGCACTCCATGGAAGTCTCTTCGCTGGGAAGGTCTATCGGTCTTTCGTTGGAAAATAAAATCATCGACCTCGGCTATCTATCGGAAGATAAGCGCGGCATGATTCCTTCGATTCTCGCCACGGCGGGGCTAGTGCACGACTTGGGCAATCCGCCCTTTGGCCATTTTGGAGAATCGGCTATTCAATCCTTTTTCAAAGAGTGGTTTGTGGCTCACCCAGAGATCGCCGGTCAACTGACTCGGGCGGAACGAGCTGATCTAGAAAATTTCGATGGCAATGTGCAAACCTTCCGCGTGTTGCGCAAACTTCACTATCTCAAGGATCGCGACGGCATGAACATGACCTATGCGGTGTTGGCCACGGTGATTAAATATCCGTTCAACTCCATGGAGGGGAACCGATTTGGTACGGAAGAGCTTTCGCGCAAAAAGTTTGGCTATTTCCAGTCCGAACGGGAAGATTTCGAACAGCTCTGGGCGGCGTTCCCCATGAAAAAACGATACCCCTTTACGTTTCTTCTCGAAGCGGCCGATGACATTGCCTATTCCGTGGCTGATATCGAAGATGCGTGCAAAAAGGGGATAATCACCGCCGATGACATTCGGGATTTCCTCTCTGATTCGCTGACAGACGTGATGGTGTCAGAACAGGAGCGCGAAGCGGATTTCCTCGGGCTGTTCAATCGATTCTACAGCGATGTGGATCGCAGTTACAAAAACCGACTCGATCTGGCAGTGCAGCAGTTCCGCATTATCGCTCAGCGATTTATGATTACCGCGGTGATCGAAGAGTTTATTGAACATATCGACGAGATTGCCGAAGGAACCTACGATCGCGACCTGTTGGAAAACTCCCACGCCTCAAATCTTCGCAATGCGTTCAAGATGATCGGCAAGCGGATTTTTTCGCACAAGTCGATTATCGAAAACGAAATTGTCGGCTACAGCACGATGAAATATCTTCTCGATGAATTTGTGCAAGCCACGCTCACCGAAGGGAAAGGGGAGAACCCCACCCGCATCCGGTTTTACAATCTGATCAGTTCGAACTATCGCTTTATCTACGAAACGTTCACGAGTCGTTCGGTCTACAATCGCCTGCAACTTGCCGTGGATTATGTCAGCGGTATGACAGACAACTTTGCGCTGAAACGGTATCGGAAATTCCGTGGGATGGACTAGCACGGAAACATTTCGCTATGATTCGCCCTTTGGGGAGTTTGCCGTTTCGCTCAGTGGTGAAACGGTGAGCTCCCTTCTTCTTTGCCACAGTGATCGCATTCCCCTGTTCCCCCTTGATCATCCCGTGAAAATCGCTCTCGACTGGTGGTTTCACCGCACATCGACTGATTTCCTTCTAATCATCGATCCGAAAGGAACGCCGTTTCAGAAACGGGTGTGGGCCGCTCTGCGGGAAATTCCCTTTGGCGAAACCCGCAGCTATGGCGAGATTGCCCGAATGATCGGATCGCCTGCGGCCGCTCGCGCCGTGGGTGGAGCATGCCGAGCAAATCCCATTCTTCTTGTTACCCCCTGCCATCGAGTTACCGCGGCTCACGGCATTGGTGGGTTTTCCGTAGGAGTTGCGCTGAAAGAAAAACTGCTCGCCTTTGAACAGAACCACGAGTCCTGATTCATACGCTCGGTTCGTTGTTGATTCTACACTGTTTCTCCTTGGCTCACCGTCCTGTGCTGTTAAGAACCCTTCCGCCCAGTCACTCGAACATGACACCGATAGTGTTTCTCATGTCAGCCGTAAAGGGCTCTCATTTTTACTCAGTAAAATGGTGTTCCGATGGCGTGGGAAATAAAAAAGGAGATGCGATTTTGCACATCTCCTTGAACAATTGCCGTCGTCTGTCTGAGCTTACAAGGTCACACTAAGAACATGTGTTTTGATAATTCGCTTGATTTCTTCCCCAAAAGCTATCTTTGATCTCGAATTGGAGAGCCTTCGAGAATTTCGGCGGGTGAGATTTTCGGGGATTTTGGGAATCAAAATTCCTATCAGTTAACCGGAACAACTGCCGCAATCTCCACGGCATCGTTGGCGAGCGGCGTGCATCTTCTCCAGATTCAGGGGAATGGGATTCATCTGGCGCAAAAGATAGTACTTCAGTAGTGGTTTTAATCCGCATCTACAGGGGTTCTCTTTTCTATAGGGGAACCCCTTCACATCTACTCAATCGCCCCGATCGAAGGCGCAGTGCCTGATCGCTTAGACCGGAAAAAGTCCCTGCCGAAAGCTCCCGAAACCGTGCCGCTCTGTCGAAACGGCGAGTTTTCCGGAAGGCGCCAGAGGTCGGGAGAATCACCGGTGAGAACCGCAAAGGGCGACGGCGCGGAAACTTCGCCGGAATCGTCGATCCCCGCAGGATTTGTCCATCCGTTGTGATCAAACTGCAGACCCGCGAGATCGGGAACGCTGAATTGATCCGCCGAATCGTTTACCAGAATCAGATTGTTAAACAGTTGGGTTGAGTTATGCGAATCGGCATAGATTTTCACTCCCGTTTCGGTACAGCCGATAAAGCTGTTCCCGTAGATCTGACACGATTTCAGTCCCCCCGGCGCATCTTTCCAGTAGGTAAAACCGGTGCGCCCGCCGATGCAGAGATTGTTCCGCAGAACATTGCCCCGCGATTCGAGATAGAGATCCGCTTTTTCGTTGTTCATCTGAAGACTGTTGCAGGCCTGAGCGAACCGGAAGTATTCGGGATTGTTCGTGGTGTGACAGAAATTGTTCTGCACCAGCGTGTACTGCGAATTGTCCAGATAGATATGGATCGAAAAGTTGTCCCGCAGATCGTTGTCCTGACAGAGACCGGAATCGCTTTCGCCGAAAATGATCCCTTCGCCATAGTTTTCATAGACGCGGCAGTTCCAGACTGTTGCTCCAGTTGATTTCTGAACCAACACAGCGCCGGGCCAGCCGCTTCCGAAATCAGGACGTGCCGTGTTGGATCGGCAGTTGTCGGTCACCGTACAGGATCGAATCTGAACCGATCGGGTCACTGCCCGATCAGAATAACCTGCATAGATCCCCGGCCCCTGACAGCCAGAAACGGTGAGACTCTCCAGTTCCACAAAAGATCCGCCCCTGATCGACATCCCGCTTTTCGGGCCGTTTTTCAGAATGAGATTTTTGACTGAAACGTACGCCCCGCCCACAGTGAATATCATTTTCCCCGAATCGAGGTTTGAACCGTCCAGAATCGCCTGTTCTCCCGGAGCCGACTGAATGGTAATCCATGCCGAATCGGTTCCGCTGTCGCCAAACCAGGCGGATCGGTCGGGAAGATACGTACCACCGCGGAGATTAATCGTTGTTCCCGGCTTAACCGAGAGTTTGTTGGAAACCCAGTTGATTGTTCGCCACGGCTTTTCGAATGAACCGTCGCCGGTGGTGTCACTGCCGTCCGGCGAAAGCCAGTAGGTCGGACCGGTGCCAGTGCCTCGAACCAGTGACACCGGATCGGTGACCGGCGATTGCTCGACTGCTCCGGACTGTTCAGGCAGAACCGGATCGGAACAGGCTGACAAAATCAATAAAATCATAAAGCAAATGAATTTCATAGGTTCTCCTCAAAAATGAAATTGGCATGACACGAATATAGATTCAAACAAAAAAGAGTGCCCCACTCGCTGAATCACTCTTTTCTTGTACACTTTTTTAAGCAGTATCAATTGCACGTCTTTTTTGCTTTTTAGAACAAATCTACTGCGAAATTCTTACGATCTGTTCAACTCCACCCATGGAAATCCTGGCAATCATGAATCCGCTCAGAGGCGACGGAATTGTGAACTCTCTCCCGTCAACAGATTGCGAGAAAAAGGTTCTTCCGTTCATACCGAATAATTCAATGTGGCGAATCCCTTCAGAACAAAACTGAATCGTATTTCCGACGACCTTGACGGGGTTCAGCGATGTTCTGTGCGATCCTGAAACTAGTGTCACCGGATCATCTTTGTTCCCGTCAATCGTATCGCGAAGGGTTTTCATCGAATCGATCCACTGATTCTGTTCATAGTCGTAGAACTTGTCGATCGTGTTGATACACCAGGGAATCTGCACCGAATCAAGCACGTGCACCATATAGTCCGCTAATAACATTTTGGTGGTGGGTGGCGAGCCTAAGCGAGTCAATCATCACCAACCATAAGTGGTTAGTTCTCAGTTCTTCTTCCCATAAATCACACCGAAGTTGTACATCTTATAAAAGACATCTGTGTCAATGAGACCTGCGGACTTCATCCATTTTAAATTGTCCTCAACAGTTGCGGGGATATCCATTGCAGTTCTTTCTTTCCACGCTGAAATATTTTCTTCATCAAGCCCAGAGTTTATTACCGTTTTATTCCACCACGCTTGATTCAACTTTTCATTCGTATTCGATGCTCCAAGAAATTGATCTGCGTTGATAAATAATCCATTGGAATTAAGAATCTCACCAACAGTTTTGTAAAGGAGCTCTTTGGAACTATTACTAAGATGATGAATCGAAAGAGCGGAAACAACAAAATCAAAGTTTTCATTGAACTGATATGTTGAGTAATCAGCAACGATATACTTCGATTTTTCCGAACCAAGATGTTCTTTAGCTTTATCCAACATTCCTTGAGAAATATCAATGAGAGTGATTTCTGCATCAGGATATTTCTCTAAAATCAATGCTGAAAGTAGTCCAGTTCCAGCACCAATATCAAGAATCTTAGGAGCCTTCTTTTCATTGGGTAGTAAATCAATTACAGTTCCATAAAAATCGTCAAAACAGGGGATAAGTTGACGGCGTTGTCCATCATATCGAGAAGAAACCGCATCAATTTTTTCTTGCATCTGAGAATCAATCATTTCGTCTCCATACATTTTTCATCAATACTAACATTTTGGTGGTGGGTGGCGAGCCTAAGCGAGTCAATCATCACCAACCATATGTGGTTATAGCTCAATTCTCCATTTGCTTTTCAATAAGATAAATCACGATATGGATGATTTTTATGTGGACTTCTTGAATTCGATCAGCAAACCCAAAGTGAGGTACTCGAATTTCAACATCTACAAGCCCTGCCATTTTTCCGCCATCTTTCCCCGTTAAGGCAATCACAGAAATGCCTTTTGACTTTGCCGTTTCAATTGCTTTAACGATATTAGTAGAATTTCCGCTAGTTGACAAGCAAAAAAGGACATCGCCAGAACGACCGAGCCCTTCCAAATAGCGAGAGAAAATGTACTCATATCCATAATCATTTCCAACACAGGAAATGTGACTAGGGTCAGAAATCGCAATCGCAGGATATGAAGGTCGATGTTCGCGATAACGACCTGTGAGCTCTTCTGCAAAATGCATAGCATCACAATGTGAACCACCATTCCCACAAGAAAAGACTTTTCCATCCTTTTTAAAAGAATCAACTATTAAAGAAGCTACTTTCTCGATTTTCTCAAAATTACTCTCAATAGCAATAAATTCCTGTAGAACTTTTTCCGCTTCTAAAAATTCATTTTTAATTACATCGAACTCCATATTATTCTCTTTCAATGTAGTGATTGTGTAAAATCATCCCTATAACGATTTGGTGGTGGGTGGCGAGCCTAAGCGAGTCAATCATCACCAACCATTTGTGGTTATGAATTTATTCGATTCCACTTCAAACACTCTTTATAAAAATCCTTTGCCAGTTCACGATCAGGACTCGGTATCTGAGCAATCCAATCTTCATAAGATTTTACAACAACTACACATTTTCGGGCCCTTGTAATAAGATCTATGTCAACTTCGATTTCAGATAGATGATAGCGTTCTTCAATTTGCTTTATCATAGCATCTTTATCTATTTGGTCTTTAATTCGATGACGGTCTATATTTTTCTGAGGGGCAACAACCGAAAAAAAAGTATTACACTTTTCATTTTTAACGGAACTTGCAATACAACAAAGATTTCTACTCGCCTGACTGTAATGAGGTGCATTTGTTGTACCTTGACTAAGATTGCTTCCCATTTTGGCTTCAATTACTCCAAAATACAGAGCATCTTTATCAATAAGGATTTCACCTCTCTTTTTAAAGTCTACCAGAAAGTCGCCGATCGCCATATCGGCGTGCGTATATCCTTCACGATTTATTCTTGCATCCACGAAAGGGCTGGAAATAAGACATTCAGAAGTCCAATTTCGAATATTTGAAAAATCAATCCAGTCTGGAATGGTTAACTTGTTTTTGACAGAAAGATAGACAAGTAGTCGTGTACACCAACCCTCATTATAAATCTCCGTGGGGTTTAAGTGAGGTGTAGCTCCGTTTATAGAGTTTATCATAACAGAAATTAAGTTGGTCATTCTCAATCCTTCTTAATGGGGAAGTGAAATTAGTGAGTGTAACACCAACGCTTTGGCGTACGAGTTAAAGAAATGGCTGTAACCATAAAACTTGCAAACATGGCAATGTCCGAGAACTCCCCAACGCCGTTCTGTAAGTTACATTGCCAACAGGTTTACCAAAACCACCACACGGGAAGTTTTTTCTAACAACCATTGAGTTATTAAATTTGATTAGGTAGCTGATGTTTCCAATTTGAACTTCCGCAGTATTGCCTGTAACCCAAACGACTTTCCCGCCAAATTGGATATTTTTACCTTGTGTATTTTTCAGATACCAATCCATTAGATTTGTAGTTGGTGTGAAAAAATATTCCGCCTGTTCTAATGTTTTGATTTGAATTAGAGGAAGCTTTTTAACTAATGTTGAGATTCTACTTTTGTATTCTACTGGCAATTCACCACCAAAAGACTCTCTATATTTCTCCGCAATCGCAAGGCTTTTTGTTAAATTATTAGAGATGATTGTTTCATTTAATGATGCGAGCGTTTCTTTACGAGCAATTTCTTTTTGTTCGTTACTTTTGTCAATTAATAGTTGCATTTCAAGCTGTTCTTGTTCTATTGCTTGTAATCTCAAAATGCGTTCTTTTTCTTCGTCTTCATCTAACGGAATCCCCCTGTAGTAGTGTTGAGGGCTCGAATTCTGTGGTTCTTCTGCAATTTGTAATTCTTGGGGTGAATTTATAGCTGAACTTTGAGTAGAATCATATTTGCACACGGCTTCGTAACCGGTATCAATACCTGAATTTGCAAAAAGATCTATTACGCAACATAACAACAAAGACATAGTTATCAAAAACTTCATATACAATCTCTTTCTCAGAAAAAAATAACGGTAATTTCAAACATCAATCTGTGAAAATAATCAATCCCCATATAACAATTTGGTGGTGGGTGGCGAGCCTAAGCGAGTCAATCATCACCAACCATTTTTGGTTAAATATCTTTTAAAGTTCTACAAATTGAATTGAGTACTCATTACGATCCGCATCATGTCTGAAAACTTTTAAATATTTTTCACCTGTGTTATCTGCCTCCCATTGAATAGTAAAAATTGTACCATTTTGTTCAAGTGGGGTATCAATCCAACTGTGGTAGGGATCGTTCTGAATAAAAGATATTGCGCATTCGTTAAACATGCTTTTCTTGTCAATGGTAATTCGGTACTTCTTACCCTTAACTTCGCTAATACGAAAATAGTCATAATCCAGCAAATGGATTGTATGCTCAAAAACAGTGTCATTAGGTGTTAATGGTGTTGAATTGTCAATGTTGTCATTTGGCTCAAATATATCGAGTTCACCGGGCTCCACATTATCAATTACGAAGGAATAGTTCTGTTTAATCCCTCGATAGTCGTAAAGAAATACAAATCGATATCCAGACTCTGTAGCCTTAAACTCTGTTGAAACTTTATTATTATAGCCATGGCCTGAATTAAATTCAAAAATTGGTTTAGAAAAAAAACCAACACTTGATGTATCAGAGACTGCCGTAATACTGTAATATTTACCTTCTTCAACAAAAATTTTATAACAATTTGTATCCATTTCTTCTAATGTTTCATGCTCAAGTAAAGTACCAATTTCTAACTCTTTTGCAGCATCCTGATTTTTACTATCGGGATATTCTGAAATTACAATTGAATAGCTATAAGAATTCTTCTCGGCACTCTCAATAGAAAAAAAGTAATTATCGGACACATTAGGACACCAAACTATTTCTTTGGATGATCCCACACTACTTTCTAAGTAGGGGATTTTTACTCCGTCACTATTAAATATTGAAAAACGAATTTTTTCTTTATCGTAAAAATTATCAAATATGATTTTCACAGTATTAAGTCGTTTATGATCTCCTTTGACAAGAAACCAGTCTTGATCATTAGGAATAATAATATGATTCTGCCTGATATTTAGATTTAATGAAGTACTTAATTGTTTAGTGTTATTGGGCTCATAGTTATCATCAGTATAATTATTATCTGATATAGTATCGTTTGCAATAGTATCTGTATTATCAGCATTTGCAACAATCGTTGGAGTGCTTGTCGACTGACAGCTACAAAATACAAGAGATAAGATTATTGACAATGCTAAACTGATTCGCATACATCACCTTTGTTAAATTTATTATTTGAGATTTCCAACTTTCAGAAAATCTTCCAACCGTAAAAGTAAAAACCCGCTGGAAATTCCAACGGAAAAACTTTAACAGAAATTTCAAACATCAATCGTAGCAAATTTCATCCAGCTAACAACTGCGTAGTGTGACCAGAAATATACGTGCGCATAAACGTAAGGTGCTGAAAAAATCGAAATCTGGCGCATATAGTAGTATAAAAAGGATGTTTCTTCTCTTTAATGGATTGGATTTCACAATATGATGCACTTTTTTTTGTATCGCTCAACAAGCTGAAAACACACCGAACAGGGCGTGTCAGGTCTCGCTGAAACTCAGGAGTAACCGAACACGGCGTGTCAGGTCTCGCTGAAACTCAGGAGTAACCGAACACGGCGTGTCAGGTC
>JAIFMU010000226.1 GCA_020048285.1 bacterium | reverse complement strand
AACCCACAACGTATTGCACAATATTTTAAGCACCCGAAAATTCTGTATGCGGCTTAAGAATAGAACCATATTTGCCGGTCGGAGTAATAGTTGCGTTTGTCGCGCCTGACCCATCCAGTACGGCACCGCTAAAGTTATATGACCCCGACACACTTTCATTTTTTGTTGCAATGGGGGTATCTTTTGAACATCCGACCATAACGGTAACGGCGATGGAACTCATAAGTGCTGCGGTAAGTATCTTCTTTGACGGCTGTTTCATTTATTTCCTCCTAAAGGATTGTATTATCGATAATTTCTTTTGAAATTGTAGTTGACAGTCAGATTGAAAAGAAAAGAAGTATCCGATCTATCGGTAGCTTCATTGTTGGTGAACCACAGGGGTTCAGATTTTGAGTATATGCCAAATTCGTTGTAATCGTCCCCTGCTTTTGTGATGCCAGTTTTATCCTCATTCTCGAGATATGTTGTACCGGTATGCCAAAAATGAAGGCCCATTTTATAATCAAGCGATAGTTGTGGCAAAATAAAAACCGAAGGTTTTACTCCAACAGAAAAACCATGTCCCCACTCATTGAAACGATAGTACTGGTTTGGTGCAACCGCAGTACTGGTCATTTCAACAACTCCTTGATCGAGGCGAAGCTTGTATTCACCAAATCCGTTTACCATGAACCTATCTTTTTGGTACAGTTGATATTCGGAACCAACTTTGATTTTTGACTTAATCTGCGAAGGGAGGATATCAGTAGAGTCTTTCGCGAAATCCTCTCCTGAAGACTCTCCTTTCATGTAGAATCCGATTGCTCCATACACATTGAGCTTATCAGATAAGTAGTAGTGACAGGCCAAACCTTCGTCATATCCGCCGGTGATAACACCTTTACCGACAGTAGGAGCAAATGGTTCCCCTGCATGTAGCACACTCACTGCTCCGGCACCTGTAATGAGTGCAGCGGTAGTAAGTAGCGACATGGTTTTAGTCATAAACATCTCCTTAAATAAGATTAGTGGCTGATTTTACAATGATTCCAGACAATTACAACGCATATTATTTATCAATAATCGCAATGTTATACTTACATTCACCATAAAAACAGAAGATGAAGCCATGACGGTCAAAGTGAAGAGTTTGAGGTAAGATCATTTTTTAGTTCTAATCAACAATTCCTAGCAATCAAATCCCGCGCATTAAATGAACCATCAAGAAGAATACAAACCAAGAGAAATCTTGACTACTCAGAATTGGATGGTACAATTGCTAGAACAAACAGAACGGTTATTACAATTGGAGGTCCTAATGTCTTTGAAACAAACCCTCGGTCGCGGATTTCTCACAGGAATTGTCGCGAGTGGCACAATCGGAATCGTCGCCATCGTGGCAATGATTATGCTCACCAGAAATGCCTCGATCATTTCGGATAACTATTTGACCAGTATTGTCAATCTCAGTGATGCACAGCATGAATTCGGGATGCTATTCCGCATTCAGAAGGGCCATCTCATTGCATTTGATGATGCGCAAATGAAATCTCTTGATTCGGAAAACAAGAAAACGGAAAAAGCACTTGAAGAATCACTGGCTCGCTTTAAAGAAACGTTAGATGCTGGTGAAGAGGCTGACCTTTTCGCACTAACTGAAAAGAAAGTGGGGGAACTATCAGCAATTCAAGAGGAGATTTTAACCCTGAGCAGAAATAATCTCGATGATGAAGGAAATCAACTGAGCTCCAACAGTTATCTCCCTTTATTCCTTGAAACTGATTCACTTATAGAAAAAATGCTTACAATTAACAAAGAGGCTGCGGAAAAAACCGCCGCGTCAAGTCAATCACTTGCGGCGATACTGATTATCCTTGAACTGATCATTCTCATTTCCGCAATTGTACTTTTAATTACAATTTCTCGAAAAATCATAACCACAGTGCTCACTCAAATCGGCGGTGAACCGCAGGAAGTTCTGTCAATTGTGGAGAGTGTTTCAAAAGGTGATTTTGCACTTCCTGATCTTGGAAACAGTGTAAAAACTACGGGTATTTACGGGGCAATTCGATCAATGGTAGAGTCACTGCAAGAAAAAGTGGCACTGATCGAACAGATTTCCCACGGCGATCTTTCCGGTTCTGTGAACTATTCGTCCGATTCGGACAGATTGGCAAAAGCTCTTGACGAAATGACGCAATCTCTGCAGTCGCTGCTATCTCAGACCACCGACAGCGCCACAGTGGTCGCCACCGGTTCGAGTCAACTTGCCAGTTCTTCTGGACTTCTCAGCGATGGAGCGACCCAACAGGCGGCATCGGTAGAACAGATCAGCAGTTCGGTCAATGAAATCAAAATAATGGCGTCAAATAATGCGATCAAAGCAAATGAAGCAAACAATCTCGCTTCAGAAGGAAGCCGGCTCGCTCACAGTGGTGCGGCGCAAATGAGTGAAATGGTCAGCTCTATGGAAGAGATAAATACCACCAGCCGAGCTATTTCAAAGATCATGAAATCGATTGACGACATTGCGTTCCAGACAAATCTCCTTGCACTCAATGCCGCAGTTGAAGCGGCGCGCGCGGGTCAACATGGAAAAGGGTTCGCTGTAGTGGCCGATGAAGTGAGAAATCTCGCTCAGCGAAGTGCAAAAGCCGCATCGGAAAGTGCCGATCTGATCTCCGCCGCCCTTGGCAAAATCGAACGGGGAAACAGTATCGCTGCGGAGACATCTAAATCATTCAGCGCGATTGTCTCAAAAGTGAGTGATTCAGCTGAGATTATCAAGGAGATATCCGTTTCTGTAGAAAGCGAAGCCTCTTCACTGCAGGAGATCAGCATTGGACTTGAACAGATTTCCAACGTGACACAATCTTCCACCGCCGCCGCTGAAGAGACTGCTTCCACGGCACTGGAACTTCAAAACGAATCGGAAAAACTGCGGGAAATTCTCGCTCAGTTTACCTTTTCGGCTAAAACCACAGAGCCGGCTAACAATTCATTCCGAAAGCCAGCGAAACCCCGAGCGATAGAACGAACAAGAGAAGAGCCAAAAAAACAAGCAAATTACATCAGCTTCGGCGAATACTAAGAATATCAGGAACGAAGTGTGACCAATGACGGCTGTTCAGTTTTGAGCAGCCGTTACTTTTTCGTAGACCTGACGGAGTCGTTCAATCCAGAGTGCTAGATACGGTTCTTGTTCTCCGAGCGGGATAAGATCGACAGTCGGTTCGATACCTGCATTTTGTAATTTTCTGTTCCACGAATGATCCGATTCACCGGCAAGATCTTCAGATACGTGTTTCCCCGCACTGAACAACACCGGCATAACAACCGTTGATTGCACGCCCAATTTTACCAACGATGCAATCGTCGGATCGATGACCGGTTCCGTTTCGAGAGTGGCGCAGCAGAATCGAGAATCGATGGATCGCAAAATCATATCAAGTGAAACATACAGCTTATCCGTGGGATGATTCCCGTTGCCGTGACCGGCAGCAATAATTGATTCGCACGCGGGGAAGAGTAACTTTTTTCGATCCACAATACAGTGAGCAATCACAGTGGCATCCGATTCGTTTCTCATGAGCGGATCACCGAAAAAACAGCGCTCAGTCCCGGGAAGATCTGCTATTTCCGCTACCGTTTTTTCATATTCACCACCGGCGACAATCTGAAATGGCTGAACAATTACGGTGAATCCCTCGGCCAAGCGCTTTGAAACAGCTTCGACAGGCGAATCAATGAACACCTCGGACTGAGCCAGATTTTTTCTCACAAAACCGGAACTAAAAGCAAACTCTACCAATTCGGGGCTAAACTGAGCGCGAATTTTCTCAACAATTGCCTGAAACGGAGCGAGGGCACTGGCTCTCGCCGTTCCAAAAGCCGTACAAACGATAGCAATTTTATTCATACATTCTCATTTCTTTACAACCGAGCGATTATCGATTCCGCCGTTTTAATTCCATCAATCCCACTGCTCACGATTCCCCCCGCGTACCCTGCACCTTCGCCGGTGGGGTACAATCCCCTGTGAGAAACTGATTCGCCATTTTCGTCGCGGGTCATCTGAAGTGGCGCGGAACTGCGCGTTTCGGTTCCGTATAAAAGCACCGAACTGTGAGGCGGATTCCCCAACTTGCGCAGCATTTCCGGAAGTGACTCTTTCAGTGAATGGGCCACGTAGTCCGGAAGAATCGTGTGAAGATTTGCCGCCTTGACCCGTCGCGCTGAATACTTTTCAGGAAGTCGAGTCGGTTCACCACCGCGAAGGAAATCATCCAACAGTGACACGGGAAGTGCATAATCCGATCCGCCCGCTTCGAAAGCGAGTCGTTCGAGATTTTCTTGGTACTCTATCCCCGAAAGGGCGTTCAACTCGCTGGGAGCGCAGAAATCTTCCGGAGTCACCGGCACGAGAAACGCCGCATTCCCAAAGGGAAGATTGCGATTGTGATAACTCATGCCATTGCTCGTGATCATCCCCTCATCGGAAGCACAACTAATCACTTCGCCACCGGGACACATACAAAAACTGTAGCAGGCGCGCGCCCGATTGTCCTCTTTGCGGGTGAGGCGGAATGAAGCGGCTCCGATCGGCGCAGTCGAACAGCCCCACTGAGATTGATTGATCTTGTCCTGAGGAAGTTCTACGCGAACCCCCACGGCGAACGGTTTGGGAACCATTTTGATATTCTGATCGTAGAGCACGCGATAGGTGTCGCTCGCCGAGTGACCGATTGCCAGAACGAGAGTGTTGCAATCGATTGTTCCCTGCGTGGTTTCAATCCCCGTGACCCGCGAACCATCGGTAATAATCGATTCGAGGCGAGTTGAAAAGCGGAACTCCCCGCCCCACTCCACGATTTCGCGGCGAATCGACGGAAGGATTTTCATCAGGCGGTCAGTTCCCACGTGAGGATGCGTTTCGATGAGAATCTCCTTGTCCGCTCCATGGCGCACGAGAAGTTCGAGGAATAGTTTTACGCGATGGTGATCTTTGCTGCGAGCGGTCAATTTGCCATCGGAAAAAAGTCCTGCTCCCCCTTCGCCAAAGAGTACGTTTGACTCTTTTTCGAGAATCCCTTTCATCCAGAACCGGTTGATTTTTGGACTGCGTTTATCCACCGATTCACCGCGGTCAATGAGAATCGGTTCCATGCCAGCCTTGGCCAAAACCCAGGCAGCGGTCAATCCCGACGGGCCACAACCCACCACGATCGGGCGCAACTTCTGCTTGCCCACAAAGGGAATTTCGTGCTTATCATTTTCGTTTTCGATCATCTGAAGGTCGATGTTTTTGATACGCAGTTTCTGATCGACGGTTATTTCTACGGTGAGCGTATAGGCCAAATCCTGTCGCGCATCGACGGATCGCTTTAAGATATCCACGGACAAAATCATCTTGGGGGGAATCGATAGTTTACGGCTGATCTTTTTCAAAACCTCTTCGTCTGTATATTCAAGGGAAACTTTGACCTGATTTACGCGATATCGCATAGTATTCTCCACAGTAAAAAATGAGATGGAAAATAGTTTCGGAAGCCTGTTCAAGACCACGATATTATCTTAACACTGACAAAAACAGGAACGAGAACAAGAGTGATAAAATCCGCAGTATATTAGCGAAAGGATCAACCATTGAAATTCGACTAACCGAAAACAAAACGAGTAGATTAATAGTAGTTCTATTGTTGTAGTTAACATGCAATCACTATTGCCAAAGCCATTTTTTTCATTTAACCTAAAATCCGCAGTTGCATCTTGAATTTCATTCTAACACTATATCATCTTTAGAACTACACCAAATACTCCTTTCACCCAATAGG
>JAIFMU010000041.1 GCA_020048285.1 bacterium | reverse complement strand
TACGATACAATATCTGAATGATTCGAATAGCGTTCAAAGCTACACGATTGAATTTGATCTTCATTGGTATTGCAATATGTCTGGTTTTCAAAAATTTATGACAGTAACTTAGATGTATGAAATGGGCGAACCATTTCTGATTCGCCCGAATTCATACTTTCAGCTTTTTGCTTGTGGCTTGAAGCTTTTCACACCTTCAGCGGGAAACCGGCTTTCGTGAGACCATCGATCACCGCTTTCTGCGACGATTCGAGGATTTCCGACGAGAGCGACTTTTCCGGATCCTGGAAAATCGTTCTGATTGTTACCGATTTCTGAGCATCTTCTTCACGATCGAAAATGTCATACACATTTGCCGACACGAGATTTGCCAGTTTCAGTTTGTTCACCGCAGTAACAATCTTTTCAACCGATTCGCGTTTGTCCGCCCAAACGGTAAGGTCGAACACGGATCCGGGGAATTTCGCCAGCGGTTTGTAGTTCACTTTATCTTTCGGTCTTACCGATTCGAACGCCGAGATATCGATGGTCGCAATCGCCAGATTCCCTTTAATCTTAAATTCGCTCGCCACAATCGGATGGATCGTGGTGATCAAACCAAAGTTTCTTCCCATAACTTTCACATCAAGCGTTTCCGTTGGGTGAATCCCTTTCCATGAACGATCAGACATGACCGATGGGAATTTTGGATCCGCCGGAACAATCTGCGAAGGCACATTGAGATATTTCAGCATCCGTTCAACGAGATTCGCCAGTTTCATAAAAGGAGAACTCACACGATCATAGATCGCGATTGTCACGCAGTTATGTTCCTCTGAGAAATCTTTTGCACTCGGAACATAGGTTCGACCCATTTCGAACATAGCGAAATTCCCGAAGTTTTTCGCGTTCTTTTCACACGCTTCGAGGAACGACGGAATCATGGACGGACGCATGCGGTCGTGATCTTTCGACAACGCATTGATCAGCACCAGCTCTTCGTTGAGCGTGTGCCAGTGAGCTTTTTTCAGAAGCGATTCGCCAACCATGGGGTTGGTCATCACTTCGAGCATGTTCCCGTTCATCACCATGAAATCCTGAATCTTGCGGAATGTCTTTTTCGCCTGAGACAGTTCAGTCGGCTTGATCGCATCCACGCGAGCTTCGGGAATAATATTGTCGTAGCCGATGATTCGACCGATCTCTTCGATGATATCTGCATCATATTCAACATCTTTGGTCGCTCTAAACGATGGAACCGTGAGCATCAGATTTCCGCCGTTGTTGATCACGCCGAATTCGAGTCCAGAAAGAATGCGAACAATTTCATCGTCGGAAACATCTTTACCGAGCGTCGTGGTGATCCGTTTTGTCGAAATTTCCACGGTCATCGGTTTGTAGTTGCCCACTTGCGGGCCGGATTTTTCAATCGATCCAACAACGGTTGCGCCGGGGCAAAGCTCGAGAACCAGTTCGAGAGCGCGCAGCATCGTGCGTTCAAGCGACTGCGTGTCAAGCGATTTTTCGTAGCGCTGTGAACTGTCAGTGCGAAGGCCGATTCTCGTCGATGTTTTGCGAACGCGGGCATCGGTCCAGTTCGCCACTTCGATGAAGATCTTTGACGTCGCATCATTCACACCGGAGTTTGCTCCGCCCATGATTCCTGCGATTACCAACGGTTTTTCGCTGTCCGCAACCACCGTGTCTCCGGCCACAAGTGTCCGTTCAATTTCATCAAGAGTCACGAATTTTTCATCGGAGGTCACTTCGCGGATGATCACCTTCGAATCCTTGATCAGTTCACGGTCGAACATGTGCATCGGGATTCCCAGTTCGAGCATCACGTAGTTCGAAATGTCCACAATGTTGTTGATTGGACGAATTCCACAGGCGGTAAGTCGATTCTGCATCCACTCCGGCGAAGGTTCAACTTTCACGCCATCAACAGAGAGTCCGTAGTAGCCGAGACAGGCGGAATCGCGAACTTCGGGGACGATTGGAGATGTGCCGGTTCCGGTTTTGGCGAGAATAGATTGTGCCCATGCATCATCGTAGATTTTGTTTTTCGGAGCATCGAACACAAGAGCGAACTCGCGCGCCATGCCGTAGTGTCCCCACAAGTCTGGGCGGTGAGTGATCGATTTGTTATCGATATCCAGAAGCGTATCCGCCGGAACATTGAACAGTTCCGCCATGGACACACCGAGTTTGGTCGATTTGTCAAGCGACATCAAACCGGAGTTGTCTTCGCCAAGACCGAGCTCTTCGGCTGAACAGAGCATTCCGCATGACTCGACGCCGCGGATTTTTTTGGGAACCAGTGTGAATCCTCCGGGAAACTCCGTACCCAGCGGTGCGTAGGGAACAATCATCCCCACTTCAACATTGGGAGCTCCACACACGAGTTTCTGCGAGTCGGCTCCGTTGTCGATAGTCACCAGATGGAGTTTGTCCGAATCGGGGTGATTTTCAATCTCTTTGATTTGCGCTGATACGATTTTTTTCAGGTGAGCACCGGTGGTGATAACCTCTTCCACTTCGCAGGTGGCCATGGTGAATTTCACACCGAGAGCATTCGGATCCATCTCCGGAATCTTGGTGAAATCGTTGATCCAGTTTATCGAAATTTTCATAGTTTCCTCAAGAAAAGCCCCAAGCCTCAAGCTCAAAGCAAAAAGTTAATTCATTTTCTTATAGTTTCAAGCATCAAAGCTTAATGCATCAAGTTACGATCGTTTCAAACTCAGGGCATCTATCCATTCAAACATTCATTCTTGTGGCTTTCAGCTTGAAGTTTGTGGCTTAAAATTCTGCGAACTGTTCCGCGAACCGCAGATCTCCGCTGTGAAGCAGACGAATGTCGTCGATTCCGTAACGCATCATCACGAGACGGTCAAGTCCAAGCCCGAACGCGAATCCGTTGTACTTCGTCGTGTCGATTCCGCCAGCCTTGAGAACATTCGGGTGAACCATTCCGCAGGGAAGAAGTTCAACCCAACCGGTGTGTTTACAAACCTGACACCCTTTTCCGCCACAGATCTGACACTCGATGTCCAGTTCAAAGCCCGGTTCAACGAAGGGGAAGAATCCCGGACGAAGGCGCACATTCGTTTCCCGTTTGAAAATTTCTGACAAAAGCGTTTTCATGAAGTAGATCAGATTTGCCACGGAAATATTTTCGCCCACCATCATTCCTTCGAACTGGTGGAACGCAATTTCGTGAGACGCATCGGTCTCTTCGCAGCGGAACACTTTTCCTGGGCCAACGAACTTGAAAGGTGGTGTGTGTGACTCCATCCCGCGAACCTGAATCGTGGATGTCTGCGTGCGAAGAAGGTGTTTCATGTCGGCGAACCAAAACGTGTCCTGCATATCGCGAGCTGGGTGAGAATCGGGAATGTTGAGAGCATCAAAGTTGTGGAACTCATCTTCGATATGTGGTCCATCGAGAATTTCAAATCCCATAGAGATAAACACATCTTCGATTTCCCGCTGAATCGTAGTGACTGGGTGGAATCCCGCTTTGGTCATTCCACGGTCGCGAATCGCATCTCGGTCAGTGATATCGGTCCACTGTTTATCGAGCTTTTCGTTGATCTCTGCAAGTTCCAGTTCAGTTAGTTTTGCTTCGATTGCGGCGATCATGATCGTTTTCATCTCATTAGAACGAGCACCGATTGTGGTGCGTTCTTCCGGAGTCGCATCTTTGAGTCCCTTCAGAACATCTGCGAGAGGTCCTTTTTTTCCTACATAGTGAGATTTAATATTGAGTACTTCCGCACGGCTTGTTTCCGCAGAAAGTTTCAGTTCAAACTCACGCATCATTGTTTCGAGTGTTTCCAGCATGGTTAAATCCATTTGGGTAAAATTGTTACTGTTTCACCCGCGGAAAATAGATTATTCCCCATTATATATGATTGAGATTAACTATCCATGCTTCGTCTCCCGAAATTGACACCAATTTGATGTTGAACAATGGTGTAAAAGTGTCTAGTATCACCATGTTTGCCATTTTATGATTCATTTGTATATCATCAATTTCATCTGTTTGGGACTAACGATAATTAATAGTATGGAAAAGTGGCGAATATTTACAATTTTAGGTGTTCATATTTTGCGTAGTTAGTACACTTTTTCAAGGAAATTAGCAGATTAAATAATGATATAGATCAAAATATCCATCTTTATTCCATTTCCGCAGTATATTATTGCAAAACAATCATGTCTAGGTGATTGTCGTCACCTTGATAAGTCAAAAAGGAGTTTGTCGTATGCGTTCATTTTTTCGCCCACTCTATGATTCAATGATACCTCGGTCACTGGAATCGCGCCCAATCGAAGATCAACGTCAGTATTTGGTTCTTATATCACTGATCCTTATATCATCATTCTTTTTAGTAACTCTCGGAATAATTACTTCGTTGCAAGGAGAAATCATTCTGTCGATACTCGATTTTTTCATTGCAGCAACCTTTGTAGGGATGGGTGTGTTTCTAGGGAAAACAGGTCGTATTAAAGAAGTAAGCACTGTAATTGTCTCCTTTCTCGCCATCTATTTTTACTATCTTTTTTACTACGGTGGCTTGGAACGTTCTACCTGGGTCTGGTATTTTTCCTTTCCACTGTGGGCGATTTTCATTTTGGGTAAGCGCCATGGATCCGCCCTAACGTTGTTGTTGCTTCTTGTTACAGTTATGACCTACATCTTTGTTGTCACGGCTACCCACGATGCATTCTACTCCACTAATATGATGATTCGGTTCACCTTGGCCTATCTTTGTATCACTTTTATCACTTACATTATGGAAGATACTCGTATTGCAACCTACAAAAAATTGATTGCTTCGAATAATGAACTCCACGAAACTATTCAGGAGTTGCATCAGACGAAAGGGTTGCTTCACGAATTGGCAACCCGTGATTCTCTAACAGGGCTTTATAACTACCGGCACTTCACTGAAATCCTACAACTCAGTTTAGCTCATGCAAATCGTTATAATGGACCTGTAGCCCTAATGTTGGTCGAGTTTGATTTCAGTGAAAATTATGCGAATCACTACGGTGAGGCTTCTTATGGCAGAATAGTACAGCAAATCGCGGAGTTGATTTCCACTGCAGTTAAAAATGAAACGGATTCTCTCTGTCACATTGCTACTGCTCAGTTTGCACTGATTTTGAGCAATGCAAGGCCGGAGAGAGTTGACCAAGTAGCCACAGCAATACGAGAATACATTATTGCTACTCACTATCCACATGATCGATCGCCATTTAAATATGTAACGGTTTCTATAGGAGCTGTTAATGTCCCGCGCGGTCACGATCCGGTTGATAGTTCAAAAGTGCTTGAATTGGCGAAACAATCTCTTTCAAGGGCCGTTGAAAAAGGGCGCAATAGTATTTCTAATTCACTGATGGTTTCACCGCAGCAGAGTTAAATATGAGATTTTAATTTAAAACTGGTAGATTCATATGATAGAATAGTACTATTTCTATCCATAACTAAATTGCTGGACACCACAATGAATGTAAAAATCCCAATTATTCTTACCATTTTGATTATCGCTACCTCCCTGTTTGGGGAGTCTGTTGCAATTTTGTACACAACACACGATGACACTATTGCCGTGCAAAAAGTTGCAGAAAAGCTTGCTCGTTTTTCCGACGTGTCGACACATAATATTCGCAGCACTTATGATATCAGTAAGGTGTTTACACGGAAACCATCGCTTATTGTTATTGCTTCTGACTCTTCCATAGCTACTTATCATAGATTTGCCCCAAAAATGAAAGATCGTATTGCGCTTTTTTTGTTAAGCTCATATGACTATTATTCGCGAAATAAAAATGAGTTTTCTCAGGCGATATTTGGAATTGAAACTATCGG
>JAIFMU010000256.1 GCA_020048285.1 bacterium | reverse complement strand
AAGCAATAACAGATAATTAAATAATAATTTTCATATATATAATTTCTTTAAGAGATTTTAATTTTCCTCGACAAAAATAAGAATATATCAATGAAATGGTAAAATTTTATAAAAGATATAAAAAATCTCTATGAGAAATATAAAGATATCAATTGATAATTATAATATATAGATAAGATAAATAAGAATACTAAAGTGATAAACTAGAATGTAAGAGTAACTAAATAGAATATCTAAAAGAAATAATGAATTTTAAATGAAGAAATGGTCATAAAAGTTGGCGGGATGGTGCAGAGGCGGACGGGACGCGATCCGGTGGGATCGATCGCGAGGGGAGGGTGGGAGGAGTTCGATAGGGGGATAGTTCGCCGGCAAAAGGGGAGAATCGGCGGAACCGGTTGTATTTGAATGGTGATTTATATAGTTTATGATCGAACAAAATCGTTACTTCCCCGAAAGAGACTCGTATGAAATGGATATTCAGAGCTTCGGCCCTGCTGTTTGTCACCGCTACATCATTTGCGGCGCTTACGATAACATCGCAGCCCGATTCGGCGCAACTGTTTGAAAATGAAATCTATATCGGAACCACGCCTGCAATTATTCTCGATACCACAGCCACTTCGCACAAGTTAACACTGAAAAAGAACGGCTTTCGCGACACTTCATTTTATGCGGTGGGAAGTTCGGTGGTACAAAAGGCGGTTCATGTGGCCATGCGTTCCGAACAGGAACATTCGGGCATTGAGCTGAAAGTAAAAGCGCGTCATCCTCACGCGCAGATCTTTGTAAATGACTCTTTGCGCGGCACCGATTCGGCGCTGGTGAAGACGCTGGTTCCGGGGAAACAGATTTTGCGGATCGAAGGGTATAATATCAAACCCATTGTCGATACGATTGAGATGGCCGTGGATGAAAAATTGACCTATATCGCTCCTTCAATGAAGCAGCACTTCTCTTTTGTGGGCGGTTATTCTCGACAGCGTGCCCTTTGTACTTCAACATACGGGATCGACGCGAGGTCAGCGAGATTTTGCGCTGTACTTCGGCAGTTCTGACGATCGCGACAATCGGGGAGTGCAGGTTCTGTTTCACGTACCGCACAAAGACACCTTTACAGTGTACGCTCCGGGACTGGAAGATTCACTTCGCGTAAAAACGTTGGTGGCTGGCGGAGGAATCCTGCGTGAATACCTGTTCACCGTGGCGGCAATTCCGAAAATCGCTCAGATTGATCTGGGAATGATGTGGGGAGTCTACGGCAAAGTGCATCAGTATCGCTACCGTTCAGCAAAAAATTACGGTGGAGTGGATCGGTTCACTCTGAAGAATCCCGAGTACGTAGCAGTGGCGCCAGTTCGCGGATTCGTATCGGTGGGAGGTGTTCAGGTTCGGGCTTTGGCGGGATATTCACATATCTTTGTGGCTATGAACTATCAGTTTCTTCCCTCTATCGCCTTTGATGGAATCGATGGTTACCCCGATGAACCGGTAACATTCTTGCCGGTACATCGCCTGTCTATAGGTTTGCTGGGACGATTTTAATCTCGGTTAGTCGGCGATTTTGCAGAGTTCTGTCAGTTTTCCTGTGTGCACAGAGTAGACCCAGCCGTGAAGCGTAAGTTCGCGTTTTGAGTGAAGAACATTGCGAACCACGGTTGTTTCGGCGAGATTGTTCACCTGTTCGATCACATTGAGTTCCGTGAGTCGCATGGCGTACTCTTCACCGGAAAAAAGTGCCAGTTCTTCGCTGTTGAATCGAATCACATCGCGAATATGTCGCAGCCAGTTGTCGATCAACCCGTGATCTTTGCTGTCAAGCGCCGCAGATATACCGCCACATTCGTAGTGCCCGCAGACAATAATGTGTTTTACTTCGAGCACTTCCACGGCGTACTGAATCACAGACAGCGCATTGAGATCACTGTGGATCACCATGTTGGCAATGTTGCGGTGAACAAAAATTTCCCCCGGAAGAAGTCCTGTAATCTGGTTCGCCGGAACTCGCGCATCAGAACAGCCGATCCAGAGAATTTCCGGCGCGTGCTGATTTGCCAGCGTTTCAAAGAAATGCGGATCTTCCGTGGTAATTCTCTGCCGCCACGTTTCATTCTGCTCAAAAATGTAGTTCAGATCGCCCATCTCATTTCCTTTCAATGTATCGACTCAGCGATAAACAATACTCGTTTCCGCTGAGTCGATATTGTGTCGCACGGTTCTGTTTGCTGTTACGCCAGTTCAGCCTGAAGTTCTTTGTCTGCGGCGATACACTCTGTTTCGAGGCTCTTTTTGAATTCAACGAATTTCGCGAACAGCGTTTCGTCAGAGAGTGCAAGAATCTGAATTGCCAAGAGGGCCGCGTTCATTGAACCGTCGATCGCCACTGTGGCAACGGGAATCCCTTTGGGCATCTGAACCATAGCATAAAGCGCGTCAACACCGTTCAATCCACCGCCGGAAACAGGAATCGCGATAACCGGAAGCGGTGTGAACGCAGCAGTTACTCCCGCGAGGTGAGCTGCCATACCGGCGGCACAGATCACTGTTCCGAATCCATTTTCAACGAGTCCACCCACAAATGTTTCAAGAACACGCGGTGCACGGTGAGCAGAAATGACGCGCACATCGACTTCGACATTGAACTGTTTCAGCGTGTCAACCGCTGCTTTGAGTTTTGGGAAATCATTTTTACTTCCCATGAGAAGTGCCACTTTTTTAGCCATGAAAGCTCCTTGTTTGTTTGTACTTTAGTTCTGAGAATACAAAAAAAGCCCCCTGCTGTTCGAATAAATCGAAAAAAGCAGGAGGCTTTCAAGTCAGCACCGTTTTCGCGGATCTGCCGGACTTCCTCAGTCACAGGAAATATGATTTCCGGCAGAACTTTTGTCTATGGTTATTTGTGAGAAAATGTGTGGATTGATTTCTTTACCGTAGGACAACGAATCCTTTTCTGAAAAGGAATACGTAATTTACCGTAAAACGCAATGATATAGATTTTCATAATAAAAAGGAGAGACTATGAAATCGTTGTTTGCTGTTGGATTTATCGGTGCTGCCATGAGTGTTGGATTTTCTGCTGAACAGGGCAAGCGGTACACGCTTAAAGGGCCGGCTCCCACGCCGGCGATTCATTCGTCGTCGCTGCATGTAGCCGCAGGGGTAACGGGGACACTTTCGAGTAAATCTGCAGAAGATACACTTTCTCCCAAAGGACTCCATTGGGAAACGGGGGCCTTGCTCAATCTCGACAAGTTTTCGCTTTACGGATCTGCCGCATTTAAACATGGCATTGGTTCGGCGATCTACACAATTCTCACTGACTCCAGTTCTCAAGGGGCGTTACAAAAGTATCGCTACGGTTCGCCGTCGTTTTCATTGGAACTATTAAAAGATGTTGTTGATTCTCGACCGTTTTCGCTAACTTTGGGTGTTGGTGGCAGCGTGGGATTTGAATTTGGAAAGCAGTTTCTCGATAAAAATATTGGTGGATCGACCAGTGGAACACCTTCTGATTCAAGTGGTCCGTTTTCGGGGACTTTTTTCGGAACAGCACAGGAGGAGTTTGAATCGGGAGGTTTTTCGTGGGGAATGTATCAGCGTATTCACTGGAACTGGAGCGAATCGAAAACAGTTACAACAGAATCAGGATTTCGTCTGGTTGAACAGGGATTCACTACAACCATTGATCAAAAACATCGCATTCACGCGGCATTGGGCGTTCAGATTGTGCGAGAACCGCTGGCAGATCTTTACTATCCACTATCAGTGGCAGTTGGTTACACGTGGATTGGACGCCTTAAAAAATAGTGTCATGTGCTATCGCTCGATAAAATCATGTTCCAATTTCAACTCTACTTTTTTCGTGCATTATTCACGAAGTGGATGTAACATATGTACGGTTGAAATTGGGAATCTACAATTGGGGGCAACACGTGAGGCGAATGAATATCAGCGAAGATCGAGTGGAAACACGGTTTCTTGCCAATATGAGTCACGAAATTCGCACACCTATGAACTCCATCATGGGTTTCTTGGAACTTGTTCTCGAAGATCAACAGTTGGCAAATCAGCATCGCTCAAATCTATCTACCGCCCTGAACTCATCACGTCATCTTCTTACTTTATTAGATAACATTCTCGATTTGAGCCGCCTTGAGAGCCATGATGTCGTTGTCAATTTGCGGCAGTTTGATATTCAGGTCGTTCTCGGCACATTAAATACACAATGGTTACAGATAGCACAGAAAAAAGGGCTCTACTTTACTATTGAATGCGATCCTTCATTACATGGATTCTATTTTTGCGATGCCTATATCATTGATAAAATTCTGTCACTTCTCATTGATAATGCTATTAAGTTCACTGATCATGGGGCCGTGACTCTTATTGTCACACCTGGATTGGTCCAAGGAACTATCTCATTTTCTGTACGAGATACCGGTGTCGGTATTCATCCTGCATTTCTCGACGAAATATTTCAGCCATTTATGCAGGGTGACAGTACAAACAGTCGTTCCTACGAAGGAGTGGGGCTCGGAACAACAATTGCGTTGCGATTTGCTCAACTTTTGGATGGCGATATCGCCGTAGAAACTCATTATGGATCGGGATCGATGTTCACTTTGACGATACCGTTACAGGTGTGCCCAGATACATATCCCTCAGTAAAAATGGAAACGACACATGCAACTCATGATTTAGCTGCTCGGAAATTTCAAATTCTCTTAGTAGATGATGTAGAAACGAATTTAGAGTTGGCTCGAGTACATCTTCGCCGGCGGGGTCAAGATGTTGATACTGCATCAAATGGCTTAGAAGCAATCGATTGTACAGAAGAAAAATCATATGATGTTATACTTATGGATATTCATATGCCAATAATGGATGGCATTGAGTCAATGAAGCAGATTCGTTCGGCTGAAGGTGACACCAAGCATACAATCATTATTGCATTGACCGCCGATCAAATGAGCGAAGTGCGATTACCTCTGATTGATAAGGGGTTTGATGATGTTGTTGGGAAACCCGTCAACTTTGAAGAACTCATGAAAATGTTGCAGAATGCACTTCCTGCTGAACTTGGCACCCAAATTATAAGTGATGTGGTAGTACCGTTGGCAAAAACTACTCAGAAACGACTTCTTGGCGATCAGGATGTAAAAGAGTTGCTGTCTGACATAAAAGAGAAAATGGGCACATATAATCCGACAAAAGTGTTCCCCCTACTAGAAGATATGCATGAGATTTTAGGTGAGAATCGCCTTCTCACCTCGATTAGCGGTTTAGTTGAAACGTATGAGTTTGACAGTGCTGTTCATGAACTAGAACGGTTAGCTCATTCATTAAACTATGAGTTGGAGTAGACTATGTACAAAATATTAATTGTTGACGACGAACCAGCCAATTTGAAATTGCTCCAGAATATTCTGGAACAGGATTACGATTTGGCTTTTGCCACCAATGGGAACAGTGCGATTGCGATTGCGCGAAAGTTGCTCCCCGATCTGATACTACTCGATGTAATGATGCCTGAACTTGATGGATTTGAAACCTGCAGTCGACTAAAAGCGATCGAAAATACCGCTAAGATTCCGGTGATATTCGTGACAGCTCTCAACAGCGCTGAAGATGAAGTGCGCGGTTTCGAATCTGGAGGTGTTGATTTTATCAAAAAGCCAATCTCTTCCCATCTCGTTTTGACACGAGTTGCAACTCACTTGGCACTCTATAATCAACGTAAAGAGTGCGAGAGAGCTATTAAAGAACGTACAGAAGAGCTCGAAAATAGTTACATTACAGCAATTTCTATGCTTGCAGAAGCTGGTCATTATAACGATACCGATACAGGTGTTCATGTGTGGAGAATGTCAGCGTATGCTGGAGCAATTGGCCGTGCGGCAGGGTGGAGCGTTGAAGAAGCAAAATTGTTGGAAATGGCGTGTACAATGCATGACACGGGGAAAATAGGGATTCCCGATGCAATTCTTAAAAAGCCTGCCGGTTTGACTGAACATGAATTTGAAATAATTAAAGATCATACAACTATTGGCTATTCCATTTTAACGCACACGAAAAAGCCGAGTCGTCTCTTTTTGATGGCAGCTGACATAGCTCTGTGTCATCATGAGAAATGGAATGGTGCAGGATATCCCGAGGGCTTAGCGGGTGAACGAATCCCAGAATCGGCTCGAATTTGCGCAATCGCAGATGTGTTTGATGCACTTACGATGCGCCGTCCCTATAAACCTCCATGGCCAGTAGATGATGCGTTCAATGAGATTCGAAAAGGTTCGGGGTTGCACTTTGACCCACGGTTGGTAGATTTGTTTTTCAGTATCAGAGAAGAAATTCTTGAAGTGAAAGATATGTGGGAAGAGCGTGATAGTCAAAGTGAATTGTATTATGATATCGACAAGTACATCTCAATACTATGAAAATCAGCCTGCTTTTGCTTAAGCAGGCTGATTTAATCTTTATAGTATAAGGTGAAGCCAGAAAGGGATACTGATAATTGAAATAAGCGTTGAAAGAACCAAAAAAGATGACACAAACTCCGGAGCGCAATCGAATTTATCAGAAATGATATAACTTGCGACTGCTCCTGGAACTGCATTTAATAATACGAGAGCTTGGAAACTCTCTTTTGTTAATGAAGGAAATAAAATTCTAGCGAGGAAAAATACCGTGGCGGGTGCTAGAATTAATTTAGCGAAAATTGATATGGAAAGTAAAAACGTGTCGGATTTAATTTCTTTCATATTCAAATTGCTACCAACTAAAATAAGCGCTAGCGGTAATCCCATCTCGCCGAGTTTTTGAAAAATCTCAATTGTA
>JAIFMU010000022.1 GCA_020048285.1 bacterium | reverse complement strand
CTTCAAAACGATTTAATTTGGTAAACGGTAATCTTGACGGCGTGCTCGTAGAGATCAAAAGTTTCAAGGTAAAATTTTTTGAACACCCGGATGCGATAAAAGAAGCAACTCCTGAAGAGTGTTAAAAAACAAAAGGTGATCCAATTGGATCACCTTTTTTGTCTATACGGCAGATTATCTATTAGAACTTGATCAGTTCTACATCGAAAATAAGCCATGCATTGCCCGGGATTACGCCACCGGCTCCGCGAGCGCCGTAGCCTAGTTCTGGTGGAAGGATAATTGTCCGTTTTTCACCAGTTTTCATCGAAAGGAATGCATAGTCCCATCCTGAAATCACTTGACCTTCACCAACACTGAATTGGAATGGTTCATTGCGACGGATTGAGCTGTCGAAGATTTTTCCATCGAGAAGTTTGCCTTCGTAGTGAGCGGTTACCAATGTACCTGGTTTTGGGGAGTCACCTGCGCCCGCTTCAGTTACTACATAATAGTATCCTTCTTCAGACTGGATCGCATCGGGGTAGAGTTCTTTTACTTTGTCAACCATGGTTTCCTGCTCTTTCGCGAGTTTTTCTGCTGCCATTTTTTCTACATTTTCAATCAGACCATCGAACATCGCTTGATCCGCGGTGAACGCTTTTGCCGCTTCTGATTCGCGACGGATAGTGACTGTTTCAATCTCATCATTCTGACGAATGGAATTGACCACATCTAGACCTTCGACAACAAAACCAAACACGGTATGTTTGCCATCGAGATGCGGAGTTGCACCGTGGGTAATAAAGAACTGTGAACCATTTGTTCCAGGTCCTGCGTTCGCCATGGAGAGTGTTCCCGCGCGAGTGTGCTTTAGTGAAGAGTCGAACTCATCAGCAAAACGGTAGCCAGGTCCTCCGCGTCCGGTACCTGTTGGATCTCCGCCTTGAATCATGAAATCGGCGATAACACGGTGGAATTTGATACCATCGTAGTATGGAACGCCCTCTTCTTTAGACATATTCGAAATTTTACCTTCAGCAAGACCAACAAAGTTGCACACTGTCAATGGTGTTTTTTCCATTTCCAGTTCAATGAAAATCAATCCTTTGTTTGTTTGGATATCAGCAAACAATCCACTCATTAGTTTCTCCTTATCTTAGATATACATTTTGTACAATATTATTTAAGTAACTCAACATCAAAAATAAGCCATGCATTGGGAGGAATCACGCCACCTGCCCCCTGAGCTCCATAAGCGAGTTCTGGTGGAAGGATAATCGTGCGTTCTTCGCCGGTTTTCATAGAAAGAATCGCTAGATCCCATCCCCGAATAACCTGACCTGCCCCTACATTGAACTGAATCGGTACGCCCCGCTTGATTGAACTATCAAACACTTTGCCATCGAGAAGTTTACCTTCGTAGTGGACAGAGACCATGGATTCCGTTGTGGGCTTTTCGCCAGTGCCCTCGCGTTTGGTGATTGAATAGTACCCATCTGGTGTGAGTGTTGCGGTGGGGTAGAGGGATTTAATTTTCGCGATAACAGCTTCGTTGGCTTTAGCCTGTTTTTCCTGTGAAACTTTGACTGCCACTGTTTTCAGTGAATCAAACATGGCTTGGGTTGCTGTAAATGCCTGAGCTTTTGAGCCAACACGACGAATCGCAATAGAATCGATCTTATCACCTTGAATCACGGCATTGACAATCTCTTGCCCTGCTGTGACATAGCCGAATACGGAGTGTTTCCCATCGAGGTGTGGAGTGGGGACATGGGTAATATAAATCTGTGAACCGTTAGTTCCCAGACCTGCATTTGCCATGGAGAGTGTTCCGCTCCGAGAATGTTTTAATGTTGTGTCGATTTCGTCTGCGAACTGGTAGCCCGGGCCGCCTGTTCCCTTACCGAGAGGATCGCCGGTCTGAATCATGAAATCTGGAATGACTCGGTGGAAAAGTATGCCGTTGTAAAATGGTGTCCCCATTGGCTTTGCGGTGTTGGCTATTTTTCCTTCAGCGAGGCCTACAAAGTTGCACACAGTCATGGGAGTTTTTTCCATTTCAAGCAAAACGGTAATCGTTCCCTTGGTGGTGAAAATATCAGCATAGATACCATCGGTGGTTTTTTCCGGTTTGATCGCCGTGGAACTCTCTTTGGCTGTGCAGCCTGCAACGAGTACGAGAGCTGAAAATAGATTGACCATTTTATTCATACGATTCTCCTTATTGTGTAGAGCAAAATAGTTTCGGGGGAGAATCTTTTCAACCTTCACGAAATGAATCGTTTTACTAGCAATTACGCAACATATACGGTATACTGTTTTGATTTTAGCAGAGGAGAATAAATGTTAGAAAAACTTACATCCAGCCTTCTCGACACAGCACGCTCGTACGCCGTCAAAGTACGGGAATCTCAGAAGAAAGATCGAGAAAAACTAATCGTCGATCCTCATGAATTCAATGATCCAATTGCTCTAAAGCTTTCATGGTCGCCGAATAGTTCCGGTGGTGCAAATTTCCGTACGGGAAAGTTGTCCATGAACAGTAACGGTGAACCACGCATCGAAGGGACTGGAGGGATGCATCTGTTCGGCTTGGTCTTTGCCGGATTGGGATCAATGGCACTTCTCTTTATGGTTCCGCTCTTTTTTTCTCAGCAAATGGAGTGGTTTGCACGTTTCTTTGTGATCATTCCCTTGTTTGTTGGATTAGCTTTTCTGCTGATTGGGTCACTAATGATCGAAAATGGGTTTCGCCGATTTCGCTTTGAACGGCGGGGATTGCTTCGCGATGCATCTTTTGCGTCAAAATTTATTTCCCACGAGCAGTTGCAGGAACTCTTTATTACGAAAGATGATATGGCAGCAATCCAAATCGTTGGTGAAAAAGTAACCTCTTCTGATGGGCCGGACTATTTCAGTTTTGAATTAAATCTTGTCACAAAAGATTTGAGTCGTTTCACCCTTGAAGATCATCGCGACCTACCTTCACTTCGAGAAGATGGGGGGCGATTATCCCGCTTTTTGGAGATTCCGCTTTGGGATGGAACTGCGGGGAAATTTTAAAACCGAAAACCCCGTTTATGCGAAAGGACTCGAGCAATCGGGTCTTTTTTTATCTAACTATTTCTCGAAGGTGAGTTGTAAGGGAGTGCGCGACGCAAGATGGTTGCGCCATGGATTTACAGATTGTAGTAATTGATTTTGGTGGATTACTCACGGTCTGATTTGGTGCCAATTCCATCAGTGAATAAGATAAAAATGGTCGCATGAATAGGTCTTCATCGACAAAATCATCGAACAACAAAATATCTAGATCGATCGGTCGTGAAGCGTAAGTGTCTTCAGACCGTACTCTTCCACAGACAGATTCAATTTCCTGCAAAAGTGTTTTTAGCTGATCAAATGATCGATCCGTTTCTATTTCCCAAACGCCATTGATATAGTCAGCCTGTTCGGATCGTCCCGCAAGGGGAGCAGTTCGATAGTGAGTCGAAATGGCGAGAACTTTCACTGACTGGGCGAGAAGGTTCAGTGCTTTGAGGAGATTGATTTCTGGATCGATGTTGGATCCGATTCCGAGATAGACAATCACTGCTGTTCCCGTTCGATTTCAACTGAAACCGTTCTGCAGAATCGAAGTGCCGTCGGTTTTTCCACTTTCACCACGCACTTTTCAACGCGCTTGTCCCGAAGGCAGAGGTTGGCCACTTCTTGCGCCATTTTTTCAATCAGAAGATACTGCGAGTTTTCCACCAGATCCATCACGTCCAGTTTGAGCTGTTTGTAGTTGATCGTGTCTTCGATATTGTCCGATTCACCGGCTTTGCGAAGGTCGGCGAACAATGTGATCGTAAGAACCACATCCTGTCGGTTGATTCGTTCTTCTGGATTGAGTCCCACGATACAGCGAATAGCCAGTTCGTCGATACAGATTTTGTCAGGCATAGAGTGCCCCTTTCAGATGGAAACCTCCATCGAGGTAAATTATTTGCCCCGTAATCAGAGGCGCGTTTAGTAGAAATTTGATTGTGTCGATCACCGATTCCACTGATCCTGCCAGTTTGAGCGGTGTTTCGTCTGCTCGTGACTGAAGATAGTTCTGATCCAGCCCCACAGGTGGAAGAATCGCACCGAGGGCAATGCCGTTGACCCGGAAGTTCGGTGCCAGTTCAAGGGCGCTTAGCTTGGTCAGCGTAAAGAGATTTCTCTTGCTCAGATGATATGAGAAATGTGTCTCATCGTAACACGTGATTTTCGTGTCGAGAATATTTATGATCTGGCCGGAACTGTTTCGCTTGGCTAATTCGCGCGTTAGCCAGTGAGGAACAAAACTGTTGATCGTCATGTTGCGTTCAAGCGATTCCTTCGAACTCTCTTCGAACCGATCTGATTCAAAGATGGATGCGGAGTTGATCAAAATGTTCGGAATTGCGTCCGCCAATTTCAACTCTTCGAACAGTTCGAGAACTGCCTCTTCGCTGTTTAAATCCTTTTGAAAGAGTATTGCTGTACCGCCGTTGGAACGAATCGATTCGGCTGTTTCGCGGGCCTCTTTTTCAGACCGATTGTAGTGAATCAGAATTTCAGCGCCGGTTTGAGCGAGCGATTCTGCGATCGCTTTACCGATTCTGACCGCTCCGCCGGTGATAAGAATTCGGTTCATCTTTTCCCCCAAACAATAGGCCACTTGCGACGATACAAAATGTACTTGGTGAAACTGTATTTCCATTTTGACAAGAGCGTTTTCGCCATAAGCGAATCGAACTCATAGTTGTACGAAGGATCCATATAGCAGTTGATATGACACCCTTTACAGAAATCGTACCGCCCTTGCATTGCACGAAGGTCTTTGTACTGATCACTTTTGAGAATCTCGCCGAGTTTGCCGTTGATAGGAATTGTCGTTTCCTTGTGATGATAACAGGGAGCGGCAAGCGTGTCGTTGTTGAGAATCACGATGGTCGATTCGACGGAGTGACAGCGCGGTTTGTCGATGTTGTTCGATCCCTTTTTGCGGAATTCGTGATGCGCGGAGTTGAGATAGACGCCGGGAAGTTTTGCCAACTTGCGGGCTTTCGCGTGGGTTTCTTCGGTGACAATTTCGTGTTCATTCATGGAGAAAACGGGATCGAGAATCACCACAAGTTTGTGTTTGCGAGCCAGTTCCCACACTCCCATGAAATGGTCGATGTTTTCGTCCGTATAGGTGAAAAGCAGATCGGGAACGAGATTGTGTTTGAGCGCAAGTGGAATTGCCGCAACGGTCTTGTCGTACGACTCGATTCCGCGGATTTTATCGTGAAGTTGGGCCGTGTCACCGTCGAGGGAGAAATGAAGCAGGTCGATTTTTCCCGCCAGTTTTTCTACCATGCGGGGAAACAAGAGCGTATTGGTCGTGACCGAGGTGATAAATCCCAGCTCTTTGGCTATCGTCAATAGTTCCGGAAGATCTTTGTTGAGCGTCGGTTCGCCGCCAGTGAAATCGACGAACTTCGCGCCAGCTTTTTTTGCATCGGTGAGATTTTTGCGCACCTGATCCGGCGTGGCGAAGTTGGGGTCTTTATTTTCCCAAATCGAACAGAATTCACACCGGGCATTGCAGATATTTGTCACATAATAGTGAACTAAAATTGGTTTTTTCATAGGATTCACCTTTAAACGGGTAAGGGTGAATATAGCACATGGGGCAAAAGAGATTCAATGTTCGCAAACTCAGAAACGGTGAGGAAATGATTGGGTGAGCGTTTTTGGACTTAGGAACGCCGAAATATCCAATATTTCTCACTTCCCGGACTCAGGAACGATGGTGCAACGGTTGTTCGGTCCCGCCGGAGTTTAGGAGTAGCCTGACACGCCGTGTTCGGTTACTCCTGAGTTTCGGCGAGACCTGACACGCCGTGTTCGGGCACTCCAGAGTTTCAGCGAGACCTGACACGCCGTGTTCGGTTACTCC
>JAIFMU010000180.1 GCA_020048285.1 bacterium | reverse complement strand
CCATTTCCGATTCGCCATACTCTTACAACCGCTGAACCTTGGTGGTTCGGATAATATTTCCCTGTTTCATCTGAACCAGATAGATTCCCGCCGCCGAGGGCAGTTTCATCTGGAACGATCCGGCTTCGAACTGTTTTGATTCGATCATCCGGCCGGTAAGAGAGAATATTCTGATTTCCCCCGGAGTTGGGAGGTTTATGGAGAGCCGTTCGCCGTGAGCGAGCACTTTTCCCACCGCCGGGGGAACTACGGGTTTGAGGAAGCCGCCGAGGTTCCGTTGTCGTAAGTGTAAACAACATTTTTATGGAGAATGGCATTGTTATCATAGGAAAACTCTGTTAAATATGGAAACGATGAATAGTTATCACTCGTAAAAAGGAAGTGCCCCTTTTTCCATGAATACACTGCCCATCCTATCGACTTACCTGTAATATCATAACCGTTCACGACAATATCCGGAGTGCCATCAGTATCAAAATCACCAACAAATTTCGAATCCACTGGAGTAACGCTTACACCATCTATCGTAAACAGTGGTATCACTTGTTTTCCCGCCCATGCAGATCCGGCGATCAGAGCCACGGCGGTCAGTGCGATTTTTAGTTTCATAGGAAATCCTTTTGGTTGGTTATAAGTTTGTTGGTTCAAAATATAGGTTTGGGATTTGCGTGTAAAAAGAAAAAAAGGCGAACACGAGGTTCGCCCTGATGGATTTCCGTTTGATCAAAGGGCGATCGCAGATCGCCCGTACAATTACAGTTTCTCCCGAACGTGATCAAACCCAGTCGCACCATTCAGACTCGCCTCGGAACCGAGAACGGTCACGACAGAATCATCGAACGTGTCGAGCAGGAATTTCGCTCTCGCCTGAAGTTTTTCCACCGTCGCGTTCAGAATTGATTCGCGAACTTTTTGACGATCTTCGGGGAAATTCTTGATGAACCGCGACATGGTTTCGCCATACGCTTTCGAATGAGGCGACTTCGGCACATCCAGTTTCCCGATTGCGCCCGTGATCGAACGAGCCAGTTCCTCTTCAGAAAGATTGGTCATCAGATATTCCAACGCTCCCTTGAAATGATCCAAGGTTCCCACGACATTTGGATCGCGGTACGATGCGAGCGAAAAGAGCGGATGCGAACTGCTCATGACCGCCATCCCGCCATACGCTCCACCTTCCACGCGAACCTTGTCCCAGAGGTAACCCGTCGAAAGGATTCGGCTCATAAGATAGTGTTCACCAACAGATTCCGGAGTCAGTTCATTGAGTTTCCACGAACGGGTAACGTAGTTCACCGACGATGCGATCTCAACTGCCAGCGGTTTTTCCATCGATGGCGAAGCTTCGAAATCATTTTCAAGGGGAATGAACGCCGGAAGTGCATTCAGAAGGTTTTCGGTCTGAGCAAAGAACCGTTCAGGATTTTCCGCGGTGATCGACACAAACGTGGTTTCGCGGTTGATCAGATCGTTGTGAATCGATTTCATCATCTCGAGAATTGCCTTGTAATCAGGCTTGTCGGCGAGTTTTTTGAGGAATCGATACTGGCCGATTCCATCGATTTTCTCTTCCATGTTTTTAGTCGCCAACAGTCGCGACGAACTGTTCAGAATCCCGTAACTGTGTCCCGAACGGGCAACGGAACTGAAAATGTCGTTGCGACTTTCGAGCAAAATGTTTTTCATCAGCTTCTTGTCCGTGAAATCCGGCGTGAGAAGCATATCTTTCACGATTGCAAACATCTCGTCCGCTGTCGATTCGAGACATTTCGCGTGAAGGGTCGATCCGGTGCGGATCGTGCCAATATTGCGGAACTCTTCCATGATAAAGTCAGATCCGCTGAGTCCGCCGGTGTTCAAATTGATCCGGTTCGCCATTTTCTGCGAAGTTAATCCGCCGGCACCGCATCGGCTGAGATATTCCGAATACATCGGATAGTAGTAGAGCTGTTCTTCCGACAAAACGCTGAGATTCCAGCAAATATCAAAGTACAAAATCCCCGCCGTGAACAGATCCTGATAGTATGCCGGACGACCCGCAAGTTCAGTCTCCGCAAACGGACAGGTTTCGTTTTTAAGCGGAATATCTTCGCGGGTAAGCTGAGGAATACAGTTGAGCTCTTCCTCCGAGTGTTCCCGTTTCTGATTTTCAAGAAGCGCAACCGTATCCTTATGGAACTGATCAACCTGATCCTTGGTGAAATCTTTCGACAGTTCTGCCGACTGGCGTTCTGTGAGTTTGCCGAGCTCTTCGCCCAGTTCACTTGAAGCGTTGATCACCATGGTCAAACGGTGCGGATTGTCAAGCGTCAACTCTTTGAGTTTGGTTTCGAAATAGCGCGAACCGTTCGCTTTCTGTTCTTTGAGGAACGCGAGATTCTTTTCGAACGCGATATGGGTCAGCGGATCACCACCATACAACCAAGAGCGGTAGACACCTTCTGCAAGTCTCAGAGGATAGGGGAAATGTCCGCCCTTTTTGATTTCGCGAAGTTTGAACTCGATCCGGCGAATCGCACCTTCGAGAAGTTCTTCGTCGAACCCTTTTTCGATCTCTTTTGCGAGCGTGTCCGTGATCAGTTTGACGATTTCATCTTTTTTGTCGATGGTCGTTTTAGACAATCCCGCCGAGAAAAATGCGTTGGCCAGATCGTTGTCGTATCCGCACATATCGTCGAGATCTTCGCCGAGACCCGAATCGATCAGTGCCCGTTTCAGCGGAGCCGATTCGCCGTTGAACAGGTAGCGAGTGATAATATCGCAGACCAATCCCTCTTCGCCGTCAAGCGTTCCCGGCCACATCCAGTTGAGCAAAATTGTACAGGTTCCATCATTTTCAGCCGGAGCCGGAGCGGTGATCTCCATTTCGCGAGGAGCATCCCATTTTGCCTGAGGAGTCACCTGCGAATCAACATCGCGGTGAGCGAAATCCTTGAGGAAATTGTCCTGAATATAGGTGAGCGTTTTTTCCGAAGGCACATCGCCATAGAGAATCATGAACGAGTTCGAAGGGTGATAATATTTCGCGTGGAAATCCTTGAACGCTTCGTAGGTGAGATCGGTGATATGTTCCGGTTCACCGCCAGATTCAAAGTAGTAGGTCGTGTCAGGAAGCAGTCCCGACAACATTTTGCGAGCCACATGACTGTGGAAATCCGAGAAAACGCCTTTCATTTCGTTGTAGACAATCCCCTTGATCGACACAGGATCTTCAGGATTTTCCACATCGAAATGCCACCCTTCCTGACGGAATGTGTCCGGCGTCAAAAGCGGATTGAACACCGCATCACAGTAGATATCAACGAGATTGAAATAATCTTTTTCCACCTGCGAAGCTACCGGATAGAGCGTGCGGTCTGGGTAAGTAATCGCGTTGAGGAATGTCTGCATCGAACTTTTAAGCAACTCTTTGAACGGATCCTTGAGCGGATATTTTTTTGAACCCGCCAGAACCGAGTGTTCCAGAATGTGCGGAACGCCGGTGTTGTCTTCGACGGGAGTTCTGAACGCACAGCAGAACAGGTTATTGCGGTCGTCGTTGTAGAGGCCATGGGAGTGACTGATTCAAGGGTAAATCCGGCAAACTTAGTTCCGGCAGAGATATTCTGTTCTATCATCGTTTCCTCGTTTCTTTCTTTATTATATAAGGATTAAAGATATATCACGAGACAGGCAGACAGGTTTAAACGACAAAGCGATTAAACGATGAAACGAAATCAAAAACCTCTGGCTACCGGATGCTTCGATGAAATGTGAACCAACGGAGGGATCCGAGTTCATCCGGAGGATGTGATTCTGTAGTAGCCAGTCGATTCATCGACTGGAAACGATGAACACGAATCTCCGGCCGATTCTTGTGATGAAACAAAGTCCGACAATTGTTTTCGGTGTATATTATAGTCATCAATGGAGGAATCTATGACAACACTGTTGGCAAAAGCATATTCGAAAGCATCCGAACTTTCGGAAATGGATCAAGACTTTCTGGCAGAACTGATTTTTGAAAAACTTGCCAACATACAGTTTCACGAAACACTGAATCTGGTTCCTGACACGGAACCGGAAGAGCTTGATCGGATATAACAAACGGAATCTTTCAGGTGCCGTTTCTTTTGGGACGATTCCAGAGATTTTTGGATGATTCCACCGGATAAATGGACGATTCCAGAGATTTTTCGATGATTCCACCGGATAAATGGATGATTCCAGAGATATTTGGGTGATTCTGTTGGGGAAATGGATGATTCAGGAGATATTTGGACGATTCTGTTGGGGAAATGGATGATTCCGAGGGTAAACGGATGATTCCAAATCTATTTAACCGTGACATTTGAAAACGCTATATCATCAACCCAATGAAATAGATAAACACCTGAAGCAAATTTCCAGTTATAGTGTTTTCCTCTTGTGTAGATATCGATCCCATGAGAATTCTTTTGATTTGAATAGTCACCGTAAAGTACATACCGGGCAGTTTTGTTTCCAAATCTGAGTAAGCATTTGTTGTTACTTATGTTTTCTAGTACAAATTTACCATCATATTCAAATTCAATTATGTTGTCCTTTGATAACACAGAGTAGTTCAACTTTCCATCAACTTCTCTCAGCACGATTCTTTTACCATTTGTTTCAGATGTGTGAACAGAGAGAAGCTCCGAGTAATCTGGATTTTTAGAAAATGAGTTCGCTGGATCTTCAGAAAATCGGATGACTTTAGATCTACCTTTTGGATATTGTGATGAATAAGTTGTCTTGATTTCGGAATAGTAGGAATACATATCATTCAAACACGACTCAGACAGATAAGGATTCCCATTTTTTACAACATAGGTTTCTGAGAGATTCCAACAGCAGCCAATAGTTTTTGTTACAGAAATTGTTTTTGACTTTGGGTCTATCGAAAACATTCCCCCCCAATCTCGAGCAAGCTGTGTGAAAGCAGAATTGAATGTGAAGCCACCTTTAACACCAAGATAAATCTGATTGTAACCATTGTTTGGAATTGCCAGATCGTTAATCCCATCAAAATTGTAATCATCATAGGTGATAAATGGCGGAGTCATTATCTCGTTAGACGCTATTGTTAGAATCGTTCTTTCAGTCGCTTTGTGTATGATTTTAACCACCCCTAAACCATCCCAATATTCTGGGTTATCAGGATAAATCTTCGCATAATACTCTTTTGAAAAGTCATCAATCACAAAGGTTTTCTGCCCGAATGACACGGATGCGATCAGGCAAATCAAAAGAGAAATGAGTTTGGTTTTCATGGCGGATTTCCTTGGGGTAAACGGGAGTGATCAAAAATTGGTGAAGATGGGGGAAGTTTTGAGGGATTGCATAAAAAAGGCAGACCGTTCTGATCTGCCATAAAAAAATGTGCAGAATTTACACAACCAATCGTTTTGAAATTTCGATATCCTGCTTGATGAGATAGTTAATCGTTTTGTTCAAGGAAAATTCTTCATCTTTCGATTCCATCTTTTTAAGGAAGAACTCCTTTATCTCTTTATCAAGATAGATTGGGATATCCAATTCTTCGAGAGGACGATAGAATTTCCCCTGCTCTGCATCTGAAAAATCGTATTCATCTTTCATTGTGGACACCTTTTGTTATATGCCTGCTGTTCATTTCGGGAAGCTTTTCGAGCACTGATGATTCGTACCAGTTCAACGCCATCAGAATCTTTCCATGTGTGTACAACAACGAGAATAATTTCTGAACGGGATTTTCCCAGTAAAATCCAACGTTCTTCGTTATCGGAATGATCGTTGTCATACAGATCAAGTGCAAAGGGATCAGAGAATACATACGAAGCTTGTTCGAAATTTACGCCATGCTTCTCTATGTTGCTCAGTTCTTTTAGAGAATCCCATTCAAACTGCATAGTTCCTCTTACCTTTGAGTTGATTCAAAATAGCTTTTGTCTAATTGGCAATGACGGGTGAAGAAAAGTCATCGATCACGAAGGTTTTCTGCCCGAACAACACCGTTGCGATCAGGAAAATCAACAGGAAAATGAGTTTGATTTTCACGGCGGATTTCCTTTGTGGTAAACGGGAGTGATCAAAAATAGTTGAAGATGCGGTTAGGTTCGGACTCATTTCCTCAACAATTACAATTCTACAGGGTTATTTTAAAAGAAGAGGGTACAAGAGTCTTTTATTACCTCATTTTTATCAATGAGGTAAAGCTGTTCTTTTTAGGATTTATCGTTCGTTCAAATCGCCCTTCTTATACTCCTCCTGTTTAATCTTCAGTTCTTCCAATCCCTTTGCCATTTCGGTTGGTACAAGTCTCACCCAAAACGAGATTGAAAGTTTGGGGAAGCAATTCATTTCGCAAGCAGAATCCGTGTGGCTAGTTCTGAAGTAATGGATAAGCAGTATGAAAACAACTCTAAACCAACCAGTTCAGAGGAGTTCTGTTTACTAACCACCACCTCAAGGAATTGATTCACATTCGAGAACATTCATTGTAGAATTCTGAAATCACCGAGAATAGAGAGAAGTTGCCAGTTTGATTCCCCCTTGGAATCTGCAAGGTGTATTTTTCGTGATTCTATTAATCTAGAGCAAAATTGACTCTGCAAAGCAAGGAGTTACAGATATGAACGGTATGTTTACTGACAGAGTGAAAAAGGTGATGCAAATCGCCCGTGAAGAGTCGGTGCGTCTGGGCAACGACTATGTGGGAACTGAACACCTTCTCCTCGGAATGATTAAAGAGGGCGATGGCGTTGGCGTTACAGTCTTGAAAAATCTCGGCGCTGACCTCGATCGGATCATTAAAACGATCGAACAGAGCATTTCGTCGTCCGGTGGCATGATGACTATCGGTCAGATGCTCCCATTTACCCCGCGCGCAAAAAAAGTCCTCGAAAGCGCGTCGACCGAAGCGCGGAATATGTCGCATAAATACATCGGAACAGAACATCTTCTGCTCGCGCTGATTCGCGACACCGAATCGTCGGCATCGTCGGCGCTCATGAGTGGTGGACTCGATTACGACAATGTAAAAGATGAAATTAAGAGCGTACTGAAAGGCAATTCTGAAGATTCTGACGAAGAGGCGAGTGCGCCAACCAAAGCGGGTGGGCCGAAAGTTCAGCGCAAAAGTCGCACGCCATTCCTCGATCACTTTGGACGCAATCTCAACCGCGCCGCAAAAGACGGAACGCTTGACCCGGTGATCGGTCGCGAAAAAGAGATCGAACGGGTAATCCAGATTCTTTCTCGCCGCAAAAAAAACAATCCCCTTCTCATCGGGGAACCGGGAATTGGTAAGACCGCTATCGTCGAAGGACTCGCTCAGAAAATCGTGGACAAGCAGATTCCTCAGGTTCTCGAAGATAAAGTAGTGTTCAGTCTCGACATGGCTTCGCTCGTGGCGGGAACAAAATATCGCGGTCAGTTTGAAGAACGCCTCAAAACACTGATTACAGAACTGACCAAGAATGATGACATTATCATTTTCATCGACGAAATTCACACCATGGTTGGTGCCGGTGGTTCCGAAGGTTCACTCGATGCGTCGAACATTTTCAAACCGGCACTCGCTCGCGGTGAACTTCAGTGTATCGGTGCGACCACGCTCGATGAATACCGCAAATATTTCGAATCTGATGGCGCCTTGGATCGCCGATTCCAGACTATCATGGTCGAACCGCCCACGGTTGATCAGACAATTCAGATTCTTATGGGACTGCGCAAATCCTACGAAGATCACCACAAGGTAACCTACACGGACAAAGCGATTTCCGAAGCGGTTGTGCTTTCTGATCGCTATATTTCAGATCGATTCCTTCCCGATAAAGCGATTGACATTATCGATGAAGCGGGTGCGCGCAAACGGTTGTCAGGCATGGATATTCCGCCTGATATTCGCGATATCGAAAAAGAGATCGAAGAGACAGTTCACGCCAAAGAAGCAGCTGTGGCAGATCAGAAATTCGAAGAAGCGGCGAAACTTCGCGATAAACAGGATGAGTTGAAAAACGAACTAGAAAAGCAGAAAGAAAACTGGCGTCAGTCGGTTATCGAACAGCGGCTCATGGTCGACGAAGAGACTATTTCCGAAGTGATCGCCACTATGACTGGAATTCCTTTGGCGCGCCTTGAAGAAGCTGAATCAAAACGCCTTCTCGCTCTGGAAGATCAACTGCGGAAACGAATTATCGGTCAGGAAGAGTCGCTTCAGGCAGTGGCGCGATCAATTCGTCGCAGCCGCGCCGGTCTTCACAATATCAAAAAACCGATCGCCAGTTTCATTTTCCTCGGCCCAACCGGCGTGGGAAAAACAGAATTGGCCAAGGCGCTTGCCATTGAACTATTCAATTCAGAGGACGCTTTAATTCGTATTGATATGTCCGAATACATGGAAAAATTCGCCGTTTCCCGTTTGGTCGGAGCACCTCCGGGCTACGTTGGGTACGAAGAGGGTGGTCAGTTAACGGAAAAAGTTCGCAAGAAACCGTACTGTGTAATTCTCTTTGATGAAATCGAAAAAGCGCATCCCGATGTGTTCAATATTCTGCTTCAGATTTTGGATGATGGTGTTGCGACGGACTCGTTCGGTCGTCATATTAATTTCAGAAATACGCTGATTATTATGACTTCCAATGCGGGAACGCGCGATTCCAACAAGGGCGGACTCGGGTTTACCAAGAGCGATTCGAAATCGAACTACGAAGCGATGAAATCGAAAGTCTCAGAAGAGTTGAAACGGGTGTTCCAGCCGGAATTCCTCAACCGTATCGATGAAACGATCGTGTTCAGACATCTCGAAAAAGAGGACATTCGCAAGATTATCGACATTCGCCTTGAAGAGGTTTCAAAACGTCTCGGCGAAAAGAAACTGACCGTTGAGTTCACCGAAGCATCGCGGACATTCCTCGTTGACAAAGGATTTGACCCCGATCTCGGCGCTCGACCACTTCAGCGGGCGATTCAGCGCAATCTCGAAGATATGATGGCGGAACAGTTCCTCATGGGTGCCTTCACCGATGGAGATTCGATTGTGGTTGATGTAGAAAACGAAGAGTTAACCGTAAAAAAAGCGTAAGTTTTTTCGGCTGAAAGATAGATAAAGCTGTGTGAATGAGAACCAAGCCCTATTTTTCGGACATAAAAAATGAACGGACTTTTAGTTGTATAAACCTCTGCACTCTGCAGGGGTTTTTCTGTTCACCGCCAATTGTGAGTAGCCGTTATAGTATCTCGGAATATACCTTTCAACAATTTGAATTCCTTCAGTCAGATTCTCACACAAACTAGCATCTGTTGCATCTTTCAGATGTCCAAATAACGTTATATTGAATCAATATATGATCCTCTAGCCTACGATCTTGTACTTGCATACTCTTCAATACTTTGCGAAAATAGTCAAAGCAATGATCTCGATTGAATCCGATATTATTACTCCGACCGGCAAATATGGTTCTATTCTTAAGCCGCATACAGAATTTTCGGGTGCTTAAAATATTGTGCAATACGTTGTGG
>JAIFMU010000166.1 GCA_020048285.1 bacterium | reverse complement strand
CATCTGTGACACTTTTACTTTGTCACCTTCCTGAAGAAGGAGTTGCGAAGTTACTTCTTTTACGAAAGTAGGAGCGCTGTCTGGAACTGCTTTAAGAGCTACGATCGGGTTAGTAACAGCAGAGTATGTTACTTCCTGAATGTTGTTGAGAGCAGCGTCTACAGCAGCACAGTTCATTTCAACAATCGCGTCACCTTTTTTACCGTAGGTTTTTTTGATTGCGTCTTTGATCGCACCAATTGCCTGTGACTCTTCCATGATTCCAGAAATTTTGAAGAATGCAGTCTGCATCAACATATTGATACGAGCGCCAAGTCCAATTTCTTCTGCGAGAGTAATCGCGTCGAGAACGTAGAATTTGATTTTCTTATCAACGATAGATTTCTGAACACGTCCTGGAAGCTGTGCCCATACATTGTCCGCTGAATATTCAGAGGTAAGGAGGAATGTTCCACCTGCCTGAAGGTTTTTCAGCATTTCGTACTTGCTCAGGAACGAGAAGTTGTGACATGCAAGGAAGTTTGCTTTCGTAATAAGATAGGGAGCACGGATTGGTTTTGGACCGAAACGAAGGTGAGACGTAGTAATTGTACCAGCCTTTTTCGAGTCGTATACAAAATAACCCTGAGTATAGTTTTCAGTGTAGTCACCGATAATTTTAATCGAGTTTTTGTTCGCACCAACAGTACCATCAGATCCAAGACCGTAGAACATCGCACGATATACATCGTCACCTTCAGATGAGAACTCGCGATCCCAGTCAAGTGAAGTATTCATCACGTCGTCGTAGATACCCACGGTGAAACGGTTTTTAGGTTCTGGAAGATCAAGGTTGTCGTATACAGCTTTAACCATTGCAGGTGTAAACTCAGCAGATCCAAGACCATAACGGCCACCAACGGTACGAGGCCAGTTGGTAAATGATGCAATTTTAAGCTCTTGCATTTCACCGATTGCAGTACGAACGTCCTGATAGAGTGGTTCACCAAGTGAGCCAGGCTCTTTTGTACGGTCGAGAACGGCAATTTTTTTCACTGTCGAAGGAATAGCTTCAACCATTTTGCGAGCGTCGAATGGACGGAACAAGCGAACTTTCACAAGTCCTACTTTTTCGCCTGCTGCAGCCATGAATTCAACTGTTTCCTGAACAACTTCAGCACCAGATCCCATGATGATGATAATTTTTTCAGCATCCGCAGGTCCGATATATTCAAACAGTTTATATGCACGACCAGTGAGTTCTGCAAATTTGTCCATCTGTTTTTGAACGATTGCAGGAACCGCTTCAATATATGGATTTACCGTTTCACGACCGGTGAAATACACATCAGGGTTCTGAGCTGTACCCATGATTTCAGGACGGTCAGGAGAGAGTCCACGAGCACGGTGAGCACGTACGAGATCGTTGTCGATCATTGCGCGCATATCGTCAAATGAAAGCTCTTCGATTTTCTGGATTTCATGAGAAGTACGGAAACCGTCGTAGAAGTGTACGAACGGAATACGTGACTCAAGCGTAGCAGCCTGAGAAATAAGAGCCATATCCTGAGCTTCTTGTACCGAGTTTGATGCAAGCATTGCCCAACCACACTGACGAACAGCCATCACGTCTGAATGGTCACCGAAAATCGAGAGACCCTGACATGCGATTGAACGCGCAGTTACGTGGAATACTGTCGGTGTCAATTCACCAGCAATTTTATACATATTGGGGATCATAAGGAGAAGACCCTGTGACGCAGTAAACGTCGTGGTCATCGCTCCGGTACAAAGTGCTCCGTGCACTGCACCAGAAGCTCCGCCTTCAGATTGAAGTTCATCAACCTGTGGGACAGTTCCCCAGATATTTTTTTCTTTTCTAGCAGATTTTTCATCCGAGATTTCTCCCATAGGTGAGGAGGGGGTAATCGGATAGATTGCAATCGTTTCATTTGTAGCGTGAGCTACGTGAGCCGTTGCTGAACAACCATCATGGGGCGCCATTTTTTTCGCCATTTAGGATACTCCTGGTTCGAGTAGTTGGTAAATAGAATCCGGCAGATCATACCGAATCCCACAGTTTGATTGAAAATATATTCCACACCATTTTCATCGGTGAATAATATCACAAAGTTTTGCATTCACCACACAAACAATCTAGACTAATCTAGGAGGACATCGGCATATAAATCATTCAAGTGCGGCTATTTCAATGCAATAATGGCGATTCCGAAGAATCGCCATTATTGCATATAGGGAATCTCTGAAACCTATTTTGAAACAGGCAGCCAAAATAGAAAAATCTTTTTGAAATTATAAGCAAAGGCACTAAAAGAGAACCGAATCAACTGTTCTGTTATAAAAAGCAGTTCATTAGGTGGGATCATTTTAATTGACTCTTTGAAAGGAACTGCTTTGTGCAATTTCAGCGTAGCAGTGCGAATCCATTCAAGACTCATCTCATTGCGCATCCAATACTTGCTGAGATCTCCCATAGCATTAAGCCAGCGAACTCCTCCATCCCATTTCCCTTCGCTTTTTATAAAGTAGAGTGAAAATGCACCAATGATCCGCTGGAAGTGCATTGTTTCAATATCGCGCAGACTAAGAGCAACGCGGTGCAGTGCTTTCTGATCCAAGCGATTTGCCTTAAAGGTACGCGTAATTTCAGCGCAAAACGGTTTCAATTGACGAAGAATTTCATTGAATCCCATGCCGCAACCGTCGGGATTGAGCATCCCTGCTGCTCCCCAAAAGATCACATTATCCAAGGAGTATTTTTTCAGAATCCCCGAATGGATACAACCAGAGAGCGGCTGAAGTATTTCCGCATTGGGGAATTCCGACTGAAGAACATCTTCAAACTGTTTTTTTAGATCCGCAGGATTGCCAAAAGTATTGCTCTGTCCTTTGAAAATATAAAAATTCGTTTCCTGCTCATTATATGGGTGAACACCAACATAGGTATTATTATCATCGTTCAGAGGGTAGTATTCAATGCGTGTCGGTCTTTCTAGTGAAGGAACTTTAATACGCGCGCCGTAAATCACCCAAGCATCGACTCGCTTTACTAACTTGTTCTGTTCGACAATTTTCGAACGCCCCATTGCATCAATAAGCAACTTGGCGCGATACGAACCTTTATCGGTAATAACTTCAACGCCATCTTCACACTTGTGATACTCTTTAAAGCATTCATGTTGAATAGTTGCACCGTTTTCGATCGCGCGATCCATCCACGTCCTCATCACTTTATTGTGATCCAAAACAACACAATTGTCTTTCATATCATGCTGATACGACGGAGCAACAAAATGAAGATGGTCACTGCGAAACGCCACGGCATCGTTCAAGTCATGTTCATCAACACGGTCAGCGTAGCTATACCAAGTCGCCGAAGTAGTCCCAGGAACCTTTTTTTCAAGCACGAGAACCGAGTGATTTTTACTCAACTCAGCAGCTGCAGACATGCCTGCAGGTCCACCACCGACAATAATTATATCAAATTTTTCCATGCAAATTCCTGAATAAAATCTAATTACATAAATCCAAGAGAAAATAGTTCTTTTCAACGGCTCAAAGGTGGAGTTATCCACTGCCATTGGTCGATATCTTATTCCGACTGTTTTTCGATGCTGTACTCAATGCGACGATTAGTATCACGCCCCAGTTTTGTCTCATTGTCGGCAACAGGATCATTGGGGCCATATATTTCAGGTATAATACGCTCTCTCAAAACACCTTCACCAACGAGATAATCGGCTACAGCCACAAAACGTTCCCCTGCTATTTCAATATTGCGATCATAGTCACCACTATTGTCGGTAAAACATTTCAAAACAACAATAGAAAGAGAATCTTGTAGCAAAGGGTTAAGAATTTTCGCCAAAGCATTTTTAGAATCATTATTTAGATCAATCGCTCCAACCGCAAAAGTAACTCCTTTGAGAATTTGAGCATTGTCAAATATTTCAGATTGGAATAGCAATTTTTCTGGACAGCCGTCGAAGTCTGCTTGACCATTAAATATCTCCTTTTCGGTGTCGCACGAATCATAGAGATCGGGTATTCCATCGCGGTCCCGATCTTGACGCGCGGGAAGAAATTCACCGTGATTTAAATCGCGAAATAATGGGTGAGTAAGAGAATCGGAAAGCATCCGTTGTTTTCTAGCTTTTTTTAAGGATGACTCAGTGACACGGGATCGAAATCCCACGCTGATAGAACCACTATAGTTCTTGAGCCCATACATTTCATAGTGGTCGCCGTACACCGAAATGCCCGCAGCGATGCGAACGTCAAAATGATTCGGAAAACGATAGCGAATCCCAGGAATAATTGAGAATTTCGCATCGACAATCAATTTTTCAGAGGTAATACTACGAATGGGCACTTGTGTAACAATCTTTATCGATGGAGACAGTTTCCGTGAAGTGAATAGAGAAAGTTGCATAGCAGTTCTCAGGTCTACTGGCAAGTTTATATCAGTAACGATTTCCGGTTGAAGTAAAAATGAGAATTGCGCATTTTTAAGTGCATCATTCCAAACCAATCCTGCAGAAGGTGCAACGATATAGTGCAAAAACTGTTTTTCAGGAATAGCATTTAAACCTTCAAACCCATCGATTGCGAGTGGGAAAGAGATTTCAAAGCCTGCAAAAGGCTGAATTCTGCGTTTAGAGAATGGCATAAATCCAAAATTAAAAGCTGTAAAAGCGTTACTATTTTGTGTAGTTGAGACATCTGACACAGCTAGAAAATGTGGTGATATTGAAAGCAAAAAGGATTCCGTTGGTGCAAGAATAAGATCTAGTTGCGAGTGTATAGCCTCTGCATTATCCAATTCTCCGACACCAGTTTCTAGATCTATGCGGAACTCGTTTTTCTGTAACGGCATATCTATGGGATAACACTTATCGCTATCAAAAGAAACTGCTGCCCCCGACAAAGTCGAGAGCAGCAGTATACAAGAACAAATCGCAAATATGTTCACTCTAATTAGTCGATGCGTTTAATCTCAACGCGACGGTTCATCGCACGACCATCTGCTGTGGTATTTTCAGCAGTAGGTGCTTCCATACCCATACCTATTGCCCGAATACGAGACTCTGCGATTCCAGCTTGAACAAAGTAATTCATTACCGCTTTTGCACGGTTGTATGAAAGACGTTTGTTCGCTTCGGCACTACCAACATTGTCAGTATGACCACTAATTTCGATTTTCACTTCAGGGTACTCTTTTAACGAAGATGCAACCTTATCGAGATTATCATAAGAGTCTTTTGTCAAAATCGCTTTACCTGTTTCGAAGTTCACGCCACGAAGAACCATAGCTCCACGAGTAATCTCCTGCGCTTTTGGCGCTTCTTTTACATCAGGACAACCATCTTCATCTTCGAGTTGGTTCACTGTTTCAGGCTGATCAGGACATTTGTCGTACCCTTTGGCCATAGCAGTAAAGCGACCACCAAGCCCCAGTTCTGTCACCCATGGATCGGCAATACCATCAGCATCGCGGTCTGGATTTGGACAACCGGCAAACTGAGTAATACCAAACAGATCAGGACATGCATCTTCTTTGTCGACAATACCGTCACCATCTTTATCGTTTACAGGACAACCACTATTATCAAGTGCACCTTTTTCATCAGGACATTTGTCAATACCAGAACCGACAGATGTATAACGATGTGCAAGACCTTTTTCAGTTACCCACGCATCGAGTACACGGTCACCGTCGCGGTCTGGATTTGGACAACCGAAGAATTCAGGAAGACCTGCAACGTCAGGACAAAGATCATCAACATCTTTGATATTGTCGCCATCGCGGTCTTCTATAGGACAGCCGCCGTTTTCTTTAGGACCAGCAACATTTGGACATTTGTCCGTTGTATCAGCCACCCCATCAACATCATTATCGAAATCAGGGCAACCGTCGGTGTCCTGGAATCCATCAAAGTCTTCCGATTCTTTTGGACAATTGTCGAGAGCATCTTTGATTCCATCGTTGTCAAAGTCCTGTGGAATCACAAAGCCGTTCCAACCGATTGATCCTGCAAAAGAAACTTTAGGCTCTACTGCAGTTTCCAAGACAACTTCTGCATCGTTTTGAGAAGGCAATTGTCTTACAAAAACTCCACCTTTATTAGCTAAACTCAAATCGGCACCCGCAGAAAGATTAAATCCACCAGGAACGAGGAATTTCACACCTGGAGAGAGACGAAGCGGGTCATGTTTTAGACCGCGTTTGATCTCTGCTGGTGAACCGTCTTCCTTAACTTCAAACGGATGGTACTGTACATCACGTTGAATTGACCCAAGACGTGGCTCTGAACTGAAATCAGCGAAAATACTAACAAAGTCAACCGGACGAACTTCGAGTCCGCCATTGAACGCAAAAGCATGCTCAGTTTTAGGTTGAGTGGTCCAGGTGATACCGTAGTTTATGTGCATAAGAACGGGGAAGAAATCGGCAACTTCGCGGAAATCCCATGTCCACAGCATTTTCATGTCGATATCGGGTTTTCCTTTACCAGAGGAAAAATAGTGAACAGCAGAATCATTCATGTTTTTGTTCAAATAGTGTGTATTGCGAATAAATCTTCCATTTGCCTGCTCACCAGTTGGAACAGAAACTGAACCATAATACGCCATTTCAAAAAATTTACGGTGAGCATAGGGTGGATACTGGAACTTAAAAGTTAGTTCAACGTCACCTGCTCCACCAATGGGATCATTCTTTCCCGTTTTTGGCCAGTAATCACCATTGTCAAAGGTTGCAGTTTGAATCCAGTCAATATAAACAGGTGCCATAACAGCCAAGTCAAGGAAATTCGTGACACCATAAGACAATGCTACGTTAAATGTACTTTTAGTAAATTCCGGGACATTTTCAGCGGCGATATAATCACCTGCAGAGTTAATCCGATAGAGATTTTTTACAAAATTTTTATCACCAGAGTGATTTCCATAGACATTAAAGGACAGGCGCCCTTTACCCAATGTCTGAGCAGAGTGGGTGTTCCAAAGACCGACGTGGCCAAATTTATTTACAGAAACCGCATTATTAGGAATGAGATCCCGTTTAGGTGCAGGGGTCGTTTGGCCAAATGCCAACGAAGACATTACTGCAGTTGCGATCGCAGCAGTATAGATAATTTTGTTCATAGAAGCTCCCGACTTCAGTGAGTAGTTATTTCGACAGTATTCTCTTAAGAAAGGTACTGCATCAAAGCAAAAACGTAGTTTAAAATAGACACGTTGCTACTTTTGTCAACGATTAGAGTGATAAAATACAAGTTCGCTTTACAATTTGATCAGAAAAACTGCAATTGAAAAATAAATTATCAAACCGGTTACATCTGTGAGGGTGGCAATGAGTGGAGCACTTGCAACAGCGGGGTCAATTTTCAGACGTGAAAGCACAAATGGAAAAAGCATTCCAATAAGATTTGCCACCATAATAATAAGCGTCATCGACACCCCTACGGTCACAGCGATCAAAGGAGTTCCACCAGCGCGATAATATGAAATTCCCGCTGCAGTTACGCCAAGTGTGACCCCTAAAAGAAGACCTACACCAATCTCTTTAATAACCGTAGAAACTATGTCTTTTAGATAAATATCTCCAGTGACCAATGCACGAATTACCAGCGTCGATGCTTGCGATCCCGCATTCCCTCCCGCTCCAAGCAAGAGCGGTACAAAGGCAAATAGTATGGTCATCTTTGAAAGTTTATCTTCAAAACCAGCGATTACACTAGAAGATAGAATGCTCAAGACCACAAGAATAAGAAGCCATCCGACCCGTTTTGAATAGAGATCGAAAGCCCCGGCACGGTGATAGCCCACTTTCAAAGGATTAACAGATGCAGACTTGTGAATATCTTCCGTAGCCTCTTCTTCTGCCACGTCCATAATATCATCAAAGGTAACAATTCCTACTAACTCATTTTCTGTATCCACAACCGGAAGTGCCATAATGTCATACTTTTGCATGAGCAATACCGCTTGCTCACGGTCCGCAAGAGCTGAAAGGGAAATATCACCTTCAAAATCAATGAACTGATTTACAACATCAAGTGGATCTGCAAGAATTAGTGTACGGAGTCGGACGCTGAAAAGAAGTACGCCTTCATCGCCGACCACATAGATCATATTGAGTGATTCTTCAATGTTTTTTCCATAAAAACGGATATGCTGTAGTGCATGGTCCACCGTCCAATCCGCTTTTATACGAACATAGTCGGGACTCATTATTCGCCCAACACTCTCTTCGGGATAACCGAGAAGCATCCGCGCTTCTTCGAGGTCGTCACTACTGAGAAGGTCAAATAAGCGATGAGTTACTTCAGAGGGCAATTCAGAAAGGAGAAGTGTGCGGTCATCGGGTGGCATGGCGGCAAGAATTTGACGAGTCTCTTGAGCGGTGAGAGTATCAAGAACCATATCTTGTTCTTCAGGTTCAAGATATGTAAAAACTTCTGCAGCCTTTTTGCGCGTTAGAAAGCGAAAAATCAACCCGCGTTCATGCTCCCCGACATAGAACAGAATCTCTTTGAGGTCAGGCGCAGCAATGCGGGCGAGCATCGCCTTTACAGACTTCCAGCGACACTCTTTTATGAGTCCGAGAACTGAGACAATTGTCTGCGAAGGCATTATTACTCCTCAATTACAGGTCAAATCAACTGCCGAATCTCCGAAAACCGGCAAGCCGTGGCCGCCAATAGTTGTCTTCCATGGAGCTTTCAATGACACCTCGGCCGCTGCTCGAGTGGATAAACTTATCACCGCCGACAAAAATTCCGACATGATTGATTCGTCCCCGTTCGCGAAAGAAAACCATATCACCAGGCTGGGCTTCGTCTCGTTCGACCTTATCGCCTTTGACGAAATAATCACCAGAGGAACCACGATTTAGTTGATAACCAGCATCGCTATACACGCGCCACACATATCCTGAACAGTCAAACCCATTGGGGCCCACACCACCGGAACGATACCCTGCCCCCAAATATTGAGCTGCTTGGCGAATTACCGGAGACGAAGCTTGAGAGTAGGCGTAAAACTCGCTATTATACCGTCGTTCGTCAGCCATACCATCAGTAGAATCAGGCAGTTCCAATCCAGAGGATCGTTCACAAAACGGGCCCGTTTTACATTTCTCTTTTGAGGATGCTGCCGGCTGTTTTGCCGGTGCAGTTGAGGTACTCTTAACCACAGTGGTCACTCGCGACTCGTTAGAAAAAGAGGGACGAACCGCATTTGTTGTAACAGCACATCCTGTCAAGAAGCTTAGTCCTGACAGAATTGCTAGTAATTGTATCGTTTTATGCGAGAACTGAAGCTGCATCGATCATTCCTTTTTCTGCCCATTTTGGCGCCATCAACTGAGCTCCAACAGGAAGTCCATTTACTTCACCAGCGGGAATCGACACGCCGGGGATTCCCGCAAGGTTTGCAGAAACAGTATAAATATCTGTCAAATACATCTGAATTGGGTCACTTGTTTTTTCGCCGATCATAAATGCTGGCGCAGGTGTCACCGGTGAAAGAATCAGATCACACTCTTTGAATGCATTTTCAAAATCACGAGTAATCAAGGTGCGAACCTGAGCGGCCTTTAGATAATAAGCGTCATAGTATCCGGAACTGAGCACGTAGGTACCCAGCATGATACGTTTTTTTACCTCTTCACCAAAGCCTTCAGCGCGTGTCTTTTTATACATATCAATAAGTGATGTAGTTCCTTGAGCGCGATAACCAAATTTAACGCCATCAAATCGGGACAGATTTGAAGAAGCTTCCGCTGTGGCGATAACGTAATAGCTCGCAATCGCATGAGAAACATTGGGAAGGTGAACTGTCACGAGCTCTGCTCCTGCAGCAACAAGTTTTGCTTTTGATTCATCGATAATAGCGCGAACTTCATCGGTGAGTCCTTCGCCAAAATATTCAGCGGGAAGGCCGATTTTTTTGCCTTTCAGCGAACCAAATGATCCGATTTCGTAATTTTTCCCTGAGTTTGTAGAGTCGCGACGATCTTCACCGGCAATGACAGACAGCAGAAGCGCACAGTCATCAACGCGGTGCCCCATAGGACCGATCTGGTCAAGCGATGATGCGTAAGCAATTAACCCATACCGTGAAACTAATCCATAAGTAGGTTTAACGCCGACAATTCCACAGTGAGATGCGGGCTGACGGATTGAACCACCCGTATCAGACCCAAGTGCAAGCGGAACCATATCAGCAGCTACTGCCGCAGCACTTCCACCGCTCGATCCACCGGGAACAGCGTTGAGATTACGGGGATTTCGCACGATTCCATAGGCTGAGTTTTCGTTACTTGACCCCATGGCAAACTCATCGAGATTTGTTTTCCCCACAATTACCGCTCCGGCAGCGAGAATTTTTTCAACTACATGAGCATCGTAAGGTGGAATATACCCGTCGAGAATTTTTGATCCACTGGTGGTCATAATTCCCTTAGTCGAAATATTGTCTTTCACCGCCACGGGAATTCCGCAAAGAACCATTTTCGATTTTTCTTCAGATGAAAGCGCGTCAATCTCTTTTGCACGAGCTCGCGCTTCGGCTGCAGAGACCGTAATAAAAGCATTAATTTCTGGGTTTTTTTCGGCGATAACAGCCAGTGATTTTTCTACCAGTTCCAGTGCGGTAATTGTTCCTGCCTGAACTTGCGAAACGACTTCAGAAACGGACGTATCAAAAAAAGACATAGCAACACTCCGGTTTTACTGATGCGATTTATAAAACTTATGAGAAAGCCAAACTCCCAAAAAGGACATGGCATTAATATTCAACTGAAAGCCGAACTGACCTTTCACCGCACCCAAATCGAGTACGAGCGGGTTCGGATAACCGACACTGAGCGGTGTTCCCATGGTAATCGGCAACGTAAAGATGCTGATTACATTGCCTGTTTCAGTTGATCCGGCGCTGAACGCATGAAGAATTGCATCGATTACAACCGAGAAAAAGCTCCCTAAGATCAAACCAATAACTGTGACAAGGAGGATCATGCCGATGCTTGTTTTTCCTGAGCGAACCGCCATACCGTTACCCTTCATTGATTTTTTATTGATCGCTAAAATAGTTTACGGCAAATTGAACCGTGGCAGAAAGAGAATCTGTTCGTTTTGAACAGTTTAATCGATCCGTGCAGGTTGTATATTCCGCACCATTCGGACTTTTTCTATGAGGTACACGTGAACCTTCCTGACTCAATTACTGTGGTGAACCACAACGGCAAAGAAATTTACCTTCTCGGAACAGCTCACGTTTCAGCGCAGAGCGTGGAAGATGTGAAAGCAGTAGTTCCTGAAATCCAGCCCGATACGATCTGCGTGGAGCTATGTGATTCTCGGTTAAAATCAATCCGCGAACGCGATTCGTGGAAAAAGATGGACGTATTTAAAATCCTCAAAGAAAAAAAAGTCCCCCTGCTCATCGCTCAACTTCTGATGACATCGTTCTACCGCAAATTGGGAAAAGAGCTTGAAGTAACCCCCGGCGCTGAAATGATCCAAGGTGTTACCGAGGCCGAAGAGCGGAATATCAACCTCGTGCTCGCCGACAGAAATATCGAAACAACGCTTCGGAGAATCTGGGGACTGCTCGGGTTCTGGCAGAGAATGAATTTTCTTTCATCAGTGATTGTTTCTCTCTTCTCCAAGGCGGAAGATATCGATTCAGAGATGGTAGAAAGTTTGAAAAACAAGGACCATCTCGAAACGGCTATGGAAGAGTTCGCCGATTCGTTCCCTGGGATTCGCCGACCGCTTATCGAAGAACGGGACATCTACTTGGCTGAAAAAATCAAAGCGGCTTCGGGCAAAAAAATCCTCGCCGTTGTGGGTGCAGCTCACGTTCCGGGAATTGTACGCCGCCTTGAAGAATCGCACAATCTCGATGAAATCACCGTTATTCCCAAAGAACTTCCCTTTATTCAGGTGCTCAGCTGGATTATTCCACTATTGATTGTTGTTCTTATAGGCTACGGTTTTACCAAGAGCGAAGCGATCGGGACAGCGTCGGTACTAATTTGGATTTTCACCACCGGAACCTGTGCCGCCTTGGGAGCTGTGGTTGCTCTCGCCCATCCATTTACCATTTTAAGTTCGTTTATCGTTGCACCTGTGACAACACTTCACCCAGCCTTAGGAGCAGGTTTTTTCGCAGGAATTGCTCAGGCGTGGGTTAAAAAACCAACCGTGCACGATCTTGAATCAGTCCCCGAAGCGATGGAGACCTTTGCGACTTTCCGCAAAAACCCATTTACACGAGTGCTTCTTGTCTTTTTAACGGTAAGCCTTGGCGCTTCACTGGGAACATTCGTGGCGGGATTCAGCATATTCAAAAAAGTGACCACCCAAGATCAAACGATCTCTATTGAAGATGTTCGCGAAATCAAAGATCTACGCAGTAAATGAGGTGTTCCGTGGATAGAGTTGTAGGCAAGTTACTTTTCAGCGTTGTGTGTTCAGCAATAATGCTTTCCAGTTGTGCTCAGCAGGGAAATCCCGGCGGTGGCGAAGGGGATGTGACCCCGCCACAATTTTTCTCCGTACGCCCGGAAAATCGTTCAACATCGGTTTCCGTCGATCAGAAAATTACTCTCACGTTTAACGAGTGGGTCGAACCGGCATCGGCGAAAAAGGCAATCACTATCCACCCGACGATCAAGGGAGGATTCAAGATTTCCGTGGAAGCAAAAAAGGTGGAAATCACCCCCAATGACTCCTTCGCATCCAACACAACTTACCATATAAGTATCAACAGCGAACTGACAGACTTCTACCGCAACCGCTTGAAAGAACCGGTGAATTGTGTCTTTTCCACCGGAGCGTCAATTGATTCAGGAACGATTACTGGCGGCGTCACTATTGAAAATGACAATGAAAAAGTTCCCTTGAAAGCTGCACTATTCATCGGGGCACGACTCGACCAAGGGCTCGACACCGTTCTTCTTGCCGAACCGGACTATTTGGTTCAGTGCGATTCACTCCATCGCTTTACGTTTGAAAATATCAACGAAAACAACTATGCTCTCCTTGCGTTTCGCGACAAAAACAGCGACAATCGACTCACGCCGGGCGAAACCGCCTATGTCACCAAGTCCAATCGCGTCTCTACCGCCAGCGCCAGTGCCATTATTCTCACTCGTACGATCAGCGACACGGCTCAGTGGAAAATAGCAAAAGTGGTTCAAGTTGCTCCGACCATTCTCTCTGCTGCAATCTCTCCGGCGCGGGTTCCCGATTCGGCAACAGTTGTTTCGGTGGATGGAAAAACGCGAATTTCAATCAAGCAGAAACAGATTCTCAGTGACAGTGCCACCATTTTGATGACCTTAGAAAAAGAACTCCCTTCAGGGCTGTATGATTTGATAAGTTCATGGCCAAATCGTTTCACCGCAGGAAAAGCGTTAATCAAAAACGATTCACTCCCCTATCGCGCAATTCTCAGCGATACAGTTCGATTCAACGCGGTGCTTGCCTCTGATTCGATCAAACCAAAACTCGTTTCCTGGAAATTCATAGGACCTGCGAAAAAAATGCCCATGCTCAAGCTGAGCTGGTCACTGCCGGTAAATTTCTCGGCAACGCTTGAACTGTCTGATTCAACAGGGAACAAATACCCTCTCACTTTGGCGCAATCACCGGAACTTAATCTACTGTTCATGCCCAAAAAAGAGTTGCCTGCTAACCAGAAACTCGCCCTGACCCTCAAACCGGATCAGTTCAGTTCATTGACGAAAAAAGGCGTGACGATCACCGATTCGGTGGTATCGATCAAAACCGTCGAAGAGAAAGATATCGCCCTATCACTTCTTCTCGCCTACCCCTCATGCCACCTGTTCCGCGGCTGGCAGTGGGAACTGCGACCGACCAATGGCCAGGATACACTGCCGATTCCCTTGGCGCAGGTTTCCGATGGACTTTTGGCTGAACAGATACCCGCGGGAACATATACCGTTTCGCTGTTCGAAGATCGCAATAGCAATAAAACGCAGGATCGTGGAACTCTGTTCCCTCGCGTTGTCGGTGAACCACGCATTTTCCTCCCCGATACAGTAAAAGCCAAAGCTCGCTGGCGCACAGAACTCGCCTTGGAGTCATCGTGCGAACTGCTGACCGCAGCCAAGGTGGTGAAACCCGATTCAGCGGCGACGAAAAAACCGTCAATGCCCAAAAAATAACTACATCACAGTTCCCGAGACAGATCGTTTCGGGAACAACTCCCCAAAATCAACCGCTTTGCCATCTCAGAATCACTGCCATTGGTTCACTCCAAACAGTGTGGCAATAAACTATTTTGACAGCGACTAAAACCTTCGAGGAGTACCATGAACCATCCGTTGGAAAAATTCCTTTCGACCTATCTGAATCAGCAGGAAGAAGCAGGTATTCCAGGATTTGTGCTCGGAGAAAAGCCATCAGAATCGCGTCCCACGCCGATTAAGCTCGACCTTCCCGTTTCTACCATCGCGCCGATCAATCTGTCACAGCCGGTTCCCGTGCGATCAGTTCCGCAGGAAAATCGCCCACAGCAACCGATCCAACCGTCGATTCAAACGAACGTTCAGGTCGAACGAAGTCACGATACAATCCGCGCTGAACTGGCCGATCTCTACCGCCGTGGCAAAGATTGCACCGCCTGCAGTGAACTGTCGCGCAATCGCACGAAAGTGGTGTTCGGAGCCGGAAACGCATCGGCGAAAATCATGATTATTGGCGAAGGTCCCGGCTTTGAAGAAGATCAACAGGGAGTTCCCTTTGTGGGCCCCGCCGGTCAACTGCTCAACAAAATGCTCGCCGCAATCAACGTGGATCGCACCAAAGATGTATTCATTTCCAATGTAATCAAATGTCGTCCACCGGGGAACCGAACCCCTTCGCCGGAAGAGTGTCGCACCTGTATGCCTATTCTCAAGCGGCAGATCGCCATTATTCGCCCTTCGATTATCCTATTGTTAGGGAAAACCGCGGCAAGTGCCGTGTTGAACAATACCGCCCCGATCAATCAAATCCACGGAGCAGAGTTCACCTATCTCAGCATTCCCGTTGTGGTCACTTATGATCCAACGGAACTGCTACGCGATTCATCGCTGAAACGTCCCGCCTGGGATGATCTACAAAAATTTCAAATGCGCTATCGGGAGCTGACACATGAATGAACCACAGCGTATTTTCCGCAAAAAGCAAGACAACCAACCTTCTGTTGCGTCTATCGAAAAAATCCCACCACAGGCGATCGAAGTAGAAAAATCACTGCTCGGATCAGCCCTGATCGACGAACAGGTTCTCGACTCCGTGATGGAACGAATCACGGTGGATCACTTCTATTCGAAACAGAACCGCACCGTTTTCGAAGCGATGATGAGACTCTACAACTCGGATCGATCGGTGGATTTGACCCTCTTGGCGGAACAACTTCGCCGCATGGAAAAGCTGATCAATATCGGCGGAGAAACCTACCTTTCCGAACTGGTTACCACCGTGGCAACCTCAGCGAATATCGATCACTATGCAGATATTCTCGAAGACAAAATGCTCCTTCGCCGACTGATTCACGAAACCGGTGAAATCACCACCGAAGCGTTCAACTCCGAAGCGGTCGCCAAAGAGGTGATCGACATGGCAGAGCAGCGCATTTTCGAAATCAACGAAAACAAAACGCACAACCGTCCCATGGCGATGCGCGAACTGATGGCCAGCACGTTTAAACGCATCGAAGAGATGGCGAACACCGGCGGGATCACCGGCGTGGAATCGGGATTCACCCGTCTCGACGAACTGACCACGGGATTCCACCCAGGCGAGTTGATTATCGTCGCCGCTCGCCCCGGTATGGGAAAAACCGCCTTCTGTCTTTCGCTCGCTGCCAATGCGTCACTGCGCGTCAAAAAGCCGCGCCCTATCGCCTTGTTCTCCTTGGAAATGCCCAAGGAACAACTGGTTCAACGAATGCTCTGTTCCGAAGCGCAGGTTGATATGCACAAGCTTCGCGGAGGATATCTCGGAGGCGACGACTTGGGACGACTCTCCACAGCAGGAGGAATGCTTCACCAAACCAGTATCTACATCGATGATACTCCGGCGATCAATCCCATGGAAGTGCGCGCGAAATGTCGGCGAATCAAAGCGCAAGAGGGCGATCTCGGACTCATTATTATCGACTACCTTCAGCTGATGAAAGCCTCTGAAAAAACGCAGAGCCGTCAGGAAGAGGTCGGTTCGATTTCCCGAACGCTCAAAGAGATCGCCAAAGAGATGATGACTCCGGTGATCGCTCTCGCCCAGCTCTCCCGAGCTACCGAACAGAGTGGTGCATCGAAACGCCCCATGCTTTCTCACCTTCGCGAATCGGGATCGATCGAACAAGATGCAGACATCGTGCTCTTTGTCCACCGCGAATCGTACTACATGGATAAAAATGACGAGAAATACGAAGCCGCTTCGAAATTGGGCGAAATCATAATCGGAAAACAGCGTAATGGTCCCCTCGATGACGTTCCCGTTTCGTGGACTGGAATGTACACCCGTTTCGACAATCTCGATACGACTCACGACGACTCTCAAGCGGAGCATTTCTAATGGCTAGACATAAAAATCGCGCATGGGAACTCTTTGTTCTCCTCTTTGCTCCGGTGACCCGTTTCTCCGAAATCATCCGCGATGTTACTCTTCGCCTTCCCTTAGTGGCGAAAAACCCGGAACTAACTATCAAACAGATGCGCATTATCGGGATTGAATCGATTCCATTGGTGGTGGTGACCTCAATATTTGTGGGTGCCGAAGTGGTCGTTCAGGCGAACTTTCAGTTTCAGGGACTGGTGCCCATGCGCTATCTCGGGTTTGTGGTGAGTAAATCGCTCATTTCCGAACTGGCGCCGGTGCTCACCGCCTTTGTGGTGTCATCGCGCATTTCTACAGGGATCGCCGCGGAACTGGGAAGTATGAAAAACAGCGAACAGCTCGATGCCATGGTCTGTCTCTCCCTCGATTCCACCCGCTATATCATTCTGCCCAAAATCGTGGCGGCGGTGATCATGCTTCCTGTGCTGGTAATCATTGCGGAAATTTTCGGTTACTTTGCCTCGATTATCTTTGTCCATTTCTTTATCGATGTCACCATGAACACCTATCTCGAAGGTCTGAGACTCTTTTTCAGTGCCAAAGATATGCTTTTGGGGATTCTCAAGACTGCCGTTTTCGGCGGTATAATTGCCTTCAGCGGTGCTTATTTTGGTCTCGAATGTGCCAAAGGTGCTGAAGGAATCGGGAATGCCACCACCCGAGCGGTGATGCTCTCGGCAATTCTCATTCTCGTCTTTGATTTCGTGATCGCCATCCTCTTTTTGTAACCGACGTACACATGTATTTTGATTTTCGCGGGAGGAACCACAGTTCTTCCCGCTTTTTTGTAGGCTCAGTTCTAGAACGATTCAACGAATTGAACGGGCGATTTGCGATCGGCCAATCCCGGGCGGACACGGGGATGAATCCCGGGCGGACACGGGGGTCCGCCCCTACGGGAATCGGAATGATTTACGATAGAGACGCGATGTTCGCGTCTCCGATTTACCGCAATGTAGAGACGCGATGTTCGCGTCTTTTTACGCGGGCGGTGAGAAATCATATTCTGGTAACCAGTCTCCGGCTGGTTACCCGCTTCCCGTGAGTCTCCGGCTCATTCCTGTTCTTCGTGGCACGGTTTCTCCGGGGGTAACCCGCCGGAATGGGTGGTGTACTCAATGGCATCGTCCGTGTCCGGCCGGTTTCCCCCCGCTTCAGCCCGTAATCGGCGGGAATACACCGGATTCCGGTCTTTGCTTCCCCTTCCGTGCGGGGGACACCCCCGCAACGCCCCCGAAAACGGGTGTTGATCGACCACCGTGCCCAATCCCGCCGACAAATCGGAATGATTTCCCGTACAGACGCGATGTTCGCGTCTCTGATCCACCGCCGTACAGACGCGATGTTCGCGTCTTTGATATGCGGGTGATGGTAAAACATCACCCGTTTTTTGTTCTCCCCATCCCGGACACCCTTTCACGGGGATGAATCCCCGTGCTACGATTGGATTGCACCCATTCGGGTGGGAACCGCGATCCGGCAGGATCCCATTCCATCGTTGACCCGGATTTCAATCCGGGGGATGAATCCCGGGCGGACACGGGGGGCCGCCCCTACGGAACGGAATAAGTTCCCGTACAGACGCGATGTTCGCGTCTCCGGTGTTCGCCAATCAAAAAGACGCTCGCCGGCGCCTCTACAATTCGAAATGATTTTCCGTAGAGACGCGATGTTCGCGTCTATGTTGATATACACAAGACGCCAGCATGGCGTCTCTACAATTTGAAATGATTTGCTGTACAGACGCGATGTTCGCGTCTCTGATCCAACGCCGTACAGACGCGATGTTCGCGTCTTTGTCCAGAGGACAACCCAATGTCAGACCATGGAGAATCCATGGGAAAAAATTCACGATTCAACGTCGTGCCCAATCCCGGGCGGACACAGGGATGAATCCCGGGCGGACACGTTGGTCCGCCCCGACGGTACGAATTGTACGGGCGATTTGCGATCGCCCAATCCCGGGCACCGACGAGAGGCGCCCCGACGGAACGGAGATACTCCGGCCGAAACGAAAAGATCATTGAATATAAAGCGGTGTAATAGTATCTTTTAACAGGAAATAAATACAACCAACCGGGAGATCCCATGAAACAATCCGTACTCCTCGCCTCGCTCTTTACCGCCGCGGCCTTTGCTGCCGAAGTCTGCGACACCATTGTAGCCATTAAACACCATCCTGAAAAAAAAGGGCGTTTCCAACTCTGGGAGAACGGCGGGAAAAAAATCACCTATCTCCACTCCCTTGGCGCCGTGAAAAATGGCATCATCTACGGCAATCAGATGAATGACGATGACGCAGTTGTCATTATCGATGCAAATCCCACCTTCCCTGTTGACGGTAAATGGTCTGACCCCAAAACTCTGGGTACAATTGCTCGCCCCGGGTCAAATGTTCAGGCGAACCTCCCCATGCAACTGCGCGGGGACACCCTTATTTTCACTGACAGCACTGCGCTCCGGGCATGCAACGTCGCCAATGCCGCCTCCCCTGCGGAGATCTGGACCAAACAGTTCCCCGTGGAGATCAGCCGGATCAACTGGAGTGCCAGCGACACGTTTTATGTGGCGGATTCCTCAAATGTATCGAGTAAAGGATTCCACACATCTCTCTATAACGGTTCTACACCGCCAGTCATTCTCAGTTCGTTTGGTTCTATGCATATTGGCCTGTCTTCCTATATGATGAATGACCGTTATATTCGAGTGACTACATCTAAAATAGCAACGTGGAAAAAACCATTTACAGATCGAGGACTCGACAGTTCACTGGTAACAGCATCGCTTATTTCTGGAGACACGTATACACCAAACATCACCACCGCTGTTTCTCAGGGAAATTATACATATCTTTCAACCTCTGACAAAGGCGTGTTAGTATACGATCACACAAAAATGTCAACGCCGACTATCATCGACACGCTCACCGGTGGCGGAACCAATATGCTAATCTATTGCTTCGCGGGGCAAATATGACATGTTTTATACCCCCGCATACAGAATCTTTTCGTGTTTGAAATAGTTAGCGATCCTTGCTGGAG
>JAIFMU010000120.1 GCA_020048285.1 bacterium | reverse complement strand
CAAACTCTGACGGGGAGTCACCAAACTTTGACGGGGAGTCACCAAACTTTGACGGGGAGTCACCAAACTTTGACGGGGAGTCACCAAACTTTGACGGGGAGTCGCCACAAACTGACGGGGAACCGCAAATGCATGGCAGAACCCCGATCCATTCTGACAAACTGCCCAATTCCGGGCGGAGACGAGGAGAGTGTGCAAAAATAGAAATGTTCTGTAGTTCTGTCCCTATGTGGGCATCTTCGGGATGGTTGCGTCAACTGATTGCATAGATACTATAGATGTAGTGTGAATTAAATGTCTTGCAGCCTCCGGTCGGTGAGCTTGTCGAACCGCTTCCCTTCGACAAGCTCTGGGATCAAATAAGAACAGCTATTTCACACCGGAGGAATAGGTTGCAAAGTATCTTGATTGGCCTATTTTTTCCACGAGATAGGAGCGAAGGCAATCAGAACTGTGTAGAGTTCCAGTCGTCCTAACAGCATGGCGATCGTGAGTAGCCATTTTCCGCCGGTGGGAATCCAATCGAAATTTTGCGTCGGGCCTACACCGGAAAGTCCCGGGCCAACATTGCCCAGTGTTGCAGTTACAGCGGTAGCGGCAGTAGAAAAATCTTCCACGAAAAAGCTCATACCGAACACGAGAATGCCGTAGGTCATAATGAAGAGCAGTAAAAATCCAAGAATATTTGCGACCTGTTTTTCGTCTACCACGCTTTTGCCCACCTTGACCAGTTGCACTAGTTTTGGTTGCACCATGCGGCGCACTTCACGGGTCATCGCTTTTTGAAGCACCTGGATTCGCAACATTTTGATTCCGCCCGCAGTTGATCCAGCACATCCTCCAAAAAACATGAGGAACACCAGAAGCATACGGAGAGAATTGGGCCACATATCATAATCGGCGGTCATGAATCCCGTGGTGGTTACAATCGAAACAACCTGAAACGCGCTATATCGCAGAGCACCCATAACAGTGGAAACCTTGGAGGATTCACTGGCCACCGCCGCATCGATCTGGTCGAGAGGTATTGGCGATCCGCGGAAAATATCAGCCACCGCTTCGGGAGTGAGAATGCCCTTGAGCGACAGCACCACCGTGGAGAGAAGAATGGAAAAACCGACCACCTTGAGATAGAACAGAAACTCGCTGTTCTTTTTCAAAACAGAGAAATCTCGTTTGAACAAGATTTGAAAATGAAGGAGAAAGTTCATCCCCGCGAGGAACATAAAAATGGTAACGACCCAATCGATATAGGCTGAATTGTAATAACCGACGCTGAGATTCTTGGTGGAAAACCCCCCAGTTGCTACCGTGGCAAAAGAGTGGCAAACGGCATCAAAAAGTGTCATGCCACCAAACATAAGAAGGATTGTTTGCACTGCCGTGAGAAGGGTGTACACCCCCCAAAGAATTTTTGCCGTTTGGCGCAGTTGAGGCCCTAGTTTTTCAGTGGTTGGGCCGGGAACTTCGCCGCGGAACATTTGATATCCAGTAACACTTGATGCGGGAAAAAGGGCGAGTACGAGAGTGACAATTCCCATTCCGCCGAGCCAGTGCGTAGTGGCTCGCCAAAAAAGCAGACTTTGTGGAAGTATTTCGATGTCGCGCAGAATGGTCGATCCTGTAGTGGTATAGCCGCTCATTACTTCGAAATAACTGTTGGTGAAATGGTACCAAACGCTGTGGATTGACTGCGGGTTGGGGTCGGTCATGATAAACCAGGTGAGCAAAGGAAGTGAGCTAAAAAAGGCGAGAATAATCCAACCGAATGTGACAATCGTAAATCCCTCGCGAATGCCGTTTCCGATCAGGTGCGAGGGACTTTTGATAATCAGAAGTGTACCAAACAGCACTGACAGCATGATCGCAAGAACAAATCCGGTCAGTTCCGGAGAAGTAAAGAGCGCCTCTATTGATTCTGGTCGGGAGGTGAAAACGCCGATAGCCGTTGGGACGAGAAGTACTATTCCGAGTACCTGTAACAGTCTTCCCACTGCGTGGCTTACAAAGGATAAATTCATTGGTTATGCCTTGAACAATTTTGCAACGTGGCGAGAATCGGCGTTGTTGTAAAACACGATCACATCGTCGTGAGCTTCGAACTGGGTTGCGCCGTTCACCATGATAAACTCGTTGTTGCGCAAAATACAGCCAACAATAAACTGAACCTGCGCTTGGTTGCGGAATTTACCAATCGTCGTGCCACAGAGTTTGCTACTCGGTGATATAAAGTAATGGGACATATCCATATCACTTTTGGCGTGGCGGAACACGGCATCCTTTGAAAATCCGGCAATATCAGAGAATATCTGCTGGGTCGAAAGTTTTGTCGGCTGAATAATGTGGTCGATCCCGAGGGTTCTGAAAAGCTGCAGATGCTTTTCGTAATTGGTCACCGCGATTGCCTGTTCTGCTCCTTCGGCTTTGGCGAGCAGAGCGGTCATAACATTCTCTTCGCCATCAATATCAACAGAAATAAAGAAACTTGCCGAGTGAACCCCCGCATCAATGAGAGTCTCTTCTTGACCGGGATCGCCAAAGAAAATATCTGTTTTGTGAAGGTGCTCTGCGGCGTTGCGACAGAACTCTTCGTCTTCGGAAATAAGAATCGTACGCTTGGCCCGTTTTTCAATCTCTTTGACAAGTGCTACGGTCATGGGTGATTCGCCGTTTATAACAACTTTGGGGATTTTTTCGCCACACGTTTTAAAGAGTGAATGATAGTTATCAATGGCGCTCATGGGCATGAGCAGGAGTATTTCATCGCCAAGATTTATAACGCTTTCGCCGTTGGGTATAATAGTTTTCCCGTCGCGATAGATCAAGAGAAGGAGAATCTGCTCGTTATTTGAAAGTGGGGCGATCTCCATTGCTTTGCGATTCACCAAGGAACAGTTCGGTGAAACTTTAAACCCGCGAATAGCAATGCCGGCCTTGCGGAAATTGATCACTTCAGTCTGTTCCGGGACGTACAAATATTCGAGAATTTGGTTGATCGCGTCAGTTTCCGGTTCGATCGTGTCGGTCACGCCGAGATCTTTCAAACCAAAGAATTCATGTGAAAAGTGAGATGATTTCAGTCGAGCAACGCGGGAATGAACATTAAAACGCGAGGCGAGATAGCAACAGAGAATATTTGTTTCATCGCTTGGCGTGACCGCCACAAGCATATCTGCATCGTCAATTCCCGCTTGAATAAGCATTGCCGGATCGAGTCCCGAACCGTGAATGGTTAACACGTCGAGCTTATTCGAGAGTTGTTGACACTTCTCTTGATCGCTTTCGATCAGTGTAATTCTATGGTTAAGCTGTTCTTTTTCAAGCTGTTGAGCCAGAGTCATGCCTACGACGCCGCCGCCGACAATTATGATATTCACAGGAGTTCCTTTTTTGACATATGCCGTAGCAAATATACTATTCTTCCCTGTCAGTTCTTATAAAATCGGAAGAATCATACGCAAATGAAGAGAGATGAGTGTCACCAATAAAAGAGTGTGGCTTATCAGACGTGGGCAGATTGTATTTTATCGGCCGTTTTACGGGAGAGGAAAAGGTATGATTCAGTATTATAAAGGTAAGTCAGAGCGACTTGCGCGAACAATGACTCAGGAAATCGCAGGATATCGCAAATACATTCTCCGCACATCGGTTTCTGTAGAAGTCTCTGGTCTTGAAAACGTAGTCGATAACGACGGAAAAGTATTAATCTGTACGTCCACTCACCGCAGCCATCTCGACTATTTGCTTCTCGGCGCAGAGTTCGAAAGTGCTGGCTTGTACGGCATGCGTTTTGCCGCAGGGGATAACCTCACCCGTTTACCGATTTTGGGGAAAAGTTTCCGTCGCATGGGAGCCTTTTCTGTCTACCGCGCAAAAGCTTCACAGCGAAGCTACCTTTTCAAACTAGTAGAACAAGTAAAAAAACTGATCGAAAAAGGGGATCTTCTCATTGTTTTCCCCGAAGGTGGCCGAAGCTATGATGGCCACATGATGGATCTCAAGGGGGGAATTGCCGGCGCAGCTGTTGTCGTACAGCAGGAAAATCCCGATCGCGAAGTGTGCTATCAGCCTGTGGCGATAAGTTACGACATTCCTGCGGAAGCACCATATTTCAAATACGTGCTGAAAGGCAAAAAACTTCGCGACGAAGGGAAAACGAAGCTTGAACGCATGTGGGGTGAGTTTCTTTATTATGCCGCAGACATAACACCGTTTGTGATTCGCGGAATCAAATCGCGGTTTGGTGCGCGGTTTGGGAAAATTTACGTCGATTTTGGCGTGCCGATTCCATTGAAATCTATGTCAGATATAGTCGGTCAGTGTCGCGAAAAAGCACCAAATAGTTTCCTCGCCAACAGCTTCCCCACAATTTTGTTGCATCGGTAATTAAACAAAATCCGACTTTGACACCTGAAACACAGGTGAAGAAAATTGATGCCCTTGTGGCGGAAATGCGCGAAAAAGGTGCACTACTTTCTTCTGAAAAAACGGGCATTGAACTTTATCGCGAAGGGCTTGATCTGCTTCGTCGCAATGGAGTTGGCAAGGTTTCACGCGATCGACTCACTGTTGTTCGCGAAGATTTGCTGAATTACTTTGCCGCACCAATTGAAGATCGAATGAGTGGGAACTAAGTGGATTTTCGCAATTATCTCATCAGCGACACTGTTGTTGATCTAGACTATGACGAGAAAAATGAGGCTCTTGACCAGTTGGTACGCCGTTTGTGTCGCAAGCTTCGCATTCGTGATTACTCCCCTGTTCTCGAAGATATTTTGCGTCGCGAAGAGACTGCTTCTACGTTTATTGGTTCCGGAGTTGCCATTCCTCAGGCGGATGCTTCAATAGATGAGGATTTTGCAGTCATAATCGGACGGAGTGTCGATGGGATCAGTTACGATGCGGCGCGCAATGCGAAAGTCCATATCGTTGCTCTTGTTGTGGTCAACCCCAATCGCGTTGATGAAGATCGGCAGATTGAGTTTCTCGCTCGTCTTTCGACTTTCTTTAAAGATAAAATGGTCAATCGGTTGTTGATTGACGAAGAAGAAGATTCGATATCGCAACTTCTTCAGAATAAGCCATCAGATGACGACGATGATGATGACGACAAAATTAAAAAGGCCAAAAAAGAGCCAATTATCTCCGCTGCGACGGCGCTTGCTCGCGATGTCAACGCCAAAGCACTGATGATTTTCTCAGATACGAAAAGCGATACTGAGTTTTTGAAATATATAAAAACTCGTCGTCAAGTAATTATCGTTACGAGCAATAAAAGTCGATTTGACGATGATCTGAAATATGATATTATTCAGGCGCCATTTGTACGTTCTTCACGTGTGGGTCAGGTGAAAATCGGAATTCTTCTCGCCATGTCAAGGAATATGCTTACTCGTGAAGATTCAGTTGTTTGTATCACTGGGAAGTACAATCACGACTCCTTTGACACTGCAATTGTTATGGATATCGGCAAAGAGTTTGATTTCTTTTTCAGTCAGACACGATCACTTCTTCCGCCAGATGTAAAACCGGAAATTCTCGAGCGAGTGCTTGGGATCGCTTCTGAAATCGGCCTTGAAGGTCGCGAAGGAAAAGCTGTAGGAACCATGTTTGTTCTCGGCGATACCAACAGCGTAGCCGGGCATATTGCTCAGTTGATTATCAATCCGTTCCGCGGATACAGTGAATCAGAACGCAATATTCTGGATCCCGGCCTCGAAGAGACTATCAAAGAGTTTGCCAGCATCGATGGCGCTTTTGTTATCACTGGCGATGGTGTTGTTCTTTCGGCAGGGAGCTATCTTAGACCTATTATTTCTGATGAGGCTGTTGTGCAACAATTGCCGAGCGGACTGGGATCACGACATGCCGCAGCTGCAGCGATTTCTGCGGCAACAAACGCTATTGCTATAACAGTATCAGAATCAACGGGTCAAGTCACACTTTTTAAAAATGGCGCCATGGCACTAACCCTTTCGAAGCAGATTGAAAAATGAGAGAACGGAAAAAAAGTGTATTCCCGAAAATGAAACGACTTTCTGATCTGACGCCTAAAGCGAAACGGATGATTGTTTTCGCCGTGATCGGTGCAATTTTGGTGAATGCTTTGGTCGGACCGAAAGGGTTTCTTTCGCTTGTGATGATTTATCGCGAATGCAGTCGTATTGAACAAAATATAGCTTTGGAAAAACAGAAAATCGATTCGCTGCAGGTTGTCCAGCATCGAATGCGCACAGATCGTTCCTATATCGAACGTGCTTCGCGCGAACTTCTTGGTGTGAGCAGTTCCGGTGAAACGATTATAAAGTTTGTAGATCCGCGTAAATGAACGAAAAAAACGCGGAGCTTGCACAAGTTAGAGAAGAAATACGTATGCGGTTGGATATCGTCACAGTGGTGGAACGATATGTCGCTTTGAAACGTGCAGGCACAAGCTACAAAGGACTTTGTCCATTTCACAAAGAGAAATCACCATCATTTCACGTCAATCCCGATAGCAATTTTTTTCACTGCTTTGGTTGTGGAAAAGGCGGAGACGTTTTTACCTTTCTGATGGAAATTGAAGGCGTATCGTTCATGGAAGCACTCACACAGGCGGGACGGGAAGTGGGTATCGCCGTGGAGTCTTCGACGCATCGAGTGCAGAGTACAGGTGGTTCAACACTCAGTCGCGAACTCGCCTATGCCGCCAACGGCCACGCTATGAACTACTTCTATGATCAGATGAAAAAGTCCCCCGATGCTATTGATTACTTTCGGTCGCGCGGACTTTCCGGTGAAACGGTGCGCGATTTTCGTCTCGGCTTTGCACCCGATTCGTGGGATGGATTGACAAAATACCTCGAAACTCAACGAATCTCTCCCTTGGTTGCTGCAGAAGCGGGACTTGCCGTTTCTTCAAACTCTGGTTCGCGCCCCTATGATAGATTTCGCAAGCGGGTGATTTATCCAATTCTCGATATGGCTGGTAGACCGGTGGCCTTTGGGGGAAGAACGATGGACCCCGAGGGGCAGCCCAAATATCTGAACTCTCCAGAAACAGTTCTCTATCGAAAAAATCGAGTGTTTTACGGAATGCATCAGGCGCGCACAGATATTCGCGAGAAAGGGTCTGTGATTATCGTCGAAGGTTACATGGATATGCTGATGCTCTACCAAGCGGGCGTTAAAAATGTCGTAGCTACATGTGGAACCGCCATGACTGTTGAACACGGTCATATTCTTCGACGTATTACTCCTCTCGTTTATCTTGTTTTTGATGGTGATAACGCGGGGTATCAAGCTGCAGAACGAGCAGTGCTCAATCTTTTTCCTCTTGAAATTGATTTGCGGGTAGTAATACTTCCTGCTGGAGAAGACCCAGATTCAATCATTCAAAAATATGGAACTGACCGTTTCAATGAACTGCTTTCAGGTGCGTTACCAGGATTGGAATTCTATATCAATCGCCTTTCCGCAGATGGCGAATCGGAAACACCACAAGGAAACTCTCGCATAGTTACCGCTTTGGCGAAACTTCTTGGAGGCGTTCAGAATCAAGTTCTTGTGTCTCACTATAGCCGAGAATTAGCCGCGCGTTTTGGTGTTGAAGAGGCGCTTTTTCGTCGAATGGTTGGGCAGGAAACAGACGTGAGTCGTGCCGGTTTTGAAACAGATCACGGTCAGCGAGAGCGCAATCTCGAAGAGTTGCTCGCCTCGGAAGAAGGGTCACTCATGCACCTCCTTTTGGCAGCGCCTGAACAGCTCTACCACTGGAAAGAAAAAATTTCAATGGATTTGTTTTCCAATTCGCTGTTTAGAAACTTATATTCTTTAGTTGTTACGAAAGACGGTGATTATACATCGATTATTGATGAAATAGAGGATCCTGTTCTGCGCGATCTCGTATCATTGATGTTTATACGGAAAAGTCGTGACAGTGTGGATGCAATTTCGCACAAAGTTGTAAAGTTAGAAAAAAGCATTATCGACCGGAAAATTGATTTGATTACTCGACAGCTTTCGATGGTGACACGGGCTGAAGACAAAATGCGGCTCTTGGCTGAACAAACAAATCTGCTCAAAGCACAAAAGGGGAGAAGAAGTAACACATGACAGAATCAGCAGTAAACAGCAAAAAGATCAGACACCTAGAAAAACAGGCACGGCTTCAGGGGTTTGTTTCCGAATTGGAAATTCAGGAGCTTTCTGACTCTGACACGGAAATCGTAGCTCTCACAGAAGTTCTTCGTTCAAAAGGCGTTGAAATTAATCCTTTTGTGCAGAGAAGTCGCCGTCGTCGCCATGGCGATCCTGAACACCCGTTTGTCGAAGAGATTCACGAACAGAAACGCAATGATCCTGTTTGGAACTACTTGAACCAAGTAGGAAGTTTTCCTCTACTTAGTCGCTCTCAAGAGATAGAATATTCCCGCCAGATGGTTTTGGGTAAAAATAAGCTTCTTGAAAGTGCCTATCGCTCAGCTCACATTCAGGATTTCCTTTTCCGCCTCGCCGAAGAACTTCAAAATGGAGTGCTTAATATCGATGATCTGTTTGATGTAGAACCTGAAACTGCCGAGGAGCAGGACGAAGGTGAACTCTACGAGATTTTCATGAATGGGATTCAGAAAATAGCAGAAGTTCAGGAGCAAATTGATGATGTTCAGGAGGTTATGGAGTCTTCTGAAGGCGAATCGCGCGTTGCCTGCGTTGAAAAAATTCGTGAACTTATCGATCAGTTGGTGGAAAATGCGTTTGAACTCAATATTGGCGAGCGTCAGAAAAAAAGCATTATTGATAAGTACCGTGAATGGCTTAAAGAGAACTCCATGAATGGAGAATTGGAAAATTTTGACTCATGGGAAAAGATTTTTTCCGATGCAAAAGACTCGGTTATCGAATCAAACTATCGTTTAGTTATTTCCATTGCAAAAAAATACAAGTTCACGGGCATGGAACTGATTGACGTTATTCAAGAAGGTAACCGTGGTTTGATGAAAGCGGTTGATCACTTTGATTATCGCAAAGGGTATAAGTTTTCGACCTATGCAACGTGGTGGATTCGCCAGGCTATTACTCGTGCGATCAACGATAAGGGCAAAGCGATTCGCATTCCGGCTAATACCCGCGAACTGATGAATCGGGTGAGTCGATTTTCGCAACGCTATGTTCTCGAACATGGTTTTGAACCGCAGGCACATGATATTGCCGAAGCGCTCAAGCTTTCAGAACGCAAAGTGGAACAGGTTCTCAGCTATGCCGTTGACCCCATTTCTTTAGATCGCGAACTGAACGACGGCACAGATTCTACGATGGCAGATTTTGTAGCGGATACTTCTGCGGAAAATCCTTCGAATCATATAACTGTCAAAGGATTGCGCAATTCGTTGGACAAACTTCTTGAAGGATTGGCTACGAAAGAACGCCGTGTTATCATGATGCGTTACGGTTACGATGATGGCCGCAAAAAGACATTGAATGAAATTGGTGATATATTTGGAATTTCCCGCGAACGAGTACGACAAATTGAAGTTCGAGCGTTGGCAAAATTGCGGCATCCTGGTCGTGGTGGTGTTTTAGATGATTGGCGTTTTGATCAGGGTGAACTAGATGAACTGACCGATTTCGAGAGTTCACTCGGATAAGGTTTAACTACAATAGTGTTATCTGCAACCCGTCTTTGGCGGGTTGCTCTGTTTAAGGAGTTTGTGTGGCACGGGATAGCGTTTTCTCTGATCTTCATCCTGAAATTGCAGAATTCACTTTTAACCAAAATGTCGCTTCTGTGTTTGCCGACATGTTGAAAAGATCTGTTCCGGGCTATGGAACAGTATTGGCGCAGCTCTCAGTGTTCGCGAAAAAGTTTGCTCAAGAAGAGAGCGTAATTTATGATCTAGGATGTTCTCTTGGTGCTGCAACCTTTGCGATGGCACAGAATCTTGAAGTTCAAAACTGTACGTTCAAATCATACGACACAAGTGCGCCTATGATTGCTCGATTTCGCGAACTAATAGACGAAAATCCAGTGCGTTATCCCGTGGAAATCTTCGAAGATGATATCACGGAGATCTCTTTTGAAAATGCCTCTGTAACAGTGCTGAACCTTACACTTCAGTTTATCGATAGCGATCAACGTCTCGATCTGTTAAAACGCATTCACAGTGGCACACGAGATGGTGGTGTATTAATTTTGACCGAAAAAATCAGTGACACCTCTGAAGAAGGGATCATGACTGATCTGTATTATGATTTCAAACGCGCAAACAGCTATAGCGAACTCGAAATCAGCCAAAAACGCACCGCTTTGGAAAATGTGCTCATTACAGACACGGAACAAATGCATTTAGATCGCTTGATGCAAGCTGGTTTTTCTCGCACTATGCGCTGGTTTCAAACACTGAACTTT
>JAIFMU010000061.1 GCA_020048285.1 bacterium | reverse complement strand
GTCTGGACCAGCAGAACGTTCGCCGTAGGCCAACGCAGAAGGGATACAAAGTTTGTATTTCGAGCCAACAGACATAAGCTGAAGTGCTTCTGTCCAACCTGGAATAACTCGGTCAACAGGAAAGGTAACCGGTTCGCCGCGTTTAACAGAACTGTCGAACTCTTTGCCGGCAATAGTTGTACCAACATAGTGAACTTTTACGTTGTCTGTGGATTTTGGTTTTGCGCCAGTTCCCTCTTTGATAACTTCATACTGAAGTCCTGAAGCGGTTGTTACAACCCCTTTTTTCTTAGCGTTGTCAGCAAGGTATTTTTCGCCAGAAACTTTATTGGTTTCAGCTTTTTTAACTTCGTCCTGTTGTTTCACTTCTGAAATACGTTTGAAAACAGTCTCTTTTACTGCGCGATTGTCTTCATCGGTAAGGATTGCTGGTTTTCCCTCGAGGTGATCGCGGATTCCCTGGAATACAACAGAGATATCGAGTTCATCTTTGAAATCTTTCAGCGACATTCCAATGTCTGTGCCGATTGCATAGCTGAATTTATCGCGTTCTGTAGCAAGTTCACTTTTTGAAGCTACGTCGCCATCTTTTTTGCACGCGGTGAAAACAAGCATTGATGCTGCTACTGCATAAAACGCATACCGTTTCATAAATACTCCTTATTAGTATTGATCGTTATTACGGCCCTATAAATAGTTTATCTCCATGCTAAAGAGCGAAGTAATCTGTAAAAAAAATGGGTAAAATTTCAATCGCAAAAAGAGATTTTTCAGTTAGATTGAAATAGGTTGCGAAATTTTCTATATTCTTATGTTATAAGATTTCAAAAATGAGGTAGTTGTGGATCGATTTATAGAAAATCTGATTGATTTGTATGAAAAAATGAGTTCATGGGAACATGAAATGGTACGCAAGACTGAACTGACTCTGCCTCAAATGCACACTATTGAAATTCTGGGAGCTGCAGGTAAACTTCGCATGAAAGATTTAAGTAGTCGGCTTGGTGTTACTACTGGAACCTTAACTGTTATGATACAGCGACTTGAGGTGCTAGGGATGGTTGTTCGATCCAAGTCTGAAAATGATGGGCGGTCTTATACGGTAGTTCTTACACCCAAGGGGGACGAACTGTACGCACAGCATCATGACTTTCACACTGAATTGTCACATAAACTTGCGAACGACATGAGCCAGGAAAACCTCGATCTGTTCAACGGGCATCTTCGGAAGATTATTGATAATTTCTAGCACACAATTCCATGTATACAAAAAAAGAGAGGAACTATTTTTGTGAAATAGTTCCTGATTATTCTGAAAGTTCAAAAAATAATTTCACCTTGTTTTTGAAGACGTTTATCAAATTGTCCGAGTATCCACTCTACTTTTATTGTTGGATTTTCGGATTTTGCGATTCTAATACAGTTCCGCCCGGAATGATATTCATCGAATTGTTCACAAAATGATTCCAAAAGCGACCGATCATAGAGATAAATCGCTGTATAATGAAATCCACTTTGGATACTTATAACCAATTTTCCCCGGATATGATAGGTTGGAACAGAAAACTGAAGCGATTCCATGACCTCCTTGTCGAAAAATGTTCTCAGAAGAGTGCGAATTCTCTTCTGGATATCTGCCTGATCTTCCGGAAGAGTTGCGATGTATGCGTCAACATCTCGTTTTGAATGTTGCATACGAACCTCCTTCGTTCACAGAGAGTACGAACAGGTTGCAGAATTTCGTAAATGAGAGTACACTGTTGTATATTCTAGGGTTCAAATTTTGAGGAGTTTATGCGCGGTAACGGTTTGATACTTAATCTCGGTAGAACAACAATCGGAAAAGTGGAAAGCTATCGTGCGATGGTGAGTCTTTTTTACGATACAATTGTGGCATTTCTCAAGGGGAAAGGTCGGTCAGTTCCGAGAAAACAGTTGGTAAATCAAATCTTGTTTATTGGTGTAGATGCGCTTGTAATCAACCTTGTTATTGGACTTCTTGCTGGCATTATCATCTCTTATGTCTCATTTGAAAATATGGATAATATTGGAGCGAGTAGCCAGTTCGGCCTGCTTATGGTATATTCAATTCTCTGTGAAATGTCGCCGCTATTGACCGCTGTAGTTGTTGTAGGACGATCAGGATCAGCACTGACCACATTTCTGGGAAATATGAAAGTGTGCCGTGAAATCGATGCCTTGGAAAGTATGGCCATTGATGTGGTGGAATATCTAGTTCTTCCGGCATTTTTGGGCATGATCGTCTCATTGATTGCACTCAATTTTTATTTTGATTTTGTGGCCTTGCTCGGAGGTGTCTTTTTTGCCAAAATTACAAAGGGTATCTCTTTTGTGATTTATTCTTCACAGATTATGGATGCACTTGTGTGGAGCGATATTCCCTTCGCAGTGATGAAAAGTATTCTCTATGGAGCGGTGATCGCGGTTGTGAGCAGTTATCACGGCCTTGTTGTAACAAGTTTTCGCATCGTGCCACGCGCAGTGTATCGCAGTGTAGTTACGTCAATTACCGCAATTTTATTGTTAAACTTACCCCTTTCGGTGGTCTATTATGTCATTCGAAGTACGCTTGGAGGATATTAGCTGCCGATTTGGAACTGTGACACTGTTCGAAAATCTCAGTCTCACAGTTCCTGGTGGCGGTGAACTTTTCATTACGGGAAAAAGTGGTTCCGGTAAAAGTTCATTACTCGAAGTTCTCGCTGGAGTTATCACTCCCGATGAAGGCGACATTTTTTGGGATGGCCACCTCCTGAGTTCTGTACCCCGCGTGGTACTTGCCGAATTGGAACTGCGTAGTTCTATTGTGTTTCAACAGCACGCATTGATTTCGTATTTGCCTCTTTTTGAAAATATTGCCTTGCCGCTGCGTCATCACAAGCAAGGTAGCAAATCCGAAATTGATGCGGTTGTATCGGCGTTAGTTGATCAATTTCATTTGAACCGCGTGGCTTGGAATCTTCCTGAAGCACTTTCGGTTGGTCAAAAAAAGTTGGGGGCATTTGCGCGGGCATTAGCGGTATCGCCAGAATTGATCTGCATGGATGATCCCACTGTCGGACTCGATGAAGAGCAAAAAGGTTGTTTCATGGCTGTGCTCGATGAGTTGCTTTTTGATGAACAGGTCACAGTAATTGTTGCCTCGCAAGATTCTGAAATTTTGGAGCGGTCGACGAGGCCGATTTTCAATCTATCAAAAGGATATGAATAACATGCGTTTAAAAACAAGTCGCTATAACAATGAAGACCCTGTGTATTACAAATATCGCGAAATGGTCGTGGGTATTTTTGTGCTTATTCCAATTCTGCTTATTCCGGTAATACTTGCCGCAATCCTGATTCGTTCAGATTGGGCGCGGGAGCGGTTTGAACTGAATTTCACTCACCAATTGAGCGCGCAGGTCAACGAAGGAAACGAAGTCTTTATTCTCAGTAAACGAGTGGGAATGGTGCGTAAAGTAGAGCTAGAACGAAATGGATTTGTAGCTGTGCAACTTCGCGTGGATGAGCAGTATCGGTCTCTGATTCGCAAAGATTCACGCATTCGGCTGAAGCAGAAAAACATGATTATGGGGGATTGGCAGATCGAGATTGAAATAGGTGGGGTCAGTTCACAAATGGTGGAAGATGGCGATACTCTTGCATTGATTCCGCCACTTGATCTGCAAAAACTGAGTGATGAAGTTATATCGATAACAGGAACAATCAATGAAATACTCGATACTATCGCTCATGGTAATGGAATTGTAACTCATTTACTTAATAGTGATAGTACACTGAATAATCGCGCCGTCGAAACATTCCAAAGCGTGCGCGTTGCGTTGCGGTCATTAAATACCGCTCTCGATAACAGCAATCATATTTTGACGAGCACTGGAATTGTTATCGATTCAGTGGTGGCAAAACGGACGCCGAAGATCTTCGATGGGGTAGATGCGCTGATCAAGCGAACAGATTCTGCAGTTGTTGATTTTAATGCGCTTGTGACAGCCTCTGACTCTGTTCCTGTTGAATTGATCAATACTCTTCAGCTTTTGAATCGCGATATTGAGGAAGCTGAAATTTTACTCAAATCAGCCCAAAAACTGAGGATTCTTCGCAAGAAAGTGGAGCAGGTTAAGTCCGAGAAAAAATAGCGTCGATATTTCGTCGCAAGCCACTAAACTTAGCTCGTTTTACCGCAGAATTCTTAAATATTCTGCGGTACGACTCCTCGGATAGCTCCTGCCAATTTTGAACGGTATTAGTCAAGAGATCACTGTGGGGAGAAAAACGTGGTTCAGTTGTCATGGCAGGAGAACGATTCCACGGACAAACGTCCTGACAGATATCGCATCCATAGATAAAACGGCTATTTTTTAAGGCGATCTCCACATCAATCTCACCTTTATTTTCAATAGTCCAATAGGAAATACAACGATTGCTATCAATCACGCCGTCCGCAACGATGGCATTGGTAGGACAACTTTCAATGCAGGCTCGGCAATTCCCACAGTAGTTGTGAGAAAATGGTTCATCCGGTTCGATTTCTATGTCGAGGAAAATTTCTGCAAGAAAGTGAAATGATCCCTGCTTTGTAAGGTGAAGTGAATTTTTCCCAATCCAACCCAAACCTGCGCGCACCGCGAGAGGTCGTTCTAAAATTGGAGCCGAATCAGTAAATACTCTTCCTGAAACAGGGCCGAATGACTCATCGATCAGCGATACCAATTTATGTAGCTTCTCTTTTATAACAGTATGATAATCTTCGCCATAAGCGTATTTCGCTATGAGTGGTAGATTTTCCGCCTGCAGTTGTGCGGGGAAGTATGGGTGAATTAATGAAATGATTGATCTAGAGCCTTCTACGAGAAGTGCGGGGTTCATTCGTTTATCGAAATGGTTTTCCATATACGTCATGGTGGCATGTTTGCCTGATTGAATCCACTCTTCGAATAGAGTTTGTTCCGCCGTAAACGGTCGAGTATCGGTGAATCCACACGCTGAAAACCCAAAGTCTTTAGCCCATTGCCGTATTGCTTGTTTCATTATTTCCCCTTTATACTAAAATAGTTACCTCAAATTCATGTGAGCAAGAAACTTGTATTCTGTGAAACGCAACGGTATAATTTGGGAGTAGAAAGCAAACTTCAAGGAACCAATAATGAACATTATAAATGCGTTCAAAAGATTTCTGAATGGCAGTGCAGCGCTTTGTGAGGATGGATTGTTGCGTCGTAAAATTCTGATATTGCGCCTTTTTAGTTTCGCTATTTTGTTAACTTCCTTTGTCATGGGAATTATAGCTAACTTACAACGCGACTGGTTATTACTTGTCCTGAACACAATTATCGGTTTTCACACACTTCACAATCTCTATCTTGTATCTACACTGAAACACATATCTCGGAAAATTGCTTGGGTAACAAGTGGAGCAGCTCTGCTATTACTTCTTTTGTATTGGTTAACAGAATTCTCTGATCTTCTTTTCGTGTGGACTATTTTATTCCCACTTTATGCGGTAAGTGTTAATGGCGGTAAAATTGGTTCACGATTCTTTTGGGGATTTTTCGTTTGCATTGTTTTCATTACACTTCTTGAAAGAAAATATGACCCCGTTGGAATTATACAGGTTTTGCGTTATTTAATTACTCTTGTTCTGGCCTTTTTCTTTGCCTACTATATGGAAGAAACAAATGAAAAAGAACACTTGCTGTTGGAACACAGTAAACGAGAACTAGAAGATGCCCATCGCGATCTACAAGAGTTGACAATCCGAGATTCATTGACAGGATTGCACAATCGTCGCTATCTTGATGATATATTGCCATTGGTTATTAGCCAATGTCGTCGCTATTCTGCTGAAGTCGTTTTGTTTATGATAGATGTGGACTTCTTTAAAAAGTATAATGACCAGTATGGGCACCAGGCTGGCGATGGAGCACTTCGAGCTGTCGCAAAAGCATTACAATCGGCTGTGCGTCGTGAAACTGATTATATTTGTCGTTATGGTGGTGAAGAGTTTGTCTTGATTATGAATAAATCAACA
>JAIFMU010000054.1 GCA_020048285.1 bacterium | reverse complement strand
AACCTTGTCAAATCGGTGTTGACTTCCCTCTGTCAGGGCGTCAGGATAGGCATTTCAGCCTCCAGTCTGTGCACCATGCCGGTCGCACTTCGGCTTGTACCAAGCCTGCAAATCTGGCGCACCAGCGCGCGGTTACTGCAGGGTATCTCGTCGCCAATGCGCGCGCCACCGTGGTACCTTCGCTCCAGCAGCATCGTCTATAGTGCCAAAGTTAATGAAAAACATACCTTTGAGGCGGACACGTGAAACACAAATGGAAGGCGTGTTCGCGTGAGGTGGCAGAAGGGGCGCGAAGCGAGTGTGGTACTCCACACCGAACGAAGTGAGCCCTGGCAGACACCGGCGGTGAGGTTCGGCCGAACCGACACGCCCAGTAACAACGGTATCGCTTAAAAGAGAAGTGAACAGCAAGCATTCCGACCCAACCTATGAAAATACACCTGCAACATCCAAAATTCTCTGAACACCTTGTGAGCTGTCGAGAATAGTTGACGACTGCGATTCTCGCCACTTTTCCATAGCACAATCACTCTAAACTATTCAGTGCCGATACGATCTGTATCGGCACAGTTTATTTTTGCGGCGCAAAGGAGAATGACATGACAACAGCGAGACCAACCAGCCGTCCTTACGGATCAGATCGCCCGGCACCAAAACGCAAAAAAAAGCGCCGCGGCCCAATCGGAACAATCTTTTCTATTTTCACCAAACTGATTTTCGCGTTCCTGATTATTTCAATCGGATCGGTGCTGATCTTCCGCTTTGTGCCAGTTCCCTTTTCGGCCTATATGCTAGAAACAAAAATCCGCGCCGCCCTATCGGGAAATGAGAGCAAAATCGCCTACGAATGGGTTTCGATCAAGAAAATGGCGCCCTATCTTCCCAACGCGGTGATCGCGTCCGAAGATCAGGCGTTCCTCGATCACCACGGCTTTGATTTCAAGGCGATCACCAAAGCGGTGAAATACAACAACTCAAAAAAAGCCAAGAAAAAAGGGAAGAAAAAGGGCGCCAGCACGATCAGTCAGCAGGTGGCCAAGAACATGTTCCTCTGGTCCGACCGTTCGTGGCTGCGCAAAGGGTTCGAAGTGTGGTATACGCTCCTCATCGAAGTTCTCTGGCCGAAAAAGCGGATCATGGAGGTCTATCTCAACACAGCGCAGATGGGGAAAAATCTCTTTGGCGTCGAAGCGGCCTGTCAGAAATACTACAAAAAATCGGCCAAAAAGATTTCGCGACCACAAGCGGCCATGATCGCCGCAAGCCTTCCCAATCCCGTGCGGTTTAAGGTCTCGTCGCCATCGGGATACATGTACAAAAAGCAGGCGTGGATTCTCAAGCAGATGGCGCGGCTCAAGCGCGAGGGAATCTACATGGAACTGATGAAAAAGTAATGGGATAGAACGCAGAACGGCTGAAGCAAAAACTTCAGCCGTTCCAGATTGTACCAAAGGGCAACTGCTAGTTCAGTTGCAGAAAATCAAGAGAACGGAAAAACCGTTCCGCCAAAACCAAAAATGCCCCGCGCGGTGCATCGCTGAATCGGATCACTTCAGCAGCAACCGGAAACCTGCGCATGAGCCCATGTACCCGAAGTTCTCCATTGAACAGATCACCCTCTTTGCGAATCATCAGAATCGTCTCATCGGGCGATCGGAATGTTTTATACTCATGAAAATCGCCGGATTCGCGGTCCAGTTCATTCATTACATATTCCGCCAGAACTTTCGGCAGAGAATCATAGACACTCGTCGCCTTACGCGTTGGTTCATAATAGTGAGTAAGTTTCACGGGTAGCTCCTTACGTCGCACTGTTATTGAATACTGTTCATTCTATGAGAAAATAATTAGCGGAAATGACTCTTGTCAGCACCCTCATTGTGAACAACATCATTTTCCCATAGATCGTTGATATACAGTAGAACAAGTAACAACAATGGCCTCTTACCAACATGTTATCAACAGCTTTTCAACATACAATGAAAAAAGGGTGATCAGTTTCCCGATCACCCGAATATCATAGGAGAGAGTACTGAGTTTTTACATTGATTGAGAGACGAGGGAGGCGGAGATGCCGACACCGGGCTTAACTTTCAATTGCTCCGCATTTACATTATTGGGATCAAACAAAATACCAAGTGGGCGCAACTCATTCATTAAACTTTGATTATAATTGATTGTAAAATGCCCAAAATTCCCATCAGGAGACCCCTCCAGCCTAAATGGTTTTGTATCATTTTTCTGATAAATTGCACCCTCAAAAATCTTACCTGCCAAAGCTTTATAAATATTGTTTGTCGTCGCAGATGGGCTTGTTTCAGTATAAATGAATCCACGGAATAAATTGCACCCCCCCATACCTGTCAACTTGGAGTTCGGCCCAACATACATAACCGTGATACCGGTAGAGGCATGTTGATAAAAGAGTTCATCTGCGTTTATTTCCACAGAATTGCAAATCCACACCACTCGCCCATTAAATTGCTCCGTATTATCGGTACTAAAAGGCGAACCATTTGATGACTGATCATAGTTTAAAACTAGCCACTTCTGCCCAACCTCATCAACATAACAAGTGTTATTGGCAACAGCATCTCCGTACATATCATTCATATCAGCGGCTGTTATGCCACCCAGCCACGGATTTGCACCAGTGCGCAATGCCGAAATATTTTGAGCTTTGGCCATTAACGCAGAATGCAGGTTGACACCAACTTGAGCCGGGCGGGCAATATTTAGCGCAGCGGGAATATCAGTAATACCACCATTTACTGTAGAAGCTGACGCATTTGAAAACATATCTGCAAGCGCAGTATTAACTGTTGGCCCGGAACCGGCCAAATGTGTAACGCCATCTTTCCCCTGCACAATGCCATTTACAGATCCACCACTACCATTACTTTGGAGCATATTGATTTTTAGAGTTGGCGAGGCTTTTTTAATTATCCCATTAACCAATACCTGGCCACCTTTGACAGTAAATGGTGCAACCTCAACAGGTAATGGTGGTGTTGCCCAAATATAAAGAATTGTATCAGACATCGTCCCAATGCTCAATTCGCGCTCAACACCAAGCCCGTTATTAAACTCTGTCAAGCCAGTAAAGCGTCTAACATTATCTAGATTTAAATTATTGGGATTTTTTACACTATTATTGTACGCATTTTTCAGAAACTGAAACTGCCCAGTATTCCACGCCCAACTTTCCGCCTGTTCAATTCTGGTATTCCCCTCAAAGTAAACGGGACCATTAAATACTGCCCCCTTAATTAAACATGTTGTGCCATTTTTATACCCCGCATAAAATGGCCCATTAAACTGATGCTGCTGAAGCATATTATCGGTAAACACAACACCACCATGTATATAGGTTCCCCCATTAACAATCAAGGCTCGGTTAGTTTCTTCAGTTCCTCCACCAAGATGTAGCGCATTATTTGGGATTACACCATTATCAGCCACTAACCCCTCAATCTTATAGAGTGCAGTCACCACGGCGCGACTTCTTCCCTTACCCTGACCTTCACATCGCAAAGATATGGTGCGATTGGGTATATCAAATCCAAGAACTGTCACCCGATAGCGCTGTTGATCACCGGTTGTCCCAAGCGGAATAAATCCATCGCCATCAGCAGTAGCAGGAACAATTTTACGATGTTCATCAAGCACATTTCCAGTGCGCCAGCCATTAGCCATGTCCGCCACCGGTCCAGCCTTCGAAGGACTCTCCAACCAACTCACCGCCGCGGTCAATCCCGACTGAGCTGCCGATCGCGCCGAAGCGGAACTGGAGAAAAAGGCGTTGGAGAGTTGACCGCCGGAACTGAGTTTGATCATGGCCCCCGCGAGGAATCCCACCACGATCAGTGCGCCGAGCACAATCATCATGGAAATACCGCTATTATTGCCCTGTTTTCTATTCATCTGACACCTCAAAAAAAGTTGTTGCACGTTGAAATTTTCTATGGTATATGGCAGTGCTAAGATAGTTTTTGCACAAAAGAATGGAGAATCACCGGACGTTTTAACAGAAAACGCAAAAAGGAGTGCCGATTATTGCACTCCTTCGCGGAAAAAACAGAAGAAAAATCGAGATTTTACATGGACTGGCTGACCAATCCTGCGGCGATTTGAGTTACCCCCGGTTTCGTCGTAAGAGTACCGTTTTGCCAGGTTCCATTATTGGCCCCCACCGGGACAACGAAAATCACTCGATCATCCACCAAGGGATTCATAATACTCGATCGATAATGAATAGTATACGTGCCGGGATAATACTGCCCTCCTACTCCCCCTAAAAATACCTGATGCCCCGTAGTCGTATTCGTTATGAACCCACCTTCGAAACGCATCCGAGCCGTGGACGACGCGTAAATTGCCCCGTAAAAGTCCATATTAAACACTTCGGGATAGTCGGGAACATCGGCATAATTATTATACATCCCCAAAAATGGTTGTCGCCCTATAGTGAACCCCATATTGTGATCACTAGAGCTCCCAGCATGTGTATTTACATGAATATACCCATAAAAATTTCGCACATTATCGAAGTTTCTTTGGCTATAGGTCGGAGCAGTAAAGTAGAGTACCGACACCGATGTAGACACGCAATCTACCCACTGTTGCATTTTCGAATCACCATCGACCAGAACGATAACCTTGTGGGCAAAAGGGGTACCGCCACCTTTAAACGCCGACGAAGGATTTGAACTATTATTCACGCGAACAACGAGATACTTCCCACGATACAACCGCTTTGGATTTGCACTATTCGCCGCATTCCACCACACATTGAGCGAGTCACCCGTTATCCTATGCGCTTCCACAGGATCCCCTGAGATTGTTCTATAAATGGAACCTTCAATACTTGAACCATCAGAAGCGACACCTCGGTTAAACGTAATCGCCGGGCTAACTGCTTCTGTTAATCCTGTTGCTTCCAGTGTCGATTGCGCTGTTCCCCCCGTAATAGTCTGAGAACCGGACTGCTTATAATACTTGTCATAGCATGTCACTGTCCCCCCGGCAAGATTTACGAGATTTCTAAAATATGAAGGCCCATGAAAATGATATGGCCCATTCACCTTAAACTCCCGCGAACCATCAGGCCCACCTACTGTGCGGAACGGCCCGTTAATATGTAATCCTCCGCGAAGGTTAAACGACGTGGCCGGATAGACACCGGCAAAATCAATCTGAGCTCCGCCGTTGATATTGATTTGATAATTATTACCTTCGTGAATTCCCCCATCCGCCTGAAGTGCGTTATTGGGATAGGTCGTGGTCTGATACTCCAGCCCCTCCAGATGATACACCGCCGTGGCCACCGCCCGCGAACCGCCGCGCCCTTTTCCTTCAGAACGAAGGGCAACATTGAATTTCTGAGGATCGAACCCGACGATCTCCACGCGATACTCCAACGAACCATCCAGTGTTTTCCAACTGCTCGTTCCACTAGCGGCGCCGTACAACCAGCGACTACTCTGCTCGAGTTGTTCGAGACCGCGGGAAGAGTTGATCCAGTTTTGCAATTTTGGAATCACCGACGAAGATGGATTTGTCCCTTCCAGCGATTGAATCGCCGCGGTGATTCCCGAATTGGCGGCACTGCGCGCTTTCGCCGAAGTGGAATAATTGCCATTGCTCAACTGCCCACCGGTGGAGAGTTTCAACATGGCCGACCCGAGAAACCCCGTTACAATAAGCGCGGCCAACACGATTATCATCGATACGCCGCGATCCGTCTTTCTATTCACACTTCCCCCATGACAATATTTTTGAGAACACGAGTAATATACTAAACCACCGACCAAAACACCGCATTATTTAAGAAACAAGTTGTCAAAATGTGGCAACAATACTCTATTATAGCTTAAAAACAGGAACATACAGAAGAAGCACAACCCGTAAAAACAGAATAGCACAAGAGGATCAAAAAACCACAATATGATTAAACAAGAGAACAACAGACCAGAATGCCGCGCGGTTTTGTCCCGCTGACCGCAGAGTTCACTGCCACCGAGGGCCACGCGGTATTCACAGAGTTCAAAAACACCGAGGCGCAGGCTACGCGGTATTCACAGAGTTCAAAAACACCGAGGCGCAGGCCACGCGGTATTCACAGAGTTCAAAAACACCGAGGCGCAGGCTACGCGGTATTCACAGAGTTCAAAAACACCGAGGCGAACACTATTACTTCGCGTGGCAAATATGAGACTTTTGAAAACCTCAATACCAACCACGAAAAACACGAAAGGCACGAAAACAAGAGTATCATTTCGTGCCTTTCGTGTTTTTCGTGCCTTTCGTGGTTAGAAATTGGTATCTGTTTTGCCCCGCGGAGCAATACGTACATCGGGGCGCATAACAAACACAATACAGAAGCATAGAAAATCTTTAAAAAACCCATACCAACACTAAAATCAGTATAGTATCTTTTATTTCGACTCGAGAAACACTCGAGCACTCCCGAAATTGGGAAACAAACACAGCACAAGGAGTACCCATGCTGGATCCACGCAAATTGCGTCTCACCAAACTCTCCCCGGAACTGCTTGCCACATTTACTGCGGAAGCACTCAAGATGTCACTTCCTCTCGATGGCGTTGACTTTGTCAAAAAACGGCGCGCCGCTCTGAAACCGCGGGTGGAAGAGTTGAACATGGCGCTGCAGCGCGTGCGCGTCAGTGAATACACCTCTGTTCTCGCCGATCTCGACGGACAGCGGGATGCACTGATCGTGGGACTGCGCGCCTATCTTCACGCCATGATCCTTCTCCCCATGATCGACAAACTGAAAGCGGATCAGGCCGCGGTGGTAGAACGACAGTTCAAAGCTATGGATTCGCGGGTCATCGATCTCGGCTATCTCGAAGAGAGTGCACAGATTCGCGGATTCCTTGCGGCGGCGGCCACAATAACCGGAGCTGTGGATGAGTCCGGCGCGGCGCCGATTATAAAAGCGCTCGACACGGTTCAGACGAAATTCGAACAGTGGGCCACCAACCGCGAAACCAGCACCACGGTCTTTGACGATATTCGCCAAATCCGCGTGATCCGCAAAGAGCTCGAAGAGGAACTCTCCTCGCTGATCTCCTTTATTGTCACCAGCGCCAAAGATGCGCCGACGCAGTTCAATCCGGTTCTGAATTCCCTCGAATCGATCTACACCACGGTTCAGGCGAAAGCGCAGGTCACTGCCACCGCCGCCGAAACGGCAAAGGCAAAAGAAGCGGCGTTGGAAATCAACGGGTAGATTCGATTTTGAGAAAAGGCTGAAAGGTAAAGACTGGACAAACGGGAATACCAACGGTTACATGAAAACGGGCACCTCGCAAGAGATGCCCGTTTTGTTTTTTGGAAGAGACGAGAGAGATTACATGGATTGGCTGATCAGGTCGGCGGTGATGTTACTAAAAGAATCCTTTAGCTTTATTGTTTCTGTTGTCGTTGCAGTAGCTGTTGGATCATAAAATATCTTCAACTGCTGAATTTCGCTCATGGCTGCAGCATCTTCATAAATAGTTAATGACGCATTAGGATCTGGCGTTGACGTAGAAGGTGGCCCTTCCAAATTAAAGGCTCCCTTACCATCTTGAATGTAGAGCCCCCCATAATAAGCTGACCCTGTCTTTGTTCTGAATAGTTGGGTAGCACTCGATTCGGAGAAAATGAACCCTCTAAATCGGCCCATTCCCCCGATTCCATTAAATTTAGCAGTACCTGTTACAAACATGAAAGTACAACCTGTCGTTGAGCCATGTTCATACATATGCGAGTCTCCAATTATCTCTTGAGAGCCTTCAACTAACCACACAACCTTGCCAGCAAAAGGTGTCCCCCCCGATTGAAATGCTTTGCCACCTCCTTGCTTATATTTCAACACTAGCCACCCATTGTATTTGTGAGGTGCATTTGACGTAGAGTTGTATTCCGTATTCATTCGATCTCCATCCCACGAGGATGGTGTAACTTCTTTGGCCACAGCTCGCAGAGCCGCGAGAACTGTGGGATTGACAGTTAAAGCCGGATTTGAGGCATCAATACCAAGCGCTGCTGGAATATTAATTTTGGAGGTCGGACGAGCCACAGCTTTGGCAACATTCGAACCATCAACAAACTTACTATTTGCGTGGAGTGTCACCCCATTCCATATTGACACTGAGCCATTTTCCACAACGGTCCCTTTGTAATATGGGGCGACGTATGGGTTCAACAAATCACCAGCACCATCGACACCATATCGAATTTTCTTGTTTAAGTATAATGAACCAGTTTTCACAATCAAATCCAGTGGATAATATTCAAAGGTTCCTTTTTTCTGATGTATTGTCAAAGTTATAACATCTTCGGCACCAATACTGGCATAAGCATACGAATATGCAGAATCCATTGGCATACTATTGGTAATATCTGAATGCGATCGCAGAAATACGGGAGATTCAAAATATGCGACGTCATGAAATCTCGCAGAGAATAAACCAAATGTATCAGCCGCCGTTAAGGTTGGGCCTACACGAAATTTCCCTCTAAAATGGGATGGGCCTAAATTAAGTGGTTCAAGTATACCTTTACCTCTTACATATGTATCACCATGGACATCAATTTGTGTGTGAATTCTATCACCCCCACTACCGAGATGAAGTGCATTCGAAGGTTTTACACCAACTTTTGTATCATATTCCAATCCTTCAAGATGATACACTGCCGTGGAAATTGCTCTCGCCCGACCACGCCCAATCCCTTCGGACATAAGCGTCACATTAAATCGTTCTTTATCAAATGCAATCATTTTTGTGCGATATTGTAATGCAGTTCCAGAAAGATCATCATACCAACTTGAGGCAGAGCTACCGGTAAGCCACAAATCAGTATCAACCACATTTGTCCCAGTTTTAGAAGCATCAATAAAACGTTGTAGATACTGCACAATGTCATTGCGCGACTCAAGTCGCTGTATCGCCGCGACGATTCCCGACTGAGCGGCACTTCTGGCGGTGGCGGAGGTAGAGTAGAACGCGTTGCTCAGTTGGTCGCCGGTGACGATTTTCACCATGGCTCCGCCGATAAATCCGGTGACGATCAGGGCGGCGAGGACAAATATCATCGAGAGTCCGGTATCATTTCGATTCTGTGGGGATTGTTTCATGTTCTCTCCTGCCTGTTCTGCATTTTCTTTATTTGTGCATTTCTTTTACATTGCGACGGTTTCGGTGCGAATGTGTAGCTAACTCATTGGATTCACGCAATACTACAATACGATTTAATATTCTGCAACGCCGATTTTTCACCGATAGTGAACTTTTTTTCCACAAAAAGTTGTTTTTTTGTTGCAGAAGTGCTTTTGATAGAGTAAACTTCTAAGGTTCGGGCTGTTCTGCCCTCTCTTCGCTTTTCATTCTGTCCTTCTACTTATTTCAACACAAACCGTCATCACATCAGTTGGTAACAGGTACAGTATTCCCAGATTCGGGGGACAAATGAAGTTCAAGCAAAACGGTTTTTCAATCGTCGAAATTATGGTATCCATGGTGGTTCTATCCATTGTCATGCTGGCTATGACAAATATTGTAATCACCAGCAGCATGCAGCACAGCGCCGCTTCCGGCAAGGACGAGGGCGAATTTGTGGCGCGTCAAAAACTGAGCGAACTGCAGAACCCCGCGGCTATTCCCACCGCAGGGAACGACCAAATTACCTACAAAGACCGCCAATACACTCGCGTGTGGACGCTTACCGGAAGTGCCCCTATTTTGGCGGAAGTAACTGCCAGTTGGACAGATGGCGGCAAGAACCGCAGTGCCAAGGTTTCCGGATTTATCGAAGCCACCATCACCGAGGCCAGTGGTATCGCCACTGTTGCCATTGCCCATCAAACCCCGAAAGATCGACTCATCTGCGAAGTACAAGGGATTGACGCCAATACGAGTGCCGGCGATTTCGTGCAGTTTTCACTGAAAGTATCTGACGACGATGAAAAGGTCTACCTCTCGGGGAATAAGATCTACACCAATGAGGTGTTCAGCACTGCGAGCGCACTCTATACAATCAAAATTGAAGGACGCGACTGCCGCAACGATCCGACAAAACAGTTCGAACAGACGATCAAAATTCAGGTGGGAGAGCAGAACAACAAAACCAAACCGCGCAATCCTCAACCAGCGTTGAGTATCGCAGAAAACGGAGCCGCCACAGCCACCGTGGGAACACTGGCTCACGATGAATCTTCGCTGTCAGGACTTGAATGGATTCTCTCCGGAACCGATGAGGCAAGTTTCACTCTTTCCAGCGATGGTGTTCTTGCCACAAAAGCGGCGTGCAATTTCGAAACCAAAGCGAGCTATGCGATAAAAGCGACCCTGCGCCGCGGGAGCAACCTCTCACACGATTCGACGGTGGATGTAAGTGTGACTGTGACGGATGCCAACGATAAACCTACCACGGTAACATTCACTCCTGATAAAACGCCATTAAAAACCACCGATGCCGGAGTCGGAGCAGTTCTTGGAGATTTAACCGCTGCCGATCAGGATGCCACCGGTTCAAATATCGATTGGAAAACGCATAACTTTGCCTTTGCCGGAGGCACCGACGACAACTCGTTCGTTATTGACAACACAACAAAAAAACTGAAAGTCAAAACGACAGCATTAACCGCAAAAAACTACTCCATAAAAATTAAGCCCACCGACATTTCAGGAACAGGGTTGACGGCGGACAACGCAACAACGATTTCAGTGGCTATTCAAACGCCAGGTGTTGATTGTTCCAGTGCTCCCTTTGCAGATTTCAATGGCGGAAGTTACGTGGCAAACGCCAAACTTACCTATAAAGGCAAACGTATCAATCTTTCGGGTGTAGGAGCATGGTTTTCGTACGCAGCGTTAGCAAATTCACCATGGGTTGACGAAGGGGATTGTGCAGCCAGAAACTGTTCTGCAATAACCTTACACAATAGTTCTTCAACTGGCTACAATGCAAATGATTTAGTCAAATCGAGCGATGGCAAGATATACAAAAATATAGGGTGGTGTAACGGTTCAACGGCGCTTACAAATACTTCAAAATGGGAATATAACGGAGTATGTCAATAATGAATAAGAAAACAAATGGCCACACCCTTCCGGAACTGATGATCTACATGGTTCTCGGAGTGATTGTCACGGGGCTTGCACTTCAGGCGATCGGGCATATCGCCAAGAACTACGTGCACGGCCGCGAAGTGACCAAGATGCAACAGAGTGGTCGCGATGCGATCAACGTGATGTCGCGCGACTTGGCGAACACCGGGTTTAAGCACATTATCAATCGCACCGTGTCCGGAGGGACGGCCACCTATACACTTAACCCGCGAACCACGTCAACGAACAACGATTTCCTCTACGGGACTTATACGGGGCAGACCTTTCTCGGAGCTACACCGGCACGGGATTCTCTCGCATCGTTTATCCACAAAAACGGGAGTGACAACAACAACGACACCATAGAAATCCTGCGCGCCAATCTCACCGACAACGCCACTATCGGATCTATTTCTCGAGTCAAATATCAGATTGTAAACAGCATACTCTACCGGTATTCCCAAAGCGATGCCAACGGAAATGGTACACTAGCATGGGGAACCGTGGATGCCGTCGCAGTTCTCGACAGTTGCGAAGGGCTTCAGTTTGAATTCCTTCCCGATGGCGGAAACTGGAGTACCGGATGGATTCAGGATCCTACGGGCACAGGTGACACCGATGATGCCAGTCGCGTGCGCCATCTCATGAAATATATCCGCGTCACCCTGTTGGTTAAGTCAGACCGTGAAGGCGATGCGGGCGGTTCCGGCACCATTGACGTTGGAGAGGCACAGATCTCCCGCGACGGCAATCATCTCTACCGCACCTATCAGACTATTGTTCCTATTCCCAACAACGGAAGGGTCATTTTCCAATGAAACAGAAAAACAACAGCGGCATCTCCATGCTTCTCGTCATAGCGGCACTTCTCGCCACCGGATTTATCGGCGTATCGTTGCTCAAACTGGCAACCTCGGATCAGCTTTCGGGCGTCTATTTCTCCAGTTCCGAATCGGCGCGAACCGCGGCGAAATCGGGGATCACCAAGGCTTTGGCTGAACTGGGCACCACGGATGCGACGAAAAGAGCGGCCATGCTCACCAAGTTGAACGACTATATCAGCACCGCGAATCCTGAGAGTAAGGACTTAACCTGGAGCACCCAGTGGATCTGCGGAGATCACGACACCTACGACGAACTCTCTACCGGAAGTGACGAACAGTTCAAAACGAGAATCGTAGCCTTTACAGAATACAAAACTGATTCATTTGCAATCACGCTGGAATCTCAGGGGATTGGATCGGGGAACAGTAAGTCCATGGCGGTGGGGACGTATAAACTTCTCAATCTGGGGAGAGGGACGACGACAACGGCAAGTAATGTTCCGATAAATGCTTTGCAGATGGACAATGGTAACTTTGAGTTTAACTGCCAACTGACTGTCGATGGTCACATGTCTGCTTTCGACACAATCGCTATGAATAATGGTCCTGCAGCATTTAATGGTAACTTTCGCTTAGACCCACATCGCACTACGGGTGCTATTCGAGGAGCCACTCTTAATATTAGCTCTGGTAAAATAACAGGGAATGCCTATTTTGCAGGAAACATTCTCACAAACAACATACTAACCCTAGAAGGTAATGCAGGGTTTGAAGGCAATTTCAAATATGGGCCAGGTGACTTTGTAATGAACGGAGATTCTCTATATCTTAATGGTGGTGTAGTGTTCGATGGATGGGCAAAAACAGATTTGAATGGTTCAAAACTCTTTGCCTATGATGCAGCAACGTACAAATTTGGATCAACATCACAGACTATTCCGAATTTCTTTACGGATTATACAGGAGGCGGAATTTCTACACAAACAGCAAATCTTCCAACGGTGGTGGGAGTTGGATCACTTCCACCAAAGATTCATTTTGATTACGCTACAGTATTAGCACACCCTCATATTTGGACAATTGCTAGCGAAACGTATGTAGTTCCGAAAAGAATGAATGAAAAGTTTGAAGAGTTCAAAGCGGCCGGGAAATTGTACAAGGACAAATTTCTTGTAATACACTTCCCTGCCGGTTATTCAATCTCTTCTAATAAAGCCATTTGGAAATCAGGAGGAGGATATGCAGAAGAAAAATTTAAGTATAAGGCAATAATCATTATTGAAGGTTCGGGGTGGGAACAGACCTCGTTTGATACTGAAGATACTGCCATTGCGGCACTCTATATACACAATTATACTGCGATTACCAATACGTTCACCAATTTCTATAACTTTAGAGGTTTTGTCTATGTTAATCGAGCAGCACCTCATTATGCGGTATTTATCACTGATGGCTTCTCGCATTACAAGGGAGCTGTTTACGCAGGCGAAAACGGGAAAACGAAATTTGACGGCGGTCCAGGGAAACACCATCGTATAACTTTTGACCCTACAGTAATAACAGAGCTTAACGCGATCGGCATTTTCAAAGACCCATCTTCGACAACCACATCAACCACAGATCTTGTCATCAAAGCTCCAGCTACCCGCATCCAATCCGAACTTCTCGGGCAAGCAATGTAGTGTCTCCATTTTCGAATAATCTATGGCATCGGCAATACTTGTCGGTGCCATTTTTGTATCGAGAAACAACACACACCTCCTTCTTCAGACGTTCATCCTCCTTACAAAGGAGTTCTTTTATCTTATAAAGGAGTTCTTTTATCTTACAAAGGAGTTCTTTTTCCTTACTCGGGAGTTCTTTTGCCTTACTCGGGAGTTCTTTTTCCTTAATCGGGAGTTCTTTTACCTTACTTTGGAGTTCTTTCACCTTACACAGGAGCAACCTCAACCAGATCAATTATTCCTGAGCAACGGCAGAAATTGGCAGCAAGCAGGAGTGGCAGAGTTCAACCATTTCAGCAGTAGGCGAACGGGGAAACAGCGCGGCTCGATTCACGAGAGTAAATTTCCACCAATCCGGTATTCTTCTCTCAGCAAAGTTGTATATTTGTACAGTAAAACAACTGAGCCGCAAGTTTCAAGCTCAAAGCCGCAAGGGAAGAAGAGTGTTTTTCCTCTTGCAACTTGAGGCTATACACTTGCGGCAAATGCAAGGAGAAACCATGCTTCAGGATATCGTGATCAAGGGTGCCCGCGAGCACAATCTTAAAAATATTGATGTCACCATTCCCCGAAATAAACTGACCGTGATCTCGGGACTTTCCGGTTCGGGGAAATCTTCGTTGGCGTTTGATACGCTCTACAGCGAAGGTCAGCGCCGCTATGTGGAATCGCTGTCGTCATACGCGCGGCAGTTTTTGGGACTCATGGAAAAGCCCGATGTGGACTCTATCGAAGGGCTTTCTCCGGCGATTTCGATCGAACAGAAAACCACGGGCCACAACCCGCGTTCCACGGTTGCGACCATTACCGAAATCCACGATTATCTTCGACTTATGTACGGATCAATCGGGAAACCTCACTGCCCCGAATGCGGTGATCCCGTTGCCAGTCAGACGGTTCAGGAGATCTGCGACCAGATCATGCGACTCTCCGAAGGCACCAAGTTCCAGCTTCTTTCGCCGGTGATTCAGGGGAAAAAAGGGGAACACAAGGATGTGTTCGCGGGACTCATGGCGGATGGATTCACTCGCGTGATCGTCAACGGCGAACCAAAACTTCTCGAAGATGAAATCGTTCTGGACAAAAAGCAGAAACATACGATCATGGCGGTGATCGACCGGCTCGTGGTCAAACCGGACATGACCCGCCGACTGACAGATTCGCTCGAAACAGCAATGAAACTCTCCGCCAACGGAACGGTCACGGTTGATCGTCCCGACATGGATCCGCTTCTCTTTTCCGAAAAGCTCGCCTGCCCCAAGTGCATGATCTCCATGACCGATATCGAACCGCGGAACTTCTCGTTCAACACGCCGTTCGGTGCGTGCCCCGAATGCGATGGTCTCGGCTATCTCATGGAGATCGATCCGGATCTGGTGGTTCCGGACAAAAATGTGAGCGTCGGCAAGGGGGCGATTGTTCCGTGGAACGGTGCGGCGGTGCATACAAGCTGGAACCGAAAAATTATGATCGCCGTGTGCGAAGCGTTCGAAATCGATCTGAAAGCGAAATGGAAAGATCTCGATGCGAAACAGCAGAAAGTGCTTCTGTACGGAACCGGCCGGAATATCATTCATGTCGATTGGTTCAACAAACCGTTTGAAGGCGTGATTCCAAACCTTTTGCGTCGCTACAAAGAGACCGATTCGGTGCAGATCCGCGTCTGGATCGAAACGTTCATGAGCGAAAAAAAGTGTCCTCACTGTAACGGCCAAC
>JAIFMU010000176.1 GCA_020048285.1 bacterium | reverse complement strand
ACTCGAGAGCATTCAGAGAATAGGTCGAATCGATTGCAACTTTAATCTCGTGAGGGAATGGGTCATTTCCGGTTGACCATCGTGAATGCCACATCGTTTGATCGTTTCCATCAAGCACATTGCTACTTTTTGCATCGCCATTTTCGGTATTCACAGAAACCACCGAAATTCGTTTCTGTGGGATGTAGACAAACTCCGGTTTGGCGGTGGAATCTGCGGGCACGGTAATCGGGATATAGATTTTCTTACCCGCACCGGAAATCGATCCGGAAAACGCATTGGCATCTACCACCGTTGAATCATAGGGGGAATCAATGCCATCGGTCGTGTAATGGTACCGAATTGCCTGACACTGTTCGACGATACCGGTTCCCGAAGCATCCGTATCGGTTTCCACGACAAGGAAATAACGGAAAGGATTCCGTGTGTCGATGCCAAATTTCAAATCGGTGAGATCGATACCAAGCTCCATAGATTCTTTATGTAGAACGCCATCCTGCCAAACGCCAAGCATTGGGATTGTACTAATGCCGGCAAAATTGAAATGTTCTGCCGTAACGGTTTTCGTTGGCTGCGAAGCCGTTGCCGTTTCTGCAATCCCGATTGAAAGTTTAAGATTATTTCGCTGAGAATAATTCATGGTGATTTTCATCATATCTGCAGGACGATACTCCTTACGAACATAATAGAATTCTGCCCATCTGCCGCTGTCGATAAGGAGTTTATAAGGAATATAGGCACATCCTTGATTTTCCCAATCATCGCCCCATGAGTTGAGCATGATTATTGCCCCTTTTTCATCAGAAGATATCGTCCCATTCCGATTCAAGTCAAAGCTGATCGAATCATCATAGCCGGCCCATGTTACACCATGGTCAACTTGCGGCCCGAATTTTGTGATGATAGATTCACCCGCTCGATACAATCCTGCGGGAATCGTAGAAACATTCCACCCAAGCGAAGCAACGCCACCGCCAAGAACGCCACCTTCGGCATAGGAGGAATCACCGAGATGGTCGTACATCCATCGCTTGATATACTCAATTTTTTCTAATGAGTTCAAGGGAATATCGGAGGTTCGTTCGATCCTGTTTCCTGCGGCACTTTTCCAGCGATCATAGCCCTGCATCCATCCGTACTTGACTCCATTGGCATCGGTGGGCCACCCGAGATTCCAGATTTTATCTTCGTGGAAAATATGCGAAGCCTGATCACCACCATACACAACGGAGTTCGGAATTCCGGTAAACTGAGCCATTCCCTCTTTCGAAGAGTTTTGATCAGTGAGGAGCCATGTAAAAAATGAGGGGTAGATATTTTCAGGAAGTGAACCATCGACATTGCGATATGCATTGGTTTCGTAGGTGAACATATACCCGATTCGTGAAGCAGAACCACAGGAACCGCTTGCTCCCTGACTGAACACGGGACGCATGTGTTTCGAATGAGTGTGGTCGACCCGTGACGGCAGTTTCACTGCGGCACGGGAATTACCATTCAGTGCGTTAAGCTGGGCTCGAATTTCTTCATCAGAATAGGTTTGCACATAGTGAGGTTCAACCCATCCATTCGCTGATGAGAGGGAGATTATTGCCGCAATGGCAGAGAAGATTTTTGTTTTCATACTTTTTCCTTTTATAATGTCGTAAAATTCGAGTGTGCTTTGTGATGCATTCACAGAGTAAAACAATTGATTACTGTTTAACCCCCACAAGACCTTTCCAGAATTGTTTCTCTCTGGTCGACGATGTTAATTCAAGTGTGATCGCATAGGTTCCATTTGCCACAGACATTCCATTTTTGTTGCAAAGGTTCCAGCGAATTTCATTTGAATCTACTTCGCCTGTCGAGGCAAAAATGCAATTCCCCACGACATCATAGATTCGCATCGCATAGGATTCACCACTCTTTTCTGGAATGGAAATGACAGCCATTCCATCACTGATTCTTGCCGGATTTGGAGCAATCATAACGCCGTTTAAACGGTTTTTGTCTGAGTTCGCAAGGATTGAAACTCTTGCAGGGAGCGTATCGTATGTTCGAGTCACCGAGGTGTCCCGCAAAATCTTCGTGTCGATAGTATACCAAAAAGAAATGCCGGCGAGAAGCGAATCAGTTCGGATCCGAAGAGTATCAGTATTGAACAGCGAGTCGGTTATTGTAACGAGTGTATCGCTATTTTTCAGCAATGATGTCGTTTTTGTTGTCACCGTACTACTCTTCTTTGCATGTGTGGTATCAATCGACATAGTAATTTTTCCACTGAACCACGCTTCAATCTGCTGATTTGAGAGAATGTTCGTGATGGTACAGGAATCACCGGACAACGATTTCTTCGTTCCGTTTACTTTCACCGAATCTACCTGATTTCCTGCATTGGCCTTAACCGTAAAGGTGAAGTTCGCATTTGATGCAACAGTGATCGTTCCGGATGGTGTAACGGTTCCGTTTCCGTGAACTGTTGATGTCACTGAGTAGTTGGAAACCGTGCCGTTCGCTGTCACCGTTTCGATAACAGGAATAAAATTGTGGGAACGGATGGTCAGAACCAGCGAGTCCGAAGCGGTGAATGTTCCGGTCACGGGAACAGCAACGCTGTTACCAGAAATTACCGCCCGACCGATGATCAGATCGGTGCGTGGATTGTAGAGCGTGGCTGTTCCACTCGTTATATTCAGATTCGAAAGTGTAAGACTCGAAGCACCGGCGGAAAAATTCCCTTTGGTATAGGAGATCGGTTTCGGCAAAGCTGTCCAGATTTCCATCGTTGGGTCACCGAAATAGTTAAATAGCTCATTGGTATACACCTGATCTTCGCCGGTTCCCCAATCTTCGCCGACACGGAACAGACCGTGAAGAAGAACATCGCCCATTGTGTAGATCGGTGCATGGGGTGTCGGCTGTGAATTGGTATTTCTCGGTGAATTCATCGATATTCCCGGCCAGATCGCATCGACCATTCCGGTGGTCAGAGCATCATTGTAGCCACTAAAACTGACTTGCCCCGCCGCAATAACCCCGACGGATCCGCCATTGCTTTTTCTCAGCATTGTTTCCGCAAGGCACTCTTTTGCAAAATATTCACCGGAGTGACAGTTGATACTAAATACGACGGGGAGTTTATTCCCATTGGTAAGAGTGTTTGTTGAATAGGTATCAAAATAGGGATGATTCCACGACGAACCGCCGGGATTACCGTGTCCTCGCTGAACGATCAAAAAACGACCATCATTCCACTCTTTTGTAACACTATCTGTTTCACCTCCCCACTTAAAACCGCTCGATTTTTTCAGCTCCGTAGGAATCGGATCGCCAAACGCATATTCATAATTGTTCCAATTTGAAGGATTTTTTGCGTATGAGCCGTAGACTCGTGAAGCCTGATACCCTTTTGAAATAAGATAGTCATGCATCGTTTCGGAAGTTAGTGCGAAGCGGCGATCTTCATAGCCATCATTGTTGTCATCTTGAAAAACACCCACACAGGTGGCATTTTTATAAAATGATGGATCGGTAATAGGATGTTTTTCGTATTCGATGATTTTGTTAACAACGCTGTTTGCCTGAGTTGCGGAGTTCACCGAAATGCGTCCTTTCGCCATATCGGGAGTGAAATCGTATGCTCCATCCATGCAGACATAGTAGAGGTCTGATGCAAAATTATCTGTTGCCTGTCCGGGACGACTAAGTACCTGCCCCGGAACCAGATCGTGATCACCAATGATCAGTAGATAACCCGGTTTCGGAATGGTTCGGGCATAGAAATTTTTCACACTATCCGCGATTGCCGAAGAGGTCCATGCCGATTTTGAAATGATGCGAACACCATACCCTTTCTGTCGTTCCCACCGTGCCAGTATTTCAGCGGCAGGGCGGTAGTTATCGTGCGTGATAATCAGAATATCATCAACGCCATCGGGCGACGCGATCACTCCGCCGGTATAGTTCCGTGAATGGTTGATCGGAGCTGCCAGTAGATTGTCCAAAAATGGTGAACTTCCGTTCGGCATATCAGTACCTCGGGTGAGCGTGGAGTACTCAATTTTCATACGAAGTTTCCGGTAGAGTTTGCAAGTTCCCGCCACCGGATTGTACTGAACCGGTGAAATCTTGATTGAACCGACAGTCGTTCCCTGATAGATCTGCTGACCAACCTGCACGGCTGGTTCTGAAGGATACCAGCTGTTTGTTTTGTACAGATTTCCGTTCTGAGTAAAGGGCTGAATGGTCACTTCCTGATCATCCGGTTGAGCGGGCTGCGAAGGAAAAACTGGTTTTGGACAGATCACGATTTGCGTGTCCGCTTCAAGGATCGTCACTTTCGGTGTGGAACCTTTACCGGCGAGCATGGTGATCGTTTTACAGGGAAGTTCCGGCGATCCCGTTTCATGACTCATGCCAAAGCCGGCAATTCGAGGATGAGAATAGGCAGTTCCGTTGTTCATTATGTTGGAAAAATGCAGCGAATCGGCGGTAACCGAAACGATGAGATAGTTCGCTCCTTTCTCTTCGATAACAACGCCATTTTCTATCCCTGTTGTTTGAGCAGAGAGATTTGAAAACAGCATGCTAATCAGTATCCCGATTCCCACTGTTTTAATTTTCATATTGAATCCTTTCCCAGAACGGTTTCTTTCTCAAGTCTGATTGTTTATGAACGCATTCAGATTGAGTCACTCTTTACCTGAAGAATGATCAATGTAACCGTTTTTTTCAGATTAAACAGGGGAGAGTTGATTCAAAACGGGGACAAAATGTCACCACTTCCAGGTGGCGGAATCATCATAAAAAAAATGAGGCCCCGATATTCGAGACCTCAACAAATCAGAATAGAACAGATCCATTACAGCGAATCTAAAGTAAGACCATGAAAGGAAATATCATCGATCTGAAGTGACTTTCCTGAGGAGGTAATGATACAGGAACTGATTGAAGATTTCATCGTCGCCCACGAGAGTCCCGAATCAAATGCGGTCATGCTGTCTATCTGAGACATCCTAATGGTGTACCATTTCCATGTGGAATCGACCTTAACATAATACTGCCCATACCCGAGCTTGTTCTGTTCAGGACGGAATGTTCCGAACAGCAGTTCCGCATTCCAGTCACCTTTTGCACGGAATGTGATTGAATCAAGGGTTGAAAAATCCACCGGGCGAGGAAAAGAGATAAGTGCTTTCGGTTGAGAATCGTTTGGAGCAACTTTTTCCAGAGTGAGATACCATCCTGTTGAATCCCGTTGCAATAGCTTTGTCGGATTGTTTTCAATCGTGAAAATCGAATCGGTTTTCCAGTGAATTTCCGTTCCACTCACCAGAGAAAGTGGCAACAGGGAGTTGCTGTCATTGAAATCTTCGAACATCATTCCCTGCGGAACCGGCGTGATACTCACTTTGGTTTCCTGACCCGCTGAAATGCGGCAGGTTCCCAGAATTCGCACAGTCGATTTCATCGTATCGACAATGGTGTACGAACCGGCGGGGATCGAATCAAAGTGAGCGATGGATCCGGTCACGGTCGCCGTAAAAGGCGTTCCAGCGAGAGTGACTTTTTCCACGGATCCAGTGAATGTGCAGGTCAGCGAACCGGTCTCTTTCAGTTCCAAAAGAAGCGATTTTGCACCACTTTCAGAAAAACACCACTCCCAGGTGGAAGAACGATTTTCACTTCGAACCCACATGTGCCGAACTGCGGATTCACTGAACTCTACCGCAAATCGACCAGAACTATCGGTCTGAACAGTTGAATCAACGGCATTGTCACGGGCATTGAAAAAGACAATCTCGGCGGAAACTGGTTTTCCACTGGATGAGACAATTATGCCGGAGTAACTGCTGGTTCCGCTGGTTGTTTCGGTGGATGTTCCGGCGGTCTGAACCGAACCGCACGCAAGAATGATCATCATACTAACCAGTGGTATAGCTAATTGTAGAATTTTCATTTCCGTTCCTCCATATTTACCAGAGGGAAAAGTTGCATATTTAACTGAAACAGCGTATCCACTTCTTCGGGCGGATAACTGTTGATCACCGAGATAATTCGCTGGCGGCACTCTTTCAGAATAGCTCGAATCTCTTTCATGCCATTTTTATTCATCGACA
>JAIFMU010000086.1 GCA_020048285.1 bacterium | reverse complement strand
TCGATTAAGAGATATTGGGTGCGGATTAAACGGTTTGGGGTAGGGATTAAGAACTTTTTCCGCTCGATTAAGAGATTTGGGGTACAGATTAATCGGTTTTGGGTGCAGATTAATCGGTTTGGGGTATGGATTAAGACCTTCACCCGCTCGATTAAGAGATTTGGGTACAGATTAAGCGGTTTTAGGTGCGAATTAAACGGTTTGGGGTATGAATCAAGAGTTTTCCCGCTCGATTAAGAGATTTGGGGTACAGATTAAGCGGTTTTGGGTGCGGATTAAGAAATGAAATGGCAAAAAAAGAGGGTCTTACTCTAGTGGAGTAAGACCCTTACGTTGAGTTAAGTATATCTAACTCAGTCCAGTGGTTTTTCGCTCTCCTTTTTGCTCGTTTTTCGGCCAATCAGATACTGAGCGCGGTACTTGTCTGCCCGTGGGCTCCCTTCAAACACGAACTGGCCCCATCCGCGAAGTTCGTCCACGGCATTTTGAAAGGCCGTAAAGGCGCCCCGTTTTTCTGCGTGGAGAATGTCCAGGTTGGTGCAGTCTGATGTTGCGCGAAGTTTGGTGCGAAGTGCGTTCAGTTCGGTGTGTTTGAGAAGAGATTCATCTACCCAGGCTGGGGAGAACTGTTTCAGACCGGCCACGATTTCCGGGTGATCTTTCAGAAGCTGGTGGATCTCTTTCAGGTCATCGATGAGGTCGTCAGGACCGACTCCTTTGGTAATCTTTTTGACGATTGGGGTGAATTCGTGAAGGCGATTTACTCGAATCCCGAATTTGGTGTATTTGATCAGCTCCGCGCGAAGGTCTACGCCATCGTCAACCGCCGCATCCCATTCGATTCGCAATGGAGTAGAACTGCAGAGCCCTGTGGCATAGAGTCCATCAACCCAGTCGTATCCATCGAGAAATTCCCGTACTTGGGTGAAAAGTGATTCCGGCATTCCTGCGGCGATCAATACGGCACGATCCTCTTCTGAAATGAAAAGCTGAATATTGCCATCTTTGATAATAACCGTTGACGTTGCCATGGGGCGACGCCATTCGTTTGCATCGCTTGATGCAAACAGTTTTTTGTGTTTCTTGTACGCCTCTTCCGGGGTCATACGGTCTCCTTCTAAAAGTGAAATGCTGCATTCTGATTGAACGCAACGACACCGCAAGTATGATGCATATTTATAAAAAAGTGGTGTAGATCATTGAAATGTAAAGAAAAAGAATATTCTTAGAAAAGGTGAGTGCTGAATAGTTTCGACTCTTTTGGCAAATCGCCTATTCTATAATCCCAATTTCCGCAGTAGATGAATGCCGCAGGATGCGGTTGGTGCCGAGTTTCCTTCGCTTTTACTTCTGTCCCAGCCGCTTTTTGAGTCACAAATGCCTCTGCAAAGCTGGCGGGACAGCGCGTAAAAACGTGCGGGTATCTCGTCAGCAAGACGCGCTCGACGGACGTACCTTCGTTCCAACTGTATCGACTATAGTCTCAAGGTAGTTAAAAGTCATACCTTTGCGGCGGACAGGGGAAACACAAACGGTGGGCGTGTCCGCGTGAGGGACCAGAAGGGCGGCGAAGCCGGTGCGGTATTCCGCACGGAGCGAAGCGAACCCCTAGCAGGGCCCGACGGTGAGGTTCAACCGAACCGACACGCCCAGAAACAACGGAGCAATTATCTCAAAACTATCTTCAATACTATCTTCAATACTATCTTCACCCGGCAGGTGAAAGGCAATAAGTGATATAACAAGATAAAAAGCTAGTGAAATACAGGGAAGAAAGATGTTCCAACTGCGGAATGTAGGACAATGAATAACCGAGAGCCCTGCTGCGTCGAAATGTGATCTCTGCAACCACTTCTCGTCATTTCCATGCGGTTGATCGCTGAAACGTGCACGTAGAAAAGGTATATTCACCATCATTTGTGGAAAGCGTGACTTTCTCAAAAAAAAGCGGTATACTTTTGTGTTCTGCTTATGCTCTGTAAAAGGTGGGGAATATGAGTATACGATGGATTCGCAATGTTGTGGTTGATGGTGAAGAGAGCACTCTTGAAATTCAACTCGGCTATAAGACGATTGGCGATCGTTGCTATATACGTTTGGGTAACGAACTTGAAGAGTATTTTGCGCCGATTTCATTCATTCGATCAGATATCGTTCAGGAGGGCATCGCGCTTCTTCAGGGCAAACTTCTCAATAACACCGTAACAACTCCGGAAGGACACGTCTATGACTGGCAGTAAAAAGTTTTGTGTAATACATGGTCATTTCTACCAACCTCCGCGCGAATCGCCCTGGCTTGGTGATATTCAGCGTCAGCCTTCTGCGGCGCCGTTCCACAATTGGAACGAACGAATTTTCGACGAGTGTTATCGCCCCAATGCCTTTTCGCGCCTCTTGGACAACGAAGGGAAAATCACTGGGGTAAGCAATAACTATAGCTATATGAGTTTCAATTTCGGGCCCACGCTGTTCCGCTGGTTGTATCAGGAACACACAGCGGTGTACAAGCGGATTGTCGATGCGGACAAGCAGAGTTGTCTCATGTACGAAGGCCACGGAAGTGCGGTGGCTCAGGTGTACAACCACGTCATTATGCCTCACGCGTCGCGTCGAGATAAAGTGACCCAGATCCGCTGGGCAAAATCGTTTTTCAAACGTCATTTCGGACGCGATCCCGAAGGAATGTGGCTCGGTGAAACAGCAATCAACATGGAAACCGCCGAGTGTCTTATCGAAGAGGGGATCACATTCACCGTCTTGTCGCCCAATCAGGCGCAGGCATTTCGGTTTATGGATGGCGGTTCTGAATGGATCAACGCCGATCACGCCGGATTCGATCCGCGCCACCCCTATAGACTCTATCTCGAAGATGAACACGGGAATAAGAAAAAAGGTCACCTGGATCTCTTTTTCTTTGACGAACCACTTTCGCGGGCAATCAGTTTTGAAAATCTTCTCGACAACGCCACCTTTTTGGCAGAGCGCGTGAACGGCTGTTACACTCACGGTTCTGATGAAAACGAACTGGTGCTGATCGCCACCGACGGAGAAACATTTGGTCACCACAAAAAATCCGGCGATATGTGTTTGGCCTATTTTTTCCGGTACAAAGCTGAAGAGATGGGACTTCAGGTGGTCAATCTCGCTTACTATCTTTCGGTTAATCCTCCCAAGCGCGAAGTGCGCCTGAGAAATGCTCACAGCGAAGGAACCGCCTGGAGTTGTGCTCACGGCACGGGGCGTTGGATTCGCGACTGCGGCTGTAATACCGGCGGTGGTCCCGGTTGGAACCAAAAGTGGCGCGGCCCCCTTCGCGATGGCATGAACTACCTTCAGGAAGAAGTGGATCAGGTATTTATCCGAGAAATGATCAAGTATTTCGATCATCCGTGGAATATTCGCGATGCCTACGAACCCTATTTCGACGACCGTGAAGCCGGTGCGACCTTTGTGCAAAGCGTTGCAACTCGGCCAATTCCGGAGTCGGTACTTCCTTATATCGTTTCCCTTCTCGAAGCGCAAAAGTTTATGCTCTTTGGTTTTACCTCCTGCGCATGGTTTTTCAATGACATTTCCGGCATTGAAACGGTGCAGAACTATCGCTATGCCGTTCGCGCTTGGCAGTTGACATGGCAGGGAATTAAGAGCAATGAGATTCTACGGAAATTTATCTCAATCGCATCTGGTGCGGTGAGTAATCTTCCCGGCGTTACCGGTGAAACAATACTCAAAGATGAAGTTGTTTCTATGGTACAGCATCTTGAAAAAGCGGCGTTTACCGCCGCGGTGAACAGCTATATCTACTCTGATACCAAAGAGTATGTACTTCACCAGTACGAAGTTTCACTGGAACGATTCTCGAACCGTTCCTTGAAAGATCGCGACTGGATGTTGTTCCGCGCTTCTGTGACTCACACTGTTTCCCTCGAAAAAGATTCGTTCATTCTGGCGATTGTCAGTAATCGAGGACATCAGATTCAGTGTGCAGTGTTCCCGTCGCGACTGGAAAAAATGGTGGTCGATGAATCTATCTCATTTGAAAAACTGATGGAAGAGCGCGCCACCGCTCGCCTTGACCTGAGCGATGTGTTTTCGAGTTATCGCGAATATATCACGGAACAGTTTATCGATGAGTTTGCTACTGAAAACCTTCTCGATTATCTCAGTTGGGCCGGGATCAACTCGAGTCGACTCGATGCAATAACGGAATTGAACCACGGCCTTCCGGGAAAACTTGCCGGTACAGTGTCGTTCTTCCTCAACAAAGAGTGGGATATTCATATCAATCAATTGGTGAAAGCTCGTTCGTTTTCCGAATTGGCCACATCACTGGAAGATGTCTGTTCAAAAGCGGCTCACTACGGTATAACACTGAACAAAGACCGGTCGGCTCGCTTGATAGACCGTGCTCTGAAAGTTGATCTTCACGAATTGGTAGAGTTGGGCTATTCTGAAGAGCGCCTTGATACAATTCGCTATAAGATTGAAATTATCAAGCAGTTTTCCATTCCCGTTCGGTTTTACCAACTGCAGGATCGATTCTATCTCTTCTACAAAAAGATTGCCGAATCTGTTTACAAAGAGTGGGTTAAGGCGGGATCACCGCACAATTCTGTCTACGATGAACTGGTTCAGGTGAACGATCTCGCATCGTTGTTTGGGTATTCGACGGAGTCTACCAAACTGTGATCGAAGCGGAAGTTCTTGCACTCTGTACCCCTGAAGGTGATCGCTTTTTGCGCGATCACCTCAATGAATCGCCGGATCGACTTCTCCTTGCACTGCACGGAAGAGTCGATCCGTTTTTGTTGCGCGCTGTGGCTGAACAGATTCGCTGTCGCGATAAACTGGCGGCCAAACAGCCCCATTTCGCCAAGGTCGGTGCCTTGGCAGAGCTTTCTGTATTGGAGCAGAGCACGCCTCGCGAAGTTGCGCTCTATCGGACGACCATAATGAACGGTTCTTCGCTGTGTGACTGCACTGGGGGAATGGGAGTAGATACACTGGCGCTTTCCGATGGATTTGAATGGGTTACCTTTTGTGAAATAGATCCGGCGCGAGCGCATCTTTTTGCCCATAATGCATCGCTCTTTGGCAAAACATCAATTGCGGTTCACTGTGGCGATTCAATGGCGTTTCTCCGCTCGTGTGAAAAACCATTTCACTGGCTCTTTATCGATCCGGCTCGGCGCAACGGTGAAGGAAAGCGGTTTATCTCTCTCGAAGAGTCTCTTCCCGATGTGATTGGCGAAGCGCGGTTACTTCGCGAAAAATCCCACAATATGGCGATAAAGATTTCTCCCGCTTTTGATATTTCGATGATTTACAAGCAGTTTGAAGATTGTTCACGGGTCGTGGTGATTTCACTCCACGGCGAAGTGCGCGAAATTCTGGTCACGGTTGAACAAGATGTTCCGGTTGCTCCGATTCGCGCGGTGATTTTGGGGCAAGGTGAACCGGTGGAAGTTATTGAAGACGGTGGGGGAGTTGTCGCGATCTGTGCTGAAGAACCGCGTTGGTTGTTCGAACCGGATCCGGCGATTATCAAGGCCGGCGTGATCGATTCGTTAGCTCGAATGTATGCGCTGTCCCGATGGAGTACATCGGGTGTTTTTCTCTGTGGATCAGAATCGATTCCGTCATTTCCGGGTCGCCAGTTTAAAATAACAAAAATTCTCCCGTGGCAGAGAAAAGAGATCGGTCGGTATCTTGTACAGAACCGTATCACTGCTGCTGCAATTATTCGTCGCGATTTTCCGCTCAAGCCCGAAGAGATTCGCGCGCAATATAAACTTGCCGAAAGCAGCAGCCAATTTCTTATATTTACCGCCGATTCACGTGGTTCTCGCGTGGTTATCAATTGTGTAAAATGGTACAAATGAAACGAAAAACAACAGATATTCTCCTCACACTTTGGTGGATCGCCATGTTTGTGGTCACGTCGATCCCTGGCGATTCGCTTCCCACAGTAGATATGATCGGTTTTGACAAGGTGGTTCACGCTTCTATCTACGGGATTCTTGCACTTCTTCTCGCTGTGGCACTGACCAAACGTGGCATCGAAGGGTTCAAGCGGGCGGCTCTTATTGTGGTGATCGGTCTTGCTTATTCTATTTTCGACGAGTTACATCAACCTTTTGTTGGGCGCACCTGTTCAATCTATGACATTGTGGCCAAT
>JAIFMU010000119.1 GCA_020048285.1 bacterium | reverse complement strand
TTTCGAATATCTGACGAAACCGATTTTAGCATTGTTTTTTTCATGCTTTAAAATACATCATGCAGATCCATATTTGGCAGTCTGCTTAATACTCCATCTATTTAAGAATTTGTTGTGCAATTTTTTCTGCCAGTTTTGGTGGAACCGCATTTCCGATCTGCCGTGCTTTCGCATCCATACTTCCTGCGTAGAATACATACCCGTAAGGGAAGGTCTGTAGTGTCGCACCTTCACGAAGAGAAAGGCCCCGATCCTGTTCAGGATGACCGTAGCGTCCGTTGGAAATCCGTAGAAATTTTGTCGTAATAGTGGGACCAATTTTGTCCCAATGAAGTCGTCCATAGATAGTTCTGAAAATATTTGGCTTGTCCTGATAGCACGGAATCTGCAGCTCCGGATCATCTGCCCAGTTCAGACGGTCACCGCCCATGGGTGTTTTCTGAAGGCGGCGAAGATTCAGGTCGCTGAGTCCTGCCGTTATGTGTTGAAGATTACCGGAATCTTCATACCCGGCAGGTAAAACAGGGAAGCGTTTAGTATCGCCAATAAAATCTTTCAGTACCGGTTTGTAGTCAGAAGCTTCGGGAAGTGTGATTGCATCTTTCACCCGTGTCGCTAAAAGAACATATCGTTTGCGGGTTTGAGGTATCTCGTGTTGTTCGGTTCTCATGACTTTGCCGTCAAACACATACCCGTTCTTTTCCAGCATCGAGAGGAACAGATCTAGCTTGCTTTCATCTTTTCGTTTTTCAAGCCCCGGTACATTTTCAATAACCACATACCCCGGCTTGAAATGTTCAACGAACTCCTGAAAGCGTGAAAGCAGATTCATTGTTTTTTGAGCTTTGTCGCGAGTGGTGTTTATCTGGCTCCAGAACTGGCAGGGACTGCAGCCCACAAGGATCAGATTATCGTCATTCTGTCGAATGCCCGTAATCTCAGAAAGCTCCTCGAAGGGCAGTTCATTGATATCTTTTGAAATAAACTGAGGCCCACCGGTTAAACCGATTAGGCTTTCATAATTGCCGTAACGATTATTAATTTCGTAGGTGTCTTTACAGCTTGTATCAATGTCGACACCTGCAAGAACTGGTATTCCCGCCTGCTGAAAACCACAGGTAATTCCCCCCGCTCCGCAGAAAAAATCTATCGCTTTAAATTTTGTATTCATTGCAATCAATACTCACTAACATTATAGCAAAACTAACGGCAAATATACATTCACAATATCTCTTAAATTCAACACATTCAAACATTCACACTGTTTCTGTACCGTCCGAAATTTTCACATGCTTTAGCAATTAAACTCACAAGTATTTGTTTTATTATCAGTCATCCTGAACAAAAAGCGCTTAACTCCCCCCGCTCAGAATTTTAGATTTCAGAAGCAGTACCGTTTTTTCGATTTTGGCAGTCCCGATCTCACACTCCCACACAGTCAGAACTCTCCATCCTGCGTGTTCAAGAGCGATTCTTTCCTGCTGATCCCGTTCCACCGTTCTCTGGAACTTCTTCTCCCAGAACTCCCGATCTTTCGTAGGAGTTGTACACCGTTTGCATCCCTCGTGGCGGTGCCAGAAACAGCCGTGAACGAAAATTGCCGTTTTATACTTCGGAAGAACAATATCCGGCTTCCCGGGAAGATCTTTCACATGGAGGCGATATCGGAAACCGGCGGCAAAGAGAGCCTTTCGGACAACTATCTCCGGCTTAGTATCCTTCGACCGAATCCGGCTCATATTCCAGCTTCGCCTCTCCGGCGTCAGATGATCCTTCGACTCCGTCATATCTCCCTGCCTTTGACCAGTGTAATATACCATCCGCGAAATCGCTCTTCACCGGCGAATCACCGGTAAATATCTCGCCAAAATTGCCGTTCAGATGCAGGCAATCAAACCATTCCCCGCAGAAATTGAACCCGCTCCCGTACACAGTTGAGATCTCCTCCGCAGAAATTGAATTTCCACTTGCAGAAACTGAACTTCCCCCTGCAAAAACTCACCATGCCTCCTTCAGAAACTCACCATCCCACCAGCAGAAACTGAGATTCATCCAGCAAAAACTCACCATCCCACCTGCAGAAACACACCATCCCTCCTGCAGAAACCGAGATTCACCCAGCAGAAACTGACCGTTTTCCAGCAGAAACTATTTTTTTTTGACAAAAAAAAAGGGGACAATTCAGATAGAATCATCCCCTTACAGCAAGTTAGAAGTATCAAACTACATCTGAGGGTTTACGACCTCTGTAGCAGGTTTGTTTTCATCTTTCTTTGAAGGCCGCCCGCCGCGACCCACAAGGTACTGTGCGCGATATTTCTCCGCCCGTTCAGTTCCATCAAACACAAACTGTCCCCATTCGCGAACCTCATCGATCGCGTTCTGATACAGCGTGAAAGCACCGCGCTTTTCACTGTAGAATTTGTCGAGATTGGTGTTGTCTGCGGTGGCGCAAAGTTTTGTTCTAAGATCCGTCAGTTCGTTGTGAATCATCAGTGCCTCTTCAACCCAGCCCGGAACAAACTGTTTCAGTCCCGCTGTCACGGTGGGGTTGGAAACAAAAAACTGATTCAGCTCCTTGAGATCCATGATCATATCATCGGGGCCGATCCCCTTTTTGATCTCCGTGAACATCGCTTTCACTGCCGTGAGTCGATTCCGGCGAATCCCGAAATCCCCGAATTTGAACAGTTCCCCGCGAAGGTTGAACCCATTTTCCAATCCTGATTCCCATGCAGTGCGAAGGACACTGTCGCTGCAAAGCGTTGTGGCATAGAGACCATCCACCCAGCTATACCCGAGAAGAGCTGTTTCTGCCGTGTCGATCAGCGTCTCCGCCATTCCCGCTTCCACCAGTTTGGTTTTGTCTTCGCGAGCCACAAGAATCTGGTCGTGGCCATCTTTGATAATCTGCGAACTGGTCCCCGAAGGACGGCGCCACTGTTCAGACTCAATCTGAGCCGCTTGCTTTTTGATCTTGTTGTACGAATCTTCAGGACTCATACGTTCTCCTTCTTGTTATTGATGTGTCACATTCGGATTGAACGTGACGATACTAGAAATATAAGATTTATAATATTAGTGTGTTGTAGATATTTCAGATTCTAGAGTGAATATTATGCTTGCGATAATTCTGTGCAATTAGCGATTGGCATCTTCTTCTCTTTTACCTCGTATCTTAGATCCCCAAATGGTATTATTGTCGGGTTCACGGTGAATCTCGTGAATGTGGCAAAGGCGGCAAAGCGATATGCAAAGGAAAACAATATGCGCAATTACATTTTTCTGATTCTGTTCTTTGTGATTCTCTTTCCACTGCAGGGGCAAACGATTACCCCGTTGTCAACGGCGCCAATTTCTGACTCTCTCATGGAACAAACGCGATTGCTCGATTCAGCGGTCCAGTTTTTGACGGATGAAAATCGTCTTTTCACGGTTCGACAAACCAATGCAATGCGAGTTCATAGAAGACTTGCCTATACCACAGGAGGAATTCTGCTCGCTGCAAATGGAATGGGATTATACCATTTCCTTTCCATGAAAAATCAGGGCCATACCTATCGCAATGAAGTCGGTATGTCTGAAACTAATCAACAAAATGGAACACAGAACGTGTGGCAAAGTTCTCAGTCGCAATCAGAACGGGTTATTCACGGAGGATTAGTTGCTCTTGGAACAATCGCCTACACGGCAACCGCATCGATCGAACTTGCATTGCCCAATATTCGTAACAGTCAATCGAAACGATCAAAAACGGCACTGCATCGGAAAGCTTTTTATGTTCATGCGGGGCTGATGGTTTCAACAATTGCACTTGGATTTGTTCAGTCCTACGCGCTCAGCGAAGGAAAACACGAAATGGCTCGCTATACGGGAATTGCTCATTTGGGTGTAGGAATAGCTGCTCCGGTGAGCATGCTTGCATCGGGACTAATTTTCAAAACACCCCTCGAATATTGACATCGGTATTGATTAATCGACAAATCGCAATTCTCTTTCGTTACATAGCAATCGCTTTGTCGATGTAACAGAAAGTATCAGATCCGAGCCGCCTGTAACTCCTGTTCCATGGCAACCAACTCTCTTTCAATCGACTGGCGATTTTCCAGACATTTTTCTTGAAGGAGAATCGTCTCTGTGATTGTGGCAATGAGATTTTCCTGAACTATTTTCACTTTTTCCTTTTCAATGCTCATGTCCTGCGAGTTCAGGTTCACTGCGGCTGTTCCCTCCTTGATAAGTTGTGCCTGAACGGTGAACTGATCAATTGTTGCTTTCGTGAAAGCTCGCTTTTGTTCAATCCCCTTTTGATAATTACTCAGTGAAAGAGCTAGGGCAACTTGCTGTTTCCAAATCGGTATTGTCGAGATAATCACACCATTTATTTTTTCGACAAGCCTATTGTTCGTACTCTGAATAAGTCGAATTTGAGGAGCTATTTGCAGGGCAAGGGTCCGACTGATCGATAGGTCGAAGAGACGTTTTTCAAATCGTGCCATCAGGTGTTCTTTGTCTGCGATTTCTTGTGACATGAGAGAATCTTGTGATTTTAGAGCTCCTTCATTAAGCTGTTTGTGGTGAATTGTTCTGATTTCATCGAGTCTCATTTCACCGGCTGAGATAAACATCGTCAGATCGATAATAGCATTTTCATTCTGGGAAAATTGGTAGTTAAGTCGTTCGTTATCTTTGAGAAGAGCTACGCGATGTGTGTCTAAAGCGGTAAGTATTGAGTCAATCTGCGTGACTATCGTTTCAAATTTGATATGGTATTGCTTTGTCGAATTGAAAAAATTTCCGAAAAATGGGATTTTGGATAAACGAGAACGGGAGCCTTCATCGTTTGAGAGATCAACCTTTTCTATTGTGAGTTTGAGTTGTGACAGAGTTGAACCTATTTCGCTGCCTTCGCGTTCACGAATGGCGAGAAGCATTGCATTGGCCTGTCGCGCGATTGCACGCTGAGCAGAAGTGCCATATTGCGCCATCTCCAGAGAGTTTTCGATAGATAGGGATGCTGCAAGTTCGGCAATGCGTTGCTGCTGTTCATCAGAAAAAAGGGAGTTGTCGATTGGTGAGTGATCTTTTGGGAGTGTATGTTCCTTGATCATCGATTATCCTCTGCGTGAGTCTGCTTTTTCAACCAATCCTTCAAGGCGAAGCGACGATTCTATCACCGTGAGTTCAACATTGAGATCGAGTAAATCATGAGCCAGAAGATTCGATCGTTGTTTTTTAAAGGCCACCTCTATCTGTTCAAGTGCTTGTTCTGTTTTGGCGAGAGTTTCCGCTACTTCTTCAGTTTGAAAAGGGTGTTGAGTCAGTTCTATATAATGTGTACAAATCGCAGCGGTGGCGGGAAGATAGTGGTTAAAAAAACTGTGTAGATCAATGTTGGTACGTGGATCTTGCAACGGTGCCTGCTGTAACTGCTTTGCCACTTGGATAATCGATAGGAGCCTCGATCTGCTTGGTGATTCTATGAGCTGGGACAGAATGAGTTCGAGCTGTGCAATATCTTTTTCTGCAGTATGAACAATCTGTGGAATTGCGGATTGATTAGCTGCTCGAGTTGTCTTGGGTGAATCTGGTTTACTCGGCGAAGGGATTGCGATAAAGGCTACACCGGTAGTGAGTAATCCTATCAGTCCCGAGATTGCGAAGGTCAATTCACCTACAGTTGAGAGTAGAAGTGTAGTGGTAGCACCAAGAAAAAGAGAAATACATACGGCGATCGTTTTCACGGAGTCTCCCTGTTTCGATAAGAGAAGATGAAAATAGTATCCGCTTGTACATATTGGGCGATATTGGTTTGGAAGATTACTGTTAAGAGAAACTTATTGCACTATATCAGTTAGTAAAATATACTTGTAATCAATTGTCTCTCTGTTGGTCTGTACATTCAACTCTGCTGAGGTTCACTTGACTGAATTTCTCTCTCTGCTGAAACTTTCCATTGCCGGCGCAAATGCTATTCCCACTTTTTTCCTCATTCTTGTGGTGATCTATTGGATTACCGTTATTCTGGGACTCTTTCAGGTCGAAGGATTAGACATTGACGTCGATCTCGAATCCGACGGATTTGGCACTGATCTACTTCTATTTCTAAAAATCGGCGATATTCCTGTATCAATTTATTTGACCATTCTGTTCACTCTGTTTTGGTTGTATACAATTCTAATTTCACTTGCTACAAACTCTTGGGGAGGAATCCCGAATATTATAGGTATGATTCCATCCTTTGTCCTAGCGGCATTGATTACACGCATAATCACTATTCCACTGAAAAAACTATTTCTCGGGATCAACGGAAAAGCTGAGTTGTCCAAAGAGATTATCGGATCAGTGGGAACACTTCGGTTTGATCTCAATGATGGAGAAATGGGGCAAGTAGTTATTGACAATGGTTCGTTTCTTGTCAATTGTCAGGGGAAAACGGGAATGAAACTTCCCGCCGGAGCTTCAGTTAAAATTGTATCTAAAAGTGAAGAAGAGAATGTCTACAGTATTGAACCCTTTCGAGGAGAGTTGGAGTAGTTTATGCCAGAATTATCAACGGTTACCATGACGCTGATCGGATTAGGTGTATTTTTTGTTGTGGGAACGGCGATTCTCATTATCCGCAGTTTTAGAAAAGTGATTCAGGGTGAAGCGATCATTCGCAACGGCCTCGGCGGATCAAAAGTTTCCTTAAGTGGTATGATTGTCCTTCCGGTGATTCACAAAGCAGAACTGATGGACATTTCTGTGAAACGGGTCGAAATTGAGCGCACCGGAAAAGATGGATTGATCTGTAAAGACAACATGCGCGCAGATATTAAAGTGGCATTTTTTGTAAAAGTGAATCAAGATAATCACGCAGATGTTCTTCTTGTCGCAAAATCATTAGGGACTGTAAAGGCTTCATCTGAAGCAGGATTGAAAGATTTTTTTGATGCGAAGTTCTCGGAAGCACTCAAAACCGTAGGTAAGAAGTTCGATTTTGAACAGCTCTACACCGATCGACTCGAATTCAAAAAAGAGATTATCCAGATTATTGGCAAAGATCTCAACGGGTATGTTCTCGAGGATTGTGCGATTGACTATCTCGAGCAGACTGATGTAAATGCACTTAACGCTGATAATATTCTCGATGCTGAAGGTATCAAAAAAATTCACGATCGCACCGCTACACAGGCAATTCGCGCCAATGAAATAATGCGCGAAAAAGAGAAAACAATCAAACAGCAAGACGTGAAAGCTCGCGAAGCAATTCTTCTTCTTGAAAAACAACAACGCGAAGCAGAAGAGAAACAGAAACGCGAAATTGCATCGATCACTTCACGAGAAGAAGCAGAAGCTGAAAAGATCGCTCAGGAAGAGCGTCTGAAATCAGAAAAAGCGAGAATCACCACAGATGAAGAGATTGCTGTTCAGGAAGAGAACAAGAACCGTCAGATCATTGTAGCTCAGAAAGCGAAAGAGCGCACCGAAGCGATTGAAACAGAACGGGTCGACAAAGAGCGCCTTCTCGAACAAACAGAAAAAGAGAAAATCGTTCAGCTCGCTCAAATTGAAAAAGAGAAAGCCGTTGAAGAGCAGCGCAAGAATATTCAGGATGTTATTCGCGCTCGTGTGATGGTGGAAAAAGAGGTAGTGGTCGAACAAGAGCGAATCAAGGACACTGAAGCATTTGCCGGGGCTGATCGTGCGAAAAAAGTGGCCGTTACTGACGCTCAGCGCCTTGCCGAAGAGTCGCTGATTCGCGAAACGAAAGCGGCGGAGTCGGCGAAGATTTCTGCGGTTCTCTTGTCCGAACAACACGTAATCGAAGCGGATGCAAATCTCAAAGCGGCGGAAAAACAGGCTGAAGCAGTTAAAATCATGGCTGCTGCGAAATCTGAAGAGGAAGCGGTTGTAGGATTGTCTGAAGCGCGCGTTATTGAATCCAAAGCAATTGCGTACGAAAAAGAGGGAATTGCGAAAGCGCGAGTCCTCGAAGCTACAGCCAACGCGGAAGCAAAGGGTATCGAGATCAAAGCGGCAGCTCTTGAAAAAGAGGGATCGGCAAAAGCTGGTGTTCTTCAGGCAACCGCAGAATCGGAAGCGAAAGGACGCGAAGCAAATGCTATCGCAAAACAGAAAGAGGGCGAAGCGGAAGCGGCAGTTATGTCGAAAAAGTTCACCGCTGAAGCTGTTGGTATTGAAGAAAAAGCTAATGCGATGAAACTTCTCGACGGCGTGGGCAGAGAACACGAAGAGTTCAAACTCAGACTGGACAAGGAGAAAGAGATCGATCTCGCTCAAATTGCTGTTCAGCGCGATATCGCCGCAGCTCAGGCATCGGTTATCAACGAAGCACTTCGTTCAGCGAAAATCGATATCGTCGGCGGGGAGACAATGTTCTTCGACAAGATCGTTGGAGCGATTACTCAGGGTAAGGCTATTGATCGCATGGTGGACAACTCGGAAGTGCTGACCGATGTGAAAAGAACCTTTATCACCGGTGATCAGGCTTATTTCAAAGCGCAGATCAACAAGTTTATCAATCAGTTCGGAATTGGTTCGGAAGATCTGAAAAACTTGACACTGAGCGGGCTTTTGCTAAAAATGTCTCGCGGAGCTGAAACAGGTGACAAAGAGTCGCTCGATTCGCTTCTCGATTCTGTAAAGAAAGCCGGTTTCGGCGACCTTCCTGCAAAGATCCTGAACTCGTAGTAGTATAGAGTGAGGTTGTCGTTTGGGCAACCTCACTCTATCTGTTGCAACTCAGTTCGCCATAGCCGGACAAAGTTGAGATTGATATCTAACCTATAATTCCATTACAACACATAAAATCATGGCAATCATTCAAGGAGATTCTGTGGCTGACCAAGAACTGACAATTCACGAAGTTCCTACAATGGAAAGTGGTACATACGAAGTGATTCGCGGGCGACTGAAAACGCACAGTGCGGAACTGCAGACTCGACTCGAGAGACTCAACTGCACGCGAAAGGAGATTTTCGGATCGATAGAAATGTCTATTGTTAGCAATGAACGAATCATGACCGTCAACAATTGCACACCGCGCGATCTCGTTCAGATTGGCAACAAATCGATTTTCGGGTTCAACGTGATGATGGGAATGAAATCGAAGATCGAACTGGCCGATGTATTCGCGATCTTTGAGTATCAAAACCGAAAATTCACCGAAACAACACTGGCACTGATCAACAACGAAACCTTTCTTAAAGATTTCGAAGATCTCTATAAATACTACAAAAGCACATTCTTTACACGGTTTTCGATCATTGGTCCCCACTTATTTATGGTTTTCAGAACGGGCAATAGTGTCACAGATATAAAGACATTCAAGTGGTTGATTCAAGATAATGCACTCACCTATATGGACAATCGCAGTGATCATGAATACCAGTTTCCGCTTCAGTTTGAATTTGAATGGAAACGCACGACGCGTGATATGCACTGTGACGGCGAATTTCCTCACATCTCGATCAACGATCGAGTGTTTGTGGAAACCGTGGGCGGTGATCTCACAATCAAAGTTGAAAACAACACAAAATCAGGTCGCGGAATTTACTCAGAAGACGTGGAGAGCAAAGATCAAAAACTTGATGATGCGGAGATTTACTACGCTATAATTGGCAATATCATTCTCATAAAAATCAAGCCATACCAAGAAAAAACATTCCGTTATCTCGTGTTCAATGAAAAAATTCAGAGTGTCACGCGTATCGATGCGATAGCCGATGCCTGTATAATTCTTCCCGATCAACAGGGATTGGTCTTTTCAAATGGCTATTATCTTCAGTCTGGCGAATACAAAACGTTCGACACGGGCCTGAAAGATATGCTGTTTGTTCAGAAAAAAGTCTCACCCAATGGCGAAGATTTTCAGTATATCTTTTTTAATCGCGAATCGGGAATCTACGCAATACTCACCTATAATCTTATTAATCAAACTATTGAAGCACCAATTGTTGTCAACGGTTACACCCATTTCGAAAACGGTGAACTGATCCTCTTCCGCGCTGACGAAGAGCCAAAGAAAAATCACCAACTGCAAATCTGGCAGACGCCCTTTACCAGCGCCGATTTCCAAGCTGAAGTGACTAGTGATTCATTCTTGGTGAAAGTGGGGAACAAGCAGGTTGTTCAGACCATGGCGGAGTGCCAAAATGTGATCAACCTGATCCGCAAAGAAGATAGCTACGCTAATCTCTATGTCGATATTAATAAACAGTGTACCGAAATTATCGACACCTATTTCTGGATTGAAAAAGAGGACGCATCGGATCTGAAATCGGTACTTATTGAGATTCGTCAAGCCGCCATTACTGCCATTGACGAGTTTGAAAAAGTGGTGCGAATCCGCAAATCTACTGAAGAGGAAATTGCGCGGGTTTCAGAAAAAGTTGAAATCGGAATGCGGAAAATTCGCAGTACCACGTTTGACTCCGTGGATCTCTATGTGACGGCTCTTTCTGAACTGCGAGTTCTTCGCGGGGAGATCATTTCACTCAAAGAGTTGCGCTATACAAATCTTCCGCTGATCGAAACACTGGAAACTGACGTTCGCACAAAATCTGACGAACTTTCACAAGGGTGTATCGAATATCTTCTCAAACCTGAAGGACTTGATCCGTATAGAGTTCGCGTTGAAGCACAGAGCAGTCGCGTTCCTTCAATCGAAAAGACCGCCGAAGGCAAATCGTTGGAAGAGGAGATTCGCAAGACCGGGCGTGATCTCGAACTGCTTATTGAGATTGTGTCAAATCTGAAAATTGATGATCCCACACAGACCACGGCGATTATTGACACCATTTCGGTGATTTTTTCATCGCTCAATGCGGTAAAGGCAAAACTTCAGAATCGAATCACGGAACTCTCTTCATTTGAAGGCACTGCGGAGTTTAATTCACAACTGAAACTGCTTAATCAAGCGGTGATCAACTATCTCGATGTGGCTGACACGCCAGAAAAATGCGATGAATATCTGACCAAACTGATGGTTCAGGTTGAAGAGTTGGAAGGCAAGTTTGCCGATTTCGATCAGTTTATTCCTCAACTTGCAGAAAAACGAGAAGAGTTGTTCAGTGCCTTTGAAACGAAAAAACTCTCCTTGGTGGAAAAACGGAACAAGCGTGCCGGCGCAATCATGCAGGCTTCGGAACGGATTATCGCCGGGATTAAGAATCGCCTGAAAAATTTCACCACGATTAACGAAATCAACGGATATTTCGCCACGGATCTTATGATTGAAAAGGTTCGCGACAACGTGGAAGAGCTGAACAAACTGGGTGATTCGGTGAAAGCCGATGACCTTCAGAGTCAGATAAAGAGCTCAAAAGAGGAAGCTGTTCGTCAACTGAAGGACAAGCAGGAGCTGTTCGAAGAGGGAACGAATGTCGTCAAGTTTGGCAAACATAAATTCTCAGTGAATGCACAAGAACTTGATCTCACCATGGTTCAGCGCGACGATGGCCACTGGTTCCTTCTCACTGGCACTGATTTCAAACAAAAGGTTGAAAGTCCTGCGCTTGATTCGCTCAAAGCAGTGTGGAAACAGGAAATGCCTTCGGAGAACGACCAAATCTATCGTTCTGAATATTTGGCCTTCACGATCCTTGAATCGGCTGAAAAATCGGGAGAACTGTCCGAACTAGCGAATCTCACCGGCGAAGAGTTGGCGGATTACGTGCAGAAATTTATGTCCACGCGCCTTCAGGAAGGGTACATCAAGGGGATTCACGATGGCGATACGGCGAAAATCCTGACGGAACTGATCAAACTTCATACATCGTTGGATCTACTGACGTTCCCGGCTACCGCGCGTACTGCAGCTCAACTTTTTTGGGATTTCGGGATCAGCGACGCCGACAAAAAACTGTTCGCCGCACGCCTACGCGGTGTCCACAAAGTTTCTCAGTTGTTCAGCACTAAAAAGACAATCCTCAGTTATGCGCAGCAGATCAAACCGGCTCTCGCGGCATTCCTCGCAGAATTCGGTCATTTTGAAAGTGCTACTTCATTGGAAGCGGCGCACTATCTCTGTCGCGAACAGATGCGCGGTGAAACCTTTGTGATCTCTTCGGAGGCTTCAGAACTCTACAAGGGGTTCAGCGAAGTGCTCAAGCAGAAGCGGGGCGAATCGGTTTTCAAAGAGTCGCTTGCTGAATTGGAAACTTCAATTTCCGCGAAATTTGGATTGATCCTCGAATGGCTCGAAGCGTATACGGCTGAGTCAAACATTGTGGACCGCGCCGAGTTTATCCCCGAAACAGCTCAGCTTCTTTTGGCTGATTCGTACAATATTCGCAATGTGATCGAAGTTCCTACGAAAATATCAGTGACTGGATTGATTGGAAATCACACGGTGGTCTCTGGAGGGAACTACGCTATTTCCTACACCGGATTCATGGAGAAACTGAGTGCATTTAGCGCGGTTACGGTTACACTTTGGTACACCTATCAGGAGACGAAAAAAGCGGTGGTTGATGCATTCCGCAAAGAACTTCGCCTCGAAGAGTTTCGGCCTCGTGTACTTACTTCCTTTGTGCGCAATCGGTTGATCAACGAAGTATACCTTCCGCTTATCGGCGATAATTTCGCCAAACAGATCGGAACCGTGGGCGAAAACAAGCGCACCGACCTCATGGGGATGCTGCTTTTGATTTCACCTCCCGGTTACGGTAAAACAACGATTATGGAGTACATCGCCAGCCGATTGGGATTGATTTTCATGAAAATCAACGGTCCGGCATTGGGGCACGAAGTTACCTCTCTCGATCCCACATCGGCACCCAATGCGGGAGCGCGTGAAGAGGTGAAAAAACTCAACCTCGCCCTTGAAATGGGTAATAATGTGATGATCTATGTTGATGATATTCAACACTGTAATCCTGAGTTCCTGCAGAAATTCATATCTCTCTGTGACGGTCAGCGTCGAATTGAAGGTGTGTACAACGGGATCAGCCGAACCTATGATCTTCGCGGGAAAAAAGTCGCTGTTGTCATGGCCGGAAACCCCTACACTGAAAGTGGTGAGAAGTTTCAGATTCCAGATATGCTGGCTAACCGCGCTGACACGTACAACTTGGGTGACATGCTCAGCGCAAATGAATCGGCGTTCAAACTGTCGTATCTCGAAAATGCCCTAACCTCAAATCCGATTATGAATTCACTTATGACCCGCAGTCAGAAAGACGTGTATACGTTAATTGATTCGGCTGTGGATGGACGAACCGATGGGATCGATCTCGAAGGAAATTACTCGCCAATCGAGGTTCAGGAGTATCTAACGGTTTTGAAAAAAATGTTGAAAGTGCGCGATGTAGTGCTCAGCGTGAACATGCAGTACATCTATTCTGCAGCGCAGGCCGATGAGTTTAGAACAGAGCCATCGTTCAAGCTGCAGGGGTCGTACCGAAACATGAACAAAATTGCGGAAAAAGTACTTCCCGTAATGAACGATGCGGAACTGGATTTGTTGATTCAGCAGAGTTACGAAAATGATTCGCAAACACTCACTTCCGGTGCCGAAGCGAACCTTCTCAAGTGGAAAGAGATTGTGGGGAAACTTGCTGGCGACGATCTGATTCGCTGGAATGCAATCAAGGATACCTATGGGAAAAACAAGCTCCTTCAGGAAGATGACATGGTTGGCCAAATGGTTCTTCAGATGGCGGGATTCGGCGATTCGCTCAAGGGAATCCGCGAACTGATTGCCACAATCAACGCCGCAAAATCTGGCGATGATCTTTCGAAAATTTCATTCACCGATGATACAATTAAACAGATCACAGCATTGTTGAAAGCCTCGTCACCTGTGGCGGTTCAGGGGAATGCCACGTCTGATGCATCGATTTCCGCGCTTGTGGAATCGCACAACCGCGAAGTTCAGGCTTCTGTGGCGCCGGTGCTTAAAGCGATGACTGAGCAACAAGACAAACTGAAAAAGCTTCAAAAGGCGGTGTTTGTATCATTGAGTGCGCTGAAACAGTTGATGTCTGAGGCGGATAAGATCGCTTTGGAACAAAAACTGAGTGAAGTATAGATACCAATTTCCGGAATGTGCATGGAAGAGTTTTCAGACTTTCGTATGAGATCAAAAAATTGATTTCAAAATGTTGGTGATTTCATAATCGCAGTTTATTTCCGCAATATGATCGTGAAATCATCTTGAAGATAGCCTTCAATGCACTGAACTGATCGGGCAAATGTTTTGCAATAGTCGTTCAGAATAGTTGGGGAGAAGCTAGTAAGAATTCTCGTTCCGGTGAATGTTTGTGAATCCAAAAGATTACACATCACTCCTTTATTCGAGGAATCCCACATGGCGCGAATAATTTCATACGGATGATTGCGATCTTCAGTGGCGTAGTTGAGACTTCCCGAAGCGATTATCCAGTCCGCCGAAGGGAGTGATCCCATGAGAAAATCGCCGTGAATGAATGTTGCCTGCGAATGGTTTGCATATCGCGCAATGGCTTCGTTCACAAATGATCCGATCAGATCGATTCCCGTGTAGCAGATACCCGCAAACCGTTTTCGCACATACTGATAAAAGTCGCCTTTGCCACAACTTAGATCGAGTATCGAACAGTTAGAAAAATCTGTAGAGTTGCAAAACTGTTCAAATCGTATCGTCTGATGAAATTGTGAACGCCACCCCTGCTGATGTGCATCATCTCCCTGACGACTAGTGTGATAGTTGCGTATTGCTCGCCGTTCTTCTCTGTTCATTCCATTCCCGTTAGTCTTTAATAAAACAGGCATTCCGTTTGAAATGCCCATATGAATCGTTACAATTAGCTATTGGTATTAATTCAATTCTGCAGTTTCTTCAAACACTTGAGGGCGGGGAACTACGGTAGATAGATCAACCACTTTTGGTGTCAACAGGATCGCTAGTTCTGTTTCCTTTGTTTCGCTCACGGTACGCGAGAAAAGGAATGGAAGAATATGGCCGAGTCCGGGAATGCGCTTTTTCTTTTCCACCGTGGTTGTTCGTTTCAGTCCGCCAATCAGCAGTGGTTTACCGATCTTTCCGATCAGCGAAGAGTTGATCTCCTGACCGGTGACGAGAGGATTTCCCTGAGGTGTCCAGCTGCGAATTGAGGTCAGTTCACAGTTGAAATCGAGACTCACCAGATCGCTTTCGCCAAGAGTTGGGGTGATTCGCAGATCAAGGCCGGCAGTGCGTTGAAGAGTGACGTTACTCAAACTACTTCCGCTGTAGTTAGCAGGATAGTTCGTTGTATTCGCATTATAGCTATAAGATCCTGAATAAGGAGAATTAGCAGAATCGGCATGATTTTGAACACGGCTTACAACTCCGTAGGTACCACTTGGTTCGATTTTCTGACGTGAACTATTTATCGGAATAATCCCGCGTTCCCGAATATCTTCACCATACCAGAGCGAAGCCTGTTTGCCGGTAACAGTCACCAGTTTTGGAGTGGCAAGAATCTTCGCGCCACCTTTTTCCTGCATAAATTTGATGACTGACGAAAGATTGTCTACAGAAATTCCCGCTTCGATCCCCGCAATTTTCTGAGAGGTTGAGCCCTCTTTTTCAACGAGAATATTTGAGATTGCTTCGGCGCCGCTCTTGTGGGTCGATGCATTTATCCATGTCGAAGAGAGAAGTTTATCCCAGTCGATGCCATTTTCTTCCAGTTTTCCCCATTCCACTTCAACGATTTCTACATCGATCACCACCTGTTTTTGTGGAGCATCGAACTTTTTCAGCTGATCTTGAACCTTGGCGATTCCTTCGGGATGGTCAGTGACGATCAGCGCATTAAAATTGTTGTCAACGGAGATTGAACCTTCGGACGTGAGAAAGTTTGCAAGGACTCCCGCCAGTTCAGATGCTTTCCCGTACTGAACCGCGATTCGTTCAGAACGGCGTGCCTGATAGTTCTCCATCTCTTTTTTGTCGAGAGATTTGCAGACCGCAACGATATTTTCCAGTTTGCGAACTTCATCGGTGACAATCAGTTCGTTTGATACCGTATTGAGCGTCACATTCCCATAGACGGAAAGTTGCTTGCGGATCAGACCGGAAATCTCAGCGACTTTAATGTGAGTGAACGGAATAATTGCTGTTCTCGTGCGAAGTGAATTGTCATCGGCGGTGTTGATCCGGTACTCTTTGGCTGCATCGGTACCCACGATTACCTGTGGGGTAATTTGAGCCATGGTTGACATGGTGATAATTGCTAAAAGGGAGAGTGAACGCATTATAACTCCTTAAATATTTGATTTTACTGAATTGCCTTATCAATAATCGTTTTAAGTTTAGTCTGAACTTCTGCCGCGGCAGATTGAATTATTGGATCATTGGAAAGCGCGGTGAGCATCTCCTGCGGTAGGATCATGGCTACTTTTACCGATCCCAGTTCTGTGTAGACCGAAATACGGCAGGGGAGAGCCATGTTTAGGCGAATATCCTGCGCAAGAACTTTTGATGCATAGACTGGATTGCACACTTCGAACACGCGGCACTCTTCGCTGAAACTCTGCCCTTTATTTCGAAGGGTATTTCCAAGATCGTGAATGTGAAGTACACCGAATCCCTGTTCCGGGACGGCAGTTGCAAGATCTTCTGCGGTGATTTCAAACGATTTTGCGGATTCTTTGATATAGTACATTGGTTCTCCTTAAAACTGGTTTATCTGAAATAGTACGACTTTGGCTGTTGTTTGTAAAGAAAATCGGCGGGGATTTCTCCCAACCGATTTATGGTCGTTGAGCCTGTCGAAATGAACTCCCTTCGACAAGCTCAGGGAGCGATCTACTCCCGACAGGTCGTTATGATATCCAGATTCGAAGCATCCACCACCGGTTTAACTCCCATCTCACGCTCTTTCATCCGCTGTTTTGCTTTGAACAGCATCATGGAAACGCGCGAAAGAATGTTCACTTCATTGTCGCCGGAGGTTTCGATCGAGAGGAAATTGAGATGCGGATACATGCCGATAATTTTCGACTGAACACCATCGCTCACGCCGCTTGAAGGCATACAGCCGAACGGTTTAACCGAAACAAATCCATCGATTTTGTCCTGATAGTAGATCGCTTCACCGATCTCGATGTTTCCTTCACCGCCGAAAATGAGCGTGTTGTAGTGTTCATCGCCGATTTTCGCCAGCTCCGCCACATCGTGCATCTCCGATTTTCCGCCGAACTGTTTCGGATCAATTGCTTTTTCAAGCCACGCGTACGCCTTTTTCACCAGATTGTAGGAGATCTTCTGGCGGAACGAATAGATCTGCCAGTATCGTTTCTCTTTTGGCGAAGCGGCGTACTGGATTTTCCGTTCCGCTTCCTTGATACGACGCCACCCTTCGTAAGAACCTCGCTGGGAAAAGATCCCCGGAAGAACTTCACCACCTTCGTCCATGATGAACCGGCGAAGGTTGTAGTTTCCATCGTTGTGAGCCATATTTGCGAAGATTTCGCCGGTGATAAAGATCTGCGGAAGCTTGATATCCTTGCGAGGAACCGCCGCGAGAATCTTACCGACTTTCCGCAACACTCCGGGAAGTTTAAAGAGATAGAGTTTGCTCTTGAATGTTTCGAGAATCATCTCTTCGCACTGAGTGATTGTTTTCAAAGCCGCTTCTTTGTCCATCGCATAGGGGCGAAGTGCACATTCGGCGATATGCATAAAGTCCGCGAGAATAAAGCTCAGCATAAAGTTGACTTTAAAGCCCACATCGAACTGAAACGCCGCTTCCTTGGGGATCGGTGGATCCTGAATAATGTCCGAGTTGAAAATCAGGAATCGGAAATCTTTGAATCCCGCCGAATTGGCAACTTTCATATACTCCTGAGGATACATGCCGTAGCGGCAGGGGCCGCACTGACCGCCTCCGCCGAGGAACACATAGTCGTTTACGATCTTCTCTTTGGAAAGACCTGTCTCTTTTTCGATCCGAAGGAGATTGCGGATAATCGCACCGGCAGTGAAATAGATCGGATTGCACTGCATCCGCGTTCCCCATTCCCGCCCGAACTGCACATCCTCTTTGACGTGATCGCCAAGATCCACATAGTTGTAGCCGTTGCGTTCCATGTAGGCACGAAGGAAAAACGATTTCCGTCGTTCGATCATGTTGTAGAGAATGGTAACGTTCTTTTTGTCTTTTTTGTGCCAAACGGGATTTTTGTATCCCTGCCAGTTCTCTGTTTGGACGGTCTTTGGTGCTTTTATAGTCATGTTTGTTCCCTGTTTCCCCGGAATAAATTCCGAGGCTAATAGTTAATTACATCCATGCGGATGAATCTCGTTCCAAGGCTCCTGCCTTGGAATGCCCATCGTGAGGCTCCTGCCTCAATTTGGTTTTTAGTTGTATTTATATCAATCCGATTGCTTACCACAACCTTCATTGTTTTTCTCTTTCGGGGTAGGGATGCTTCGCCCCTCCCCCCGCTTCAGCCCGCCTTTGTTTGTTCCTCACAAAGTCGGTCTTTGCTTCCCCACCCAAGCGGGGGACACCCCCGCAACGCCCCCGAAATCTCAAATTAGTCACAAGTATCGCATTTAATTATTGCACCAATTGTATATGACTTATCCCATAATATTTTAAAATTTGTTTCTGATCTGAGATAGGATATCTTTTTGATTCTTGAGGTAATTGCGAGCATGTCAATAGACTCTTGGTACACGATTTTCTTTTCATGATAAAAATGAAAATCTGTAGAGAATTTTCGGTCTCGCGCTGTTGAGTTTTCAACATAATTAATATTGACACTGTCCCATTTAAATTGAGTTAGATTGCAAAGATTTAAACTTTTTGTTGATGAATAAATATCATTTAAATAATTTCCCGTTTTGATTTCATTCTTGCATGAAATACAAAGCAACATTAAGATTAATATTAAAGTTTTCATAACATCTTTCAATAAAAATTGGAATCGTTGGGATAGTTCTATTAAAAATATAGACACCGCATTTTCTTCCGATCAGGCAAAAAAAAATCCTTATCCGATCCCGAAAATCCTCGTCAGATCCCGAAAATCCTCGTCAGATCCAGAAAATCCCCGTCAGATCCAGAAAATCGGTTTTCGGATTCCCGATTTAAGCCCCCGCCGGGGGTTTGGGGGGAATCCGAAGGATTGCGTTACGAAAGGTGCCGGCGTTTTGGCTCGGCTGTATTCCGGCCGACCAAAACAATCTGCCGGACACCTTTTGTCCTCAAAAGATCCGAATTCGAATTTCAAATTGTATTACAAATATCCATTCCCCGGAATAAATTCCGGGTCTACAATACAGTTGAATCCTACCGGATTGAGCCCAAACCCCAAGGGTGACATTCTATCGAAGCCCGGGGATTCATCCCCGGGAATATATCACGATTTAGACCGAAGCTTCTCCTCTTCCTGTTTCAGGAAGTAGTCGATGGTCTGGATACGGATCTTGAACGATGCACCGGGGCGGTTCTGATCGATATCGTGGAACATAAAGTGAGCCGTTTCCGTCGAATCGAGAATCTGATCCACATAGGCGTAGGTCGGAGCATCGTGGCCGCACTTGAAACTGCTCAGGTCGATCACGGCGAGATTCGGATGGCGAGCCGCAATCTTTGCTGCCCAAATCTTGTGGTTCGTGTTTCGATTGAAATTTCGCTGCCACACATCACTGATATCAAAGTAGCCATGCTTTTCCGTCAGTTCTGGAAAGAGCGGAGCAAGAAACTCATCGCTCACCGGAAGAGATTCCACCGTAAAGACCGGATAGCCGAGCTTGCGGAACTCTTCGGGGATTCCATGGTTTAGGCCCGGATCGTGGTGATAGGGGTGGCCCACCAAAAGAAGCCCGATTTTATCGTTGTCGATCAGATTGTTCATCGCTTCGGTAAAGGATTTCCGCTGAGTTTCAAGATATTCTGCCTGAGCCGCAAGTCCTTGAGCCACCGCCCACGCATTTTCATCCTTGGTGATTTTCAGACGCTCTTCGAAATATTCAAAGAGAGCACCGGCCACTTCGACGGGTTTGTCCATGCGAA
>JAIFMU010000263.1 GCA_020048285.1 bacterium | reverse complement strand
AAGTGTAAATGGTACGCCGGAAAGTGTAAATGGTACGCCGGAAAGTGTAAATGGTACGCCGGAAAGTGTAAATGGTACGCCGGAGCCCAAAATATTCCTATGATAAAAAAATGAAGAACAACCAATGCGGCGGACGGGGAAACACTTTCGGTGGGCGTGTTCGCGTGAGGGACCAGAAAGGCCGCGAAGCGGGTGTGGTACTCCACACGGAGCGTAGCGAACCCTTGGCAGGGCCCGACGGTGAGCCAAGGCGAACCGGCACGCCCAAAAACAACCGAGCCATTGACACTGCGAAAACTACAGATGACACTTCGGGAACGGTAGATGACACTAAAACAACCGAGCCATCGACATCTTCTTTCCCGCGTACTATAGTTTTTCCGTTTTTGCAAGAATTTCTTGAGAGAATCCCTATCTGCACAGTCCGCATATATATTAGCCCCGAATTTATTTAGCCCCCAAAAGGAACAGTATGCTTCAGGAAAAGATCAGAAATATCGCGATTATCGCTCACGTTGACCACGGTAAAACAACTCTCGTAGACAAACTTTTCGAACAGGCCGGCGCGTACGGCGAACGGGAAGAGCACACGGAACGTCTTATGGACTCCGGTGATATCGAACGCGAACGCGGAATTACTATCACCGCTAAAAACGGCGCATTCGAGTATGAAGGTCACTGGATCAACATTATCGATACCCCGGGACACGCAGACTTCGGTGGTCAGGTTGAACGCGTACTTCGCATGGCTGACGGCGCACTTCTTGTAGTTGATGCTCAGGAAGGACCTATGCCTCAGACCTTTTTCGTTCTGAAAAAAGCTCTTGCCATGAATATTCCTGTGGGCGTAGTGATTAACAAAATCGACAAACCTGCCGCTCGCCCTGAATGGGTACTCGACCAGGTGTTCGACCTGTTCGTAAAACTCAATGCACCGGATCACCTTCTCGATTTCCCTGTAGTATACGCTTCGGCGAAACAGGGTTACGCGATGAACGAAATCGGCGAAGAGAACGACAACATGGCGCCGATTCTCGATATGGTAATCGCAAAAATCCCCGCGCCAAACGGCGATCCTGAAGCTCCACTTCAGATGCTCGTGAGTTCCCTTGACTATACAGCGTTCCTCGGTCGTCTTGCGATCGGTAAGATCACTCAGGGATCGCTCAAGACCAACAAAGAGATTGCAATTATTGACCGCGAAGGCAATATGCGCAAATCAAAAGTTACCAAAATCTACCGTTTCGTGAAGAACGAAAAAGTAGCGGTCGACGAAGCGTTCTGTGGAGAAATCGTTGCGGTTGCCGGTGTAGATAATATCACCGTGGGTGTTACTTATACCGACCCACTCGATCCTCAGCCATTGGCTCCGATGGAAATCGACCCGCCGACAATCTCGATGAACTTTGTACCAAACGACTCGCCGTTTGCCGGTAAAGAGGGTGAATTCGTCACCAACCGCCACATCGGTGATCGTCTCGCGAAAGAGTGTCTTTCTGACGTAGCTCTTTCGTATAAAGTTCTCGAAGACCGCGTTGGATTCTCAGTTTCTGGTCGTGGTGAACTTCACCTTTCGATCCTTATTGAAACAATGCGTCGCGAAGGGTACGAACTTCAGGTGAGTCGTCCGCAGGTGATCTACAAAACGGTTGATGGTGTAAAACACGAACCGTTCGAAGAACTCACCGTTGACGTAGACCAAGAGTACACCGGTCCAGTGATCGACAAACTCGGTCGCCGCAAAGGTCGTATGGTCTCTATGGATCAGATGGAAGGCGGACTTACTCGTCTTGTCTACATCATTCCGACTCGCGGACTTCTCGGGTATAAATCTCAGTTCATGACCGATACTCGCGGTATGGGTATGATGAGTTACATTTTCCATGGCTATGGCGAATACGCAGGAGATATTACTCACCGTATGAACGGCGCGCTCTACTGTATGGTCAACTGTGAATCTGTAGCGTTTGCTCTGGCAAATCTTCAGGAACGCGGACGTCTGTTCGTTGGCCCTGGTCCAGATCTCTATGAAGGTCAGATCATCGGTGAACACAGTCGTGAAAATGACCTCAAGGTGAATCCGGGTAAAGGGAAAAAACTTACCAACATGCGCTCTTCTGGTGCCGATGATGCCACCGTTCTGGTTCCGCATAAAGTTATGGATCTCGAAGACTGTATCGCATGGATCAATGACGATGAACTTGTGGAAGTAACGCCACAGTCAGTTCGTCTTCGCAAAATGCCAGGCTTCAGAATCTAAGCGTTTCTTAGAGTTAATAGATAAGGCGGAACTGGAAACGGTTTCGCCTTTTTTCGTTACCGGTTGACACTGTTAAAAAAATTTTGTTTGACATGAACTCTTCAGAATGAAACAATTGTGGGAAATTTTCCGATTGTTTATCGAAGGGGACTGTATGAAAATGTGTCGAACAGCAGCAATTGCAGCAATCTGTATGTGCGGATCTGTATTTGCTCAGGAACAGGATCGCAAATTTGAAGTGTACGGATTTGCCGACCTGAACATCACCAAATACTGGATGGAAGATAACGCCGCATTTAGAGGTCTGCGCTATGACGATAAACTTCGCGTCGATCTTTCTCATGTAAACACCTATTTCGATTTCCGTCCCAACGGAAATACCCGTGCAATGGTAGAACTGAGCTTTCAAGGAGATCCCGTAGCAAACAGATCAACAGCAGGGACAACAGTCTATACGGTTTCTCAAGGAGGCGCCGTAAATACTGTAATCGGAACTCTACCGCTTCCTGCAGCTGGTGAAACAAAAGTGAGTGAAACTCAAGGAACAACTCTAGAAGGGAATTCAAAAATTCGAGCACTTGAAGGGATCGTCTACGATTGGGGATCTTTCTCAATAGAGCGTGCATGGATGGAAGTTCAGTTTAATGATAAAGCTAATCTTCTTGCGGGGAAATTTATTACTCCCGCGGGCGTATGGAATGTAGACCACGGATCACCGGTAATTCTCACGGTAAAACAGCCATTCCAAACAGGATTGGTGTCAATTTTCCCGAAATCGCAAATTGGTATAATGGAACGGGGTCGCGGCTATATCGGCGATGTCGATCTCGATTACTCTGCATATCTTTCCACGGGACGTATCCACAATACCGATGAAACACGGAACTCTCTATTGATAGAAACACCGAAAGACCTCGCCGTGGGCGGAAATCTTTCAGTCAACTTTCCTGTGGCAAGCGGTTTGAAAATCGGAGCATCTGGATTTAGTGGCATGCAAAAACAGGAGTATCGTCAGCGCATTGTAAAAGTTGACATTACCAAACCTGCTACCGATGCAGCTAATGAAGCGGCCGGTCTTGTGGCAACAGGAAAACTCGATCCAACAGGTATTGCGTCGTATATTCAAACAAAGGTCGGAGAATACGTTGCAACGCAAGCACTTAATCCTGACAATCACAGCTATGATGATGTCATGAAGGCTCAGGCCCGTGAAAATGTATTTGGTGTCGACGCGGTTCTCGACGTGAAAAAATTCTCACTTCAGACAGAGTTCAACCAGCAGAGAATTAAAAATCAGTTGAAAAATGATTCTCTTACCAAAACGACGGGATTCTACGGATTGGCATCATATAAAATCCCTATGGGAGAAAATGCACGCCTTACTCCCTATGTGATGTACGAACGGGTTATGCAGGAAGGTGCGGACAACAATGCCGGTACATTCATGTCTGGTTCAAACACGGGAACTCCGGGCAGTGTACTTGAAGGTTTCCAGACCTATGTAGGTGGTGTAAATCTCCGCCTGTTCACGAACTTTATTATTAAAGCAGAATATTCATATGCAGATGTTCTGACACAGGGTATCTACAAAGATCATGAAACGGTTTTTGATGCCGGTGCACTTAATATTCAGTTCAGTATGGCATTTTAAGGAGAAATAGAATGAAAAAATTGTTAACATCTATTTTTGTTCTCGCTGCAGCAATTGCCGTTGCAGCGGCGGACTATATTGTTGTCGTTAATAAAGGTAATTCAATCGCTTCTATCGACAAGGCGACACTCAAACGACTCTATACCGGTAAATCGAAAGATCTCGGCGGAAAGGTGGCTGTACCGATCAATCAGGACATGACAGCACCTATCACCAAAGGATTTCTTACCGACGTGACAGCTCAAGCTCCTGATGCTTATAAAGAGTTTTGGGTTGCTCAGCAGATTAAAGGGCTTGGTTCTGCGCCGATGATTCAGCGTAGTGATGCCTCGGTAATTGGAGTTGTTTCTAATGTTCCCGGTGCTATCGGATATGTTGCTAAAGCTAGTGTTACCGATGCGGTAAAAGTAATTCCGGTTCAATAAGAGAGGGTTTGTATGAAACAGGAACAGACGCTATCACGTCGCTTTACGGTGAGTTCGAGCATTGTGCTCACGGTGCTTTTGGTTATCGTATTCACGGGACTGTTCCTGAATACAAACCATCAATTTGGAAAGATGATTGCCGATCAGGAGAATCAACTTCGGGAAAACTACGTTTCCAAAGGTGAACTTTTGGGCAATCTTACTTCAAAAATTACTCCTGAATTGGTTATGGGTGGAGATATGTTCACCCTTAAAACCATAGCGACGCAACTTCTTGCCGACGAAGATGTGAGCAGTGTAGAAATTGTAGACCCCTCAGGAAAACAGCTTCTTATTGAAACAGAAAAAGCCAAATCTGACAGCCTTCTCGTGGTCGAGAAAGTTATCAAGACCGATCCTGCCAAGCTCGGAATTGAGCAGGAGATGGGAAAATTGAAAATTACCATCGATCAGTTCCGCCTTCTGGAACAAAAAGAGGAGTTTAAGAAACAGATGTTCGCGAAAAGCCTTCGCATGGTCTTTTTCTTTACGCTTCTCACTATTTTGGTGAATGTTCTTATCGCATTGACAATCAATAAAATTTTGAAAAAAATTGTTATTGCGCCGATTCGTCGAGGAATTGATTTCACCACTGCCGTGGCTGAAGAGGGGAATCTCTCTATCGATGTAGAACAGTTCTTTGCAGGTGTAGAAAAAAGTGTCGAAATCACCAACCTGACTCAGGCGATTGAAAAAATGGTGAAAGCTGAAAAAGATGTGGTTCAATTGACCGCTTCCATGGCTGAAGGCGTCTGGAATCTTTCTCCACAGAGCCGTTCTGAAAAAGATGAACTGAACAAATCGTTGACCGTAATGATCAATCAGGTGAACGAAACACTGAACAACGTACGAGAAATGTCTGTTCAGGTGAGTACGGTTTCGGATCAACTCTCCTCTTCAGGACAGGATCTTGCGAACGGAGCTTCGGAACAGGCCATGAATATCGACGTGGTTACTGCAGCGATTGATCTGCTATCTACAGAAACATCTGAAAGTGCATCGAAAGCTTCAGGTGCGCGGGAGTATTCAGAAACGGTAAACCAGAATGCTGCTACCGGAAGTCGCCAGATGGATGAATTGAACGTGGCAATGGATGCTATCCGCCACTCCAGTACTTCAATCCAGAAAATCATTAAAACGATTGATGATATTGCGTTCCAAACCAATCTTCTCGCACTGAATGCTGCCGTCGAAGCAGCTCGGGCGGGACAACATGGAAAAGGATTTGCAGTTGTGGCAGACGAAGTGCGCAATTTGGCTTCCCGTTCAGCAAAAGCAGCTCAAGAGACTGCCACACTGATCGAAAATTCTAATCTCAAGGTGCAAAACGGTATTGCTATTGCCGCTCAGACCGGTTCTTCGCTGAAAGAGATCGTCAATGGCGTTGAAAAAATCAACAGTTCCCTTGAAGATATCTCTGGAGCAGCCGTTCGTCAGGTGAACAGCATTCAGGAGATCAAAGGGAAAATCTCGACAATTGAACAGGTGACTGCTCGCACTGCCGCCACTGCCGAAGAGACCGCTTCGATGGCGCAGGAACTCTCGACTCAAGCCCGCGTTCTGGAAGATCAACTGGAAAAGTTTGATCTCGCCGATGAACAGCGAGTTGTCCCACAACGACCAGAACCAAAACAGATTCCGGGAAGATCGCGACAGTTTGCCCTAGATTATTAGTATTTCAAAGTGAATTGTCATTTCAAGAGCTGCCTAAACGGGCAGCTCTTTTTCTTGTGTGCCACGCATGTCAAATATCTAATGGGTGAAAGTCCCTAACGCGAGTGTCGGAGGAAGCGTATAGTGAAACGCAAGGGTG